>NZ_JBTWNF010000024.1:0-107622 GCF_054796175.1 Actinomycetospora sp. C-140 | reverse complement strand
ACCCCGTACGACGTTCAGCCCAGCACGGCGGTGAGCTCCCGGGCCGCGGTGCGGGCGTCGTCGACGGTGACGTAGGGCGCCGCGAAGCCGAAGCGCAGCAGGTCCGGGGGCCGGGCGTCGACGACGACGCCGCGCCGGGCCAGGGCCGCGCACCGGGCCTCGGCGTCGGGCACGCGCACCGCGACGTGCCCGCCGCGGCGGCCGTGCTCCCGCGGGGTGACGACGTCGACGCCGGCCGGCAGCGCCGCGAGGAAGGCGTCGCCCAGGGCCAGGGAGGCGGCCCGGATACCGGTGAGCTCGGGGGCGTCGGGGTCGTCGAACACCCAGAGCGCCCCGTCGAGGGCGAGCATCGAGAGCATCGGCGGGGTCCCCACCCGGAGCCGTGCGACACCGGGTGCGGGCGTCCACTCCTCGGTCATCCCGAACGGGTCGGCGTGGCCCGTCCAGCCGGTCAGCGGCGGGTCGAGGGCGTCGTGGTGGCGAACGGCGACGTAGGCGAACGCGGGGGCGCCCGGCCCGCCGTTGAGGTACTTGTACGTGCAGCCGACGGCGAGGTCGACGCCGAGGGCGTCGAGGGCGACGGGCATCGCGCCGACGGCGTGCGAGAGGTCGGCGACCACGACCGCGCCCGCGGCGTGGGCGCGCTCGACCACGGCGCCGAGGTCCCAGCGCTCCCCGGTCCGGAAGTCCACCGCGGGCACGGCCACGACGGCGGTGTCGGCGTCCGGCGCCATCGCTTGCGGCGAGGACGTCACCAGCCGGAGTCCCGTCAGACGCGCCACCGACGCGGCGAGGTAGCGGTCGGTGGGGAAGTGGCCGGCGTCGGAGAGCAGCACCGAACGTCCCGGCCGCAGCCGCGCGGCGGCGACGAGCGCGCCGAAGAGCTGCACCGACGTCGAGTCGCCGACGACGGTCTGCCCCGGCGCGGCCCCGACCAGCGCACCCACCCGGTCGCCGAGGCGTTGCGGCGTCGCCCACCAGCCGCAGTCCTCCCAGCCGGCCACCCCCACCCGGGCCCACTGGTCGTCGACGGCCGACAGCACCGCGTCCCGGGCCGCCCGCGGCTGTGCGCCCAGCGAGTTGCCCGCGAGGTAGACCGCGTCGGACCCGTCGGGCGCCCGCGGCAGGGAGAACCGCGAGCGCGCCCAGCCGGGCTCAGGCGAACTGCTCGAGGGCACGGATCTTGTTCGTGGCGTCGAGCGCGGCGACCTTGTAGGCCTCGGAGAGCGTCGGGTAGTTCAGCACCGCGTCGACCAGGTAGTCGACGGTGCCGCCGCACCCCATGATCGCCTGGCCGATGTGCACCAGCTCCGTGGCCGACGTGCCGAACACGTGCACGCCGAGCAGCGCGTGGGTCTCGGGGGAGACCAGGAGCTTGAGCATCCCGTAGTCGTCGCCGACGATCTGGCCGCGGGCGAGCTCGCGGTAGCGCGAGATGCCGACCTCGTACGGGACCGACTTCTCGGTCAGCTCGGCCTCGGTCGCGCCGCAGTAGCTGACCTCCGGGATCGTGTAGATCCCGTACGGCGACACGTCGGTCATGGAGTGCACGGGCTCGCCGAACGCGTGGTACGCCGCCTGCCGCCCCTGCTCCATCGAGGTCGCCGCGAGCGCGGGGAAGCCGATCACGTCGCCGACGGCGTAGATGTGCGGCACCACCGTGCGGTAGTGCTCGTCGACCTTGATGCGCCCCCGCGCGTCGGCCTCGAGGCCCGCGCGCTCGACCCGGATC
Source organism: Actinomycetospora sp. C-140 (assembly GCF_054796175.1). NCBI lineage: Bacteria > Bacillati > Actinomycetota > Actinomycetes > Pseudonocardiales > Pseudonocardiaceae > Actinomycetospora > Actinomycetospora sp. C-140. The sequence goes on along the minus strand of NZ_JBTWNF010000024.1, from coordinate 105,890 downwards.
TCGTCGGTGACGCCCTGGCGCCCCGCCGAGTACATGACCGTCTCGGCCGGGATCTTCTTGCCCGACGCCAGCCGCGTCACGGTGCCGCGGTCGGAGACCGAGACCCCGGCGACCTCCTCGCCGAACCGGAAGGTCACCGCCAGGTCCCGCAGGTGGAACTTCAGCGACTCGACGACCTCGGCGTCGCAGAAGTCGAGCATCTGCGGCCGCTTCTCGACGACGGTGACGCGGGTGCCGAGCGCGGCGAACATGGACGCGTACTCGATGCCGATCACGCCGGCGCCGACGACGACCATGCTGGCCGGGATCGTGTCCATCGCGAGGATGCCGTCGGAGTCGACGACGCGACGGTCGTCGAACTCCACCTCCGGCGGCCGCGCGGGCCGGGTCCCGGTCGCGACGACGATCCGGTCGGCGGTGACGGCCTGGTGCTCGCCGCGGCGCTCGCCGACGACCTCGACCGTGTGCTCGTCGACGAACCGTCCCTCCCCGGAGAGCAGGTCGACGCGGTTGCGCTGCAGCTGCGCCCGGATGACCTCGACCTCGCGGCCGATGACGAAGTGGGTGCGGGCCAGGAGGTCCTGGACGGTGATGTCCTGCTTGACGCGGTAGCTCTCGCCGTAGAGCCCGCGCATCGCGTAGCCGGTGAGGTAGAGGACGGCCTCGCGCAGCGTCTTGGACGGGATCGTGCCGGTCTGGGTGCAGACCCCGCCGACCATCCCGCGGCGCTCCACGACCGCGACCCGCTTCCCGAGCTTCGCGGCCGCGATGGCCGCCTTCTGCCCACCAGGGCCCGAGCCCAGGACGAGCAGGTCGTAGTCGCGGCGCGCGGAGGGCGCGGTCTGTTCCGCGTCGTCGGGTGAGGAGTCCGTCGCGGGATCCACCGGGTGCACGCGCCCAGCCTCGCCGCCGGTGTCGGCCCGGGCAAGCCGGGCCGGGTGACGGGCGTGCGAACTCCGCCCGAGTTGTCCACAGGCTGCGAATCCGCGGGATCCGTCGGGATCCCCGCTGCGTCGGAACCGGTGTGAGCACCGACCACCGCCCTCGTCCCTCCGGCCCCGCCCGTCGGTCCCGCGCCGGCTCCCCGTCGGTCCGGCTCCGCGTCCACGACCCCGGTGAGCTGATCGCCGCGGTCCCGCCCCTCCTCGGCTTCACGCCCGAGGCCTCGATCGTGCTCGTGGCCGTCCACGGGCGGGGACGTCGCCGCGAGCTCGGCGTCGTGGCACGCGCCGACCTGCCGGCTCCCGGCGACGTCGAGGCGCTGGCGGCGGGGTGCGCCACGCCGGTCGCGTCGAGCGGGCCCCAGGAGGTGGTGGCGATCGTCGTGGCGGAGCCGGCACACGACGACGAGCCGCCCCGGCCGGACGTCGTCGCGGCGGTCGCGGCGGCGTTCGGCGAGCGGGGGATCCCGGTGCGCTCCCGGCTGTGGGTGCCGCGCATCGCCGCCGGCGTCCGGTGGCGGTGCTACCCGCCGTGCGACTGTGCCGGCGCCGTGGCGTCCCCGGACGACTCGCCGCTCGCGGCCGAGATGGCGTGGCGCGGCCGGGTCACCCACGCGTCCCGCGACGAGATGGCGGGCTCGCTGGCGCCCGCGGTCCCGCCGCGGCTGCCCGAGCTGGTCCGCGCCGAGCGGGAGGCGGCCCGGCTCGACCGCGAGCTCGGCGGGCCCGCCGCCGCGCGGCGCGACCTGGCCGCGGTCGTCGCGGCCCGCGACGAGGTCGCCGCGGGCCGGGCCCTCGGTGACGAGGAGCTCGCGCGCCTCGCCGTGGCCCTCGGCGACCCGGGGGTGCGCGACACCGTCATGGGGTGGGCGCTCGATCCGGACGAGGCGGTCGCGGACGCGGCCGAGCGGCTGTGGACGCAGCTGGTCCGGGCGCTGCCGGAGCCCGACGTCGCCGAGCCGGCGATCCTGCTGGCGTGCGCGCTGCTCGTCCGCGGGGGATCGGCGCTGGTGACGGTCGCGCTCGACCGCGCTCTCGCCGCCGATCCGGGACACCGGCTCACCCGGCTGATCGACTCCCTGCTCGCCTCGGGGATGGGTCCCGACGCGCTGCGGACGCTCGTCCGGGAGTCGAGCGCGGAGGCCGCGGCGCAGCTGCGGGGACGGGCCGGATGAGTTCGCTCAGCGGGCGGGGCAGACCGCGGCGAGCTGCTCGAGCAGCTCCCCGAGCGCCGCCGGGGAGTCGACGAGGTGGTCCGCCCCGGCCGCCCGCAGCTCGGCGGCGCCGCCGAAGCCCCAGGTCACGCCCACGGCGGGCAGGTCGTGGGCGTGGGCGCCGTCGACGTCGTGGTGCCGGTCACCGACGAGCGCCACGACCGGCCCGTCGCACGTCTGCAGCGCGAGGTCCACGACGGCGGCCTTGCCGGCCAGCGACCCGTCGAGGGTGGCGCCGAAGACGCCGGCGTCGAACGCCGCGTCGAGCCCGACGTGGCGCAGCACCTCGCGGGCGTAGACGTCCGGCTTGCTCGTGGTGACGGCCGGCCGGTGGCCGGCCGCGGCGAGCCGGGTCAGCATCGCGGGGACGCCGTCGAAGACGGTGACGTCGTAGAGCCCGCCCGCGGCGTACACCTCCCGGTAGACGTCCATCATCGCCTCGGCGGTGGCGGGGTCGTGGCCGAGGACGTCGACGAACGCCTGCGGGAACGGCGGACCGAGCAGCGCGCGCACCTGGTCGGCGTCGGGGCGCGGCACGCCGGCGCCGTCCGCGGCGGCGGCGAGCGAGGCGGCGATGCCGGGCGACGAGTCGACCAGGGTGCCGTCGAGGTCGAAGAGGACCAGCGCGGTCACGAGGTCCGGGAGCGGGCGAACGCCCATGCGTCGGCGACGATGCCGTCGAGGTCGGTGTGGGTGGGCTTCCACCCGAGGTCGGCCTGCGCCCGGGCCGAGGAGGCCACGAGCACACCGGGGTCGCCCGCCCGCCGGGGCGCCACCCGCGCCGGGATGGGGTGCCCGGTGACCCGGCGGCAGGCCTCGATCACCTCGAGCACCGAGAACCCGGTGCCGTTGCCGAGGTTGCAGACGAGGTGACCGCCGGCCGGCCCGTCGCCCCGGGCCAGCAGATCCAGCGCGAGGAGGTGGGCGTCGGCGAGGTCGTCGACGTGGATGTAGTCGCGCACGCAGGTGCCGTCCGCGGTGGGCCAGTCGTCGCCGTAGACCGCGATCTCGTCGCGCTGCCCGAGCGCGACCTGGAGCACGAGCGGGATGAGGTGGGTCTCGACCGTGTGCCGCTCGCCGAGGGCCGGGACTCCGGTGGCGCCCGAGGTGCCCGTGTGCGCGCCCGCGACGTTGAAGTAGCGCAGGCTCACCGCCCGGAACTCCCCGTCCGCGGCCGCCGCGTAGGTGCCGATCGCGTGGTCGACGGCGAGCTTGGTGGCGCCGTAGGTGTTGGTGGGCCGCGTCGGCGCGTCCTCGGTGATCGGCGAGGTCTCGGGCTCGCCGTACGTCGCCGCGGTCGACGAGAACACCAGGCGGGGTACGCGGTGGCGGCGCAGGGCGTCGAGCAGGGCGATCGTGGTGACGACGTTGCCGTGCCAGTACTTCGCGGGCTTCTCGGTCGACTCGCCGACCAGGGAGCGCGCCGCGCAGTGGATCACGCCGTCGACGTCACCCCCGCCGAGCACGTCGTCGGCCGTCTCGGCGACGTCGCCCACCACGAGGCGGACCCCGTCGGGCACGGCGTCGCGGTGGCCCGTCGACAGGTCGTCGACGACCACCACGTCGTGCCCCGCGTCCAGCAGGTGCCGCGCGCACACGCTGCCGACGTATCCCGCCCCGCCCGTGACCACCAACGTCATGACCGTCAGTGTGCCGGGCGGAGCCGGGCCCGCCCGGTGCGGGGGCGTGCGGAGGGGCTACTGCGCGCGCACCAGCACGGCGTGGGCGACGAGCGGGTCGACCGAGGCGTTGGCGCCCTTGTGCCCGACCCCGACCGCGTCGCCGAAGCGCGGGATCGCCACGACGTCGACGTCGCTGCCCGGCAGGACGCCCGCACTCTTGAGGTCGGCCATCAGCCGCTCGTTGAGCTGGATGTGCTCGGCGATCCGGCGCACCTCGACCTTGCCGCCGCCGCTGCGGGCGAACTCGTCGAGCCGCACGAGGCCGGCCTCGTCGGGGGTGGGCGTGCGGGCGGGGGCGGTGACCTCGGGGTCGGCCTCGTTGCCCCGCAGGTACTCGAGACCGGGGATGGGGTTGCCGTACGGGGAGACCGAGGGCTCGCCGAGCAGCGTGAAGAGCTTGCGCTCGACGGCGTCGCTCATGACGTGCTCCCAGCGGCACGCCTCGACGTGGACGTGCTCCCACTCGAGGCCGATGACGTTGACGAGCAGCAGCTCGGCGAGGCGGTGCTTGCGCATGACGGCGACGGCCTTGGCGCGGCCGCCGGGGGTGAGCTCGAGGTGGCGGTCGCCGGCCACGTGGACGAGACCGTCGCGCTCCATGCGCGCGACGGTCTGGCTCACCGTGGGCCCGCTCTGCTCCAGACGCTCGGCGATGCGGGCTCGCAGGGGGACGACCCCTTCCTCCTCGAGCTCGTAGATCGTCCGGAGATACATCTCGGTGGTGTCGATGAGGTCGTTCATGCCCACCCCTTTCCGCCACGCCATCCTACCGACGAGATCGGACACCGGACGGCGGAGACGCCGTGCGGCAGGGCACGATCGCAGCATGGCCACCTCGCCGGGTCCACTACCCACCCCCGTCGTGCCCGTCGCCTGGCTCCGCGATGCCCTCGGGCGCGAGGAGGGGCGCCCGGTGGTGCTCGACGTGCGGTGGACGCTGCGGCCGCCGCCGAAGAACGCCAAGGAGCGCAAGGCGGCGGCGCGGGAGGACCCGCCCGGCCTCGTCGAGCACGACGCCGGCCACGTCCCCGGGGCGGTCTACGTCGACCTCGACACCGAGCTCGCCGGCCCGCCCGGCCCGGCCGGGCGCCACCCGCTGCCCGATCCCGACGTCCTCGAGGAGACGCTCCAGCGCGCCGGCGCCGACCGCGGCGGCGAGATCGTCGTCTACGACGGCGGCGACGGGATGGCGGCGGCGCGGGCGTGGTGGGTGCTGCGCTGGGCCGGCCTGCCCCACGACCGGGTCGCGGTGCTCGACGGCGGCTTCCCGGCGTGGGTGGCGGCCGGCGGCGAGGTCACCACCACCGGCACCGGCGTCCGCCGGCCGGGCAGCCTGCAGATCACGACCGGCTCGATGCCGGTGCTCACCGCGGACGACGCCGCGGGCGTCGCCGGGTCGGGGGAGGCCGTCCTGCTCGACGGGCGGGCGCCCGAGCGCTTCCGCGGCGAGACCGAGCCGCTGGACCCGGTCGCGGGCCACGTCCCGGGCGCGGCGAACGCGCCGGCGGCGGCGCTCGTCGCCGACGGGCACTGGCGCGACCCCGAGGGCGCCGCGGAGGTGCTGCGCCCGCTCGTGGACGGGGCCGGCACGGTCGGCGCCTACTGCGGGTCGGGCGTCAGCGCGGCGATGCTCGTGCTCGGGCTCGAGCACGCGGGGCTGCGCCCACCCGAGGATCCCGCCGGCCTCTACGTCGGCAGCTGGTCGCACTGGTGCGGGACGGGGCGGCCGGTCGAGACCGGGGCGTGACCGCGGCCGGTACGGTCGGGGCGTGACGAGCTCCGGGGTGCCGACGGTGGATCCGGCCCGCGTGGCCGTCGTGTGGGACGAGAGCCTGCTCGGCTACAAGCTCTCCGAGGACCACCCGCTGCACCCCGTCCGGCTGGACCTCACGATGCGCCTCGCGCGCACGCTCGGCGTGCTCGAGGGGATCGAGCCGATGGTGCCGACGCCGGCGCCCGACGCGGAGGTCGAGCGCATCCACCTGGCCTCCTACCTGGAGGCCGTCCGGCGGGCGCCCACCGGTGGCGACGACCCGGTCCATCAGCTCGGGACCACCGACAACCCGATCTTCGAGGGCATGCACGAGGCCAGCGCGCTCGTGTGCGGCGGGTCGATCGCCGCCGCCCGCGAGATCGCCGAGGGCCGCGCCGACCGCGCGGTGAACATCGCCGGCGGCCTGCACCACGCCATGGCCGACCACGCCTGGGGCTTCTGCGTCTACAACGACTGCGCCGTCGCGATCTCGTGGCTGCTCGACCACGGCTACGAGCGCATCTGCTACATCGACACCGACGTCCACCACGGCGACGGCGTGCAGAAGGCGTTCTACGACGACGACCGCGTGCTGACGATCTCGATGCACCAGCACCCGCGCACCCTGTGGCCCGGCACCGGGTTCGCCTCGGAGCTGGGTGCGGGCGCCGCGTCCGGGTCCGCGGTCAACCTCGCCCTGCCGCCCGGCACGCGCGACGCCGGCTGGCTGCGGGCCTTCCACGCCGTCGTCCCGGGCCTGCTGCGGGCGTTCCGGCCCCAGATCCTGGTCACCCAGTGCGGCGTGGACACCCACCACGAGGACCCGCTGGCCGAGCTGTCGCTCTCGGTCGACGGCCACCGCGCGATCTACCAGAGCCTGCGGCGGCTCGCGGCCGAGCACAGCGACGGCAAGTGGCTCGCCCTCGGCGGCGGGGGCTACGGCCTCTTCCGGGCCGTGCCGCGCTCGTGGACGCACCTGCTCGCGACGGTCCTCGACCGCGACGTCGAGCCGCACCGCCCGATCCCGGCGGACTGGACCTCCTACGCGACGGAGAAGACCCGCCGTCCGCTGCCGACCTCGATGACCGAGGAGGCCCCGACGGACTTCGAGCCGTGGGGCGGCTTCACCGAGGTCGAGGTCGACCCGTTCCTGCTCGAGACGCGGCGCGCGGTGTTCCCGCTGCACGGTCTCGACCCCGCGGACAGCCGTGACTGACCCGCGGGCACACCGATCCCCCTGGGGCTGTCGATGACCGAGTCGACGACCGAGTCGACGACCGAGACGGCTGACCCCGACGCGGCCACCGCGGAGGTCCGCGCGGTCCCCGACGCGCCCTATCCGGCGCACTGGGAGGCCGACGTCGTCGCCTCCGACGGGGCGACCGCGCACCTGCGGCCCATCTCGGCCGACGACGCGGACGCCGTCGTCGCGTTCCACGGGCAGCTCTCGGACCGCACCCGCTACTTCCGCTACTTCAGCCCCTACCCGCACATCCCCGAGCGCGACCTCAAGAACTTCGTCGAGGTCGACCACCACGACCGCGTCGCGCTCGTGCTCTGGCTGGGCAGGGAGATCATCGCGATCGGGCGCTACGTGCGGCTCGCGCAGTCGTCGGCCGCCGAGGTCGCGTTCGTCGTCCGCGACGACCACCAGGGCCGCGGCCTGGGCTCGATCCTCCTGGAGCACCTCGCGGCCGCGGCGCGGGAGTGCGGCCTGACGCGCTTCGTCGCCGAGGTCCTCACCGAGAACCACCAGATGGTGCGGGTCTTCCGCGACGCCGGGTTCGAGGTCAGCCGGGCCCTGGAGGGCTCGACGCTGCACCTGGAGTTCGACGTCGCGTCGACCTCGCGGGCCCGGGAGGTCCAGCACGCCCGCGAGCAGCGCGCCGAGGCCCGCAGCGTGGCGAACGTCCTCTCGCCGCGCTCGGTCGCGGTCGTCGGCGCCTCGCCGGACGAGACGAAGATCGGCCACGTCGTCCTGGCGAACCTGCTGCGCGGCCGGTTCACCGGGCCCGTCTACCCGGTCCACCCGGAGGCACGCTCGGTGCGCGGGGTGCGGGCGTACCCGACCGTCACCGACATCCCCGACGACGTCGACCTCGCGGTGCTGGCGGTGCCGCCGGACGAGGTGCCGGGCGTGTTCGACGCCTGCCTCTCGAAGGGCGTGCGCGCGCTCGTCGTCATCACCTCGGGTTTCGGCGAGACCGGGCCCAGCGGGCTCGCCGCCCAGCGCGAGCTGGTCACCGACGCCCGCGCGAACGGGATGCGGGTCGTCGGCCCGAGCGCGCTCGGCGTGGTGAACCTCGCCGAGGACGTGTCGCTGAACGCCTCCCTGGCGCCGGTGCTGCCCCCGCCGGGCCGCGTCGGGTTCTTCTGCCAGTCCGGCGCGCTCGGCATCCAGATCCTGGCCGCGGCCGCGGACCGCCGTCTCGGGCTGTCGTCGTTCGTCTCGGCCGGCAACCGTGCCGACCTGTCGGGCAACGACCTCATGCAGTACTGGGACACCGACCCCGACACCGACGTCGTGCTGCTCTACCTCGAGACCTTCGGCAACCCGCGCAAGTTCGCCCGCGTCGCCCGCCGGCTGGCCCGGCAGAAGCCCGTCGTCGCGGTGAAGAGCGGGCGCCACGTCGCCGCCGCGCCCGGGCTGGCCGCCAGCACCCAGCCGATCGACGAGGCCGCGGTGGCGGCGGTGTTCGACCAGTCCGGGGTCATCCGGGTCGACTCCGTCGACGAGCTCTTCGACGCCGCCCAGCTGCTGGCCCACCAGCCGCTGCCACCGGGCCCGCGCGTCGGGATCGTCGGCAACTCGACCGCGCTCGGCGTGCTCGCCGCCGACGTCGTCCTGGCCCAGGGGCTCTTCCTGGCCCGCGACCCGGTCGATCTGGGCACGGCCAGCGGCGCCGAGGAGCTGCGCGAGGCGGTCACCGACCTGCTCACCGACGACCAGTGCGACGCCCTCGTCGTCGTCTTCGTCCCGGCGGTGACCACCGACCCGACCGACCACGCCCAGGCCCTCGCCGACGCCGTCCGCGGCGCCGACAAGCCGGTGGTCTCGACGTTCCTGGCGTCCGAGGGCGTGCCCGAGGTGCTGACGGTGCGCGCCGAGGAGGACGGCCGGGGCAACGGCCACGGCGGCGAGCACCACGACGCCGGCCCCCAGCGGGGCAGCATCCCGTCCTACCCGAGCCCGGAGCGCGCGGTCCTCGCGCTGGCCAGGGCGGTGCGCTACACGCAGTGGCGCTCGCGCCCCGTCGGCGACTTCGTCGTCCCCTCCGACGTCGACGTCGACGCCGCGCGGGCGTTCGTCGACGAGCTCGCGCCCGCACCGCGCACCCTGCTCTCCGACGAGCAGGCCGACGCCCTGTTGCGCTGCGTCGGCGTCGTCGTCGCCCCGTTCCGGCGGGTGCGCTCCGCCGACGACGCGGTCGCCGCGGCCCAGGAGCTGGGCGGCGCGGTGGTGCTCAAGACCGCCGACCGCCGGTGGCGCCACCGCACCGACCTGCGCGGGGTGCACGTGGGCCTGACTGAGTCCTCGGCGATCGCGAGCGCCTACGAGCAGCTCGTCGACCTGTCGGGCTCGGACGAGGTCTACGTCCAGGTCCAGGCGCCGCCCGGCATCCCGTGCGTGGTGGAGATCCGCGACGACCCGTCGTTCGGGTCGCTGGTGTCGTTCGGCCTCGCGGGCGTGGTGGGGGAGCTGCTGGGCGACCGCGCCTACCGCGCCACCCCGCTGTCGACCATGGACGCCGCGACGCTCGTGCGCGCGCCCCGCGCCGCGCCGCTGCTCGACGGCTACCGGGGTGCACGGCGCGCGGACCTGCCGGCGCTCGAGGACCTCGTGCTGCGGATCGGCGTGCTCGCCGACGCCGTGCCCGAGATCCGGTCGCTCGTGCTCGACCCGGTGCTGGCCGCGGACCGCGGCGCCCACCCCACCGGCGTCACCGTCACCCTCGGCCCGCCGCCGGGTCCCCGCGACGCCGGTCCCCGCCGCCTGCGCTGAGGTGCGCCTCCGGCGCACGTGAGCACTTCGGAGTGCCGGAGCACTCCGAAGTGCTCACGAGCGCGGAGCGCACCATCGAAGGAGTGACCGCGTCGCGGGCGCGCACAGGGACGGTCCGCCCTACGGTCGGAGGGACCATGCGCCGCGCACCGATGCTCCCGACGACCCTGCGCCTCGGCCTGCTCACGGCGATCGTGCTGCTGGCCACGGGGTGCGGGTCGGGCGGCTCGCCGGAACAGCCCCCGTCGTCCCCGGGCGTCCCGCCGACCATCCCGACGGGTGCGCCGCCGCCGTCCAACCGCCCGGCGCCCGCGACGCCCGACCCGCTCGTCGCCACGCCGCCGGCGGGGGCGACCGCCCTGGCGGCGGAGCGCGTCGACGCGACCGCGTTGCCCGTCGGGCTCCCGACGCTCGTGTGGACGCGCGGCGACCGGGTGGTGGGCGTCTACGGCCGCGCCGGCGGGTGCACCGACGCGCGCGTGGAGGTCGTCGAGCAGGGGGCCGACCGGGTGGTGCTGCGCGTGGTGCAGTTCAGCACCGGCCCCGGACCGTGCACGCGCGAGCTCGTGTACCCGCCGCTCGAGGTGACCCTCGACGGGCCGCTGGGGGAGCGCCCGGTGGTCCTCACGGGTGCGGTGCCCTAGGAAAAGCCGGAAGACCGGGCCGGCCCCCGACCGTCCCGGTCTCCCGTCGCCGGCGGGCCGCGTCGCGCGCTGCTCGCCTCGTGGTTGGCCGGACCGGTGCGCTCCACGTGAGTGCGATCACACCCGGCCCGTGTGATTCAGACTGCCGTTACCGGCGAGTCTCCGTCAATGCGAACTTCGGGCGGCCGCAACGTGACCGATCCGGTCACGCTGCGTCCCCGGAGATCCCCGTCAGCTGGCCGCGTAGGCCTTCAGACGGCGCGCCCGGTCGCCGTCGCGGAGCTTGACCATGACCTCGCGCTCGATCTGGCGGACCCGCTCGCGGGAGAGCCCGAACTGGCGTCCGATCTGGTCGAGCGTGCGGGGCTGGCCGTCGTCCAGGCCGTAGCGCAGCCGGATGACGTTCTGCTCGCGCTCGTCGAGCGTCGCGATGACGCGGCGCATGTCGTCGTGGAGCAGACCCGAGATGACCGTCGACTCGGCGTCGGTGGCCTCGGCGTCCTCGATGAAGTCCCCGAGCGGGGCCTCCTCCTCGGAGCCGACCGGCATGTCCAGGCTGACGGGGTCGCGGCTGTGGTCGAGGAGGTCGGCGACCTTCTCCGGCGTCAGCCCCGACTCCTCGGCCAGCTCCTCGTTGGTCGCCTCGCGACCGAGGGTCTGGTGCATGTCGCGCTTGATGCGGGCCAGCTTGTTGACCTGCTCGACCAGGTGGACGGGCAGGCGGATGGTGCGGGCCTGGTCGGCCATGCCGCGGGTGATGGCCTGGCGGATCCACCACGTGGCGTAGGTCGAGAACTTGAAGCCCTTGGTGTAGTCGAACTTCTCGACCGCGCGGATCAGACCGAGGTTGCCCTCCTGGATGAGGTCCAGCAGCGGCATGCCGCGGCCGGTGTAGCGCTTGGCCAGCGAGACGACCAGGCGCAGGTTGGCCTCGAGCAGGTGGGCACGGGCGCGGCGGCCGTCGCGGGCCACGGCCCGGAGGTCGGCGGCGCGCTGGCCGTCCATGTCCGCGGAGTCCTCGAGCAGGTGCGCGGCGTAGACGCCCGCCTCGATGCGCTTGGCGAGCTCCACCTCGTCGGCGGCCGTCAGGAGCGCGGTCTTTCCGATACCGTTGAGGTAGACGCGGACGAGGTCCGCCGCAGGGCCCTGGGCGTCGAGATCGCTCTCAGCAGGCCCGGCGGGCACGGCCGCCTCGGGGCCGGTCTGCGGTGCGAGTGTCGCCGTCATTGCTTCCTCCCTGCGCGGCGCGAAGGTGCTGGGGCGCCGCGTCATCTGGTCGAACGCGTCGGGGGCGGCGTTCGTTCCCGAACTGGGATACAACGGAGGGGTAGCCCGATGTGGCGTGCCTGACGCATGGCACGCGCCACCCGGAGGCAACTCCGTCAGATCTCCACCAGCACGGTGAACGGGCCGTCGTTGACCGACTCAACGCGCATGTCGGCGCCGAACTTCCCGGTGGCGACGCTCGCCCCGCGCCCCCGCAGCGCGGCCACGACGGCGTCGACGGCGTCGTGCGCGACGGCGGGCGGCGCGGCCGCCGACCACGAGGGCCGGCGGCCTTTGCGGGTGTCGCCGTAGAGGGTGAACTGGCTGACCACGAGCAGCCCAGCGCCGGTCTCGGCACACGACTCCTCGTCGCGCAGCAGGCGCATCTCGTGGAGCTTGCGGGCCATCGTGGCCGGCGCGTCGGGGCCGTCGTCGCGGTGCACCCCGAGCAGGACGAGCAGACCGGGCCCGTCGAGCTCCCCGACGACCTCGCCGTCCACCACCACGCGCGCGGACGTCACGCGGCTCACGACGGCTCTCACGGCGCTGCCCTCACGACGCGGGCACCAGCATCCCGTGGTGCACGAGGTCGCGGACGACGGGCAGCGCGGCCGCCGCGAGTTCGTCGGCGTCGCGGCCGTGGGCGACGGCCAGGAGCTCGACGAGATCGCGCAGCGGCAGGTACCCGCGGCACCCCGCGAGCAGGGCGACGCCGAGCTCGTCGACGTCGTGGCGCCACTGCGGGCCGTCGAGGCGCACGAGCGTCGCGGCGACCGGCTCCCATCCCTCGTCGGCAGGGACCAGGCCGCGCTCGAGGGCGACGGTGTCGGGCACGCGCAGGCGCACGTCGAGCAGCGCCGCGCCGGGGTGCCGCGCCAGCCAGGCCGTGCGGTCGAGCCACGCCTCGATCTCGGGGCCCAGCGGGTCGTCGTGGGACTGGCGCAGGTCCTCGCACACGACGGTCCCGGGCACGTCCGGCGCGGTCCGGCGCAGCGTGACGAACCCGAAGCCGACGGCGGCGACACCCCCGGCGGCGAGGAAGTCGAGCCACCGCTCGGAGAGCCCGGCGCCCTCGGGCGAGGCCGGGTCGACGCCCGCGTCGCGCAGCCAGGTGCCGACGTGCAGGGCGGGGTCGGCGACGTCGCGCTGCACCACCCACGCGTCCAGCCCGCCGGGGGAGGCCGACCGCGCCGCCTCCGCGAGCCACGCCTGCGGGCGTTCCGTCCAGTCCTCGGACGTGATGAGCCACGACGCGAGCAGCTGCGCGACGCCGCCCTCGGTGAGGTGCGCCGGCAGTGCCCCGACGAGCAGCGCCGACGCCCCGTCCCCGCCGAGCCCCGCGTCGCGGTAGACGTGCTCGACCTGCGGCGGACCCGGCACGAAGGGCGGGTTGCTGACGATCTGGTCGAAGCGGCGCCCGGCGACGGGCTCCAGCCAGGGGCCGGCCAGCACCTCGGCGTCGACACCGGAGAGCGCGAACGTCGCCCGTGCCATCGCGAGGGCCCGCTCGGAGACGTCGGTGGCGGTCATCCGCGCCGCGTGGCCCGACGCGTGCAGGACCTGCACCCCGCATCCCGTGCCGACGTCGAGCAGGGCGTCCACCGGCCGGCGCACGGTGGCGCGGGCCAGCGACAGCGACGCCGCCCCCGTGCCGAGGACGTGCTCCCGGCCCGCGGTGCGCAGGGCGGGGCCGACCTCGAGGTCGGAGAGCACCCACCACGGCGGCGCGTCGGGCAGGGCGGCGTCCCCGTGCGGGCGCAGGTCGAGCGCGGCCGACACCCCGCCGTCCTCCTCGCTCAGCAGGCCGGCGGCCACGGCGTCGGCGACCTCCACGGGCTCGAGCGCGGCGTCGACGGCGGCCCGGTCGACGGCGTCGCCGAGCAGGAACAGCCGCACGAGCGTGCCCGCGTCGCCGGCGTCCCGGACGGCGCGGCGGGCCGGGGTCGTCTCGCCGCGGTCGAGCGCGGCGCGGGCCGTCGACCCCAGCAGCGCGCTGACGCCGTCGACGGTGAAACCTCCCCGGACGAGCGCGGTGCGTAAGCCACGCCACATTCGGGCATGTGGAGCCACGACACCGTCCGAACGGCGACGTTCTGCGTCGGGGTGGTCGCGTCCGGGCACGGGGAGATCGTCACACTGCTGCGGCAGTCGGTCCTCGCCACCCTGTCCGCGACCCCTCCGAACGCACCGTTGTCACAGGTCGGGGTTGTGCATGACGCTGCGCACACAGCACCGGGGCACCACGCGTCCAGACGCTGGGAGGTGCCCGGGGACGACGACCGGGAGGCTTACGCGGATGTCGGAACAGACCAGCGAGGGGAAGACCTACCCGCCGGACCCGGAGCTGTCCAAGACGGCCAACGTCCGGCCGGAGATGAAGGAGCAGGACCTCGAGACGTTCTGGGACGAGCAGGCCAAGCAGCGCCTGGACTGGTTCGAGGACTACGACCAGGTCCTGGACTGGCAGCTGCCGTACGCGAAGTGGTTCGTCGGCGGCAAGCTCAACGCCTGCTACAACTGCGTCGACCGGCACGTCGAGGGCGGGAAGGGCGACAAGGTCGCGCTGCACGTCGTGCCCGACGACGGCCCGGACTCGTCCGAGGCCCGCGACATCACGTTCTCGCAGCTCCAGCGCGAGGTCGTGAAGATGGCCAACGGCCTCAAGGAGCTCGGCGTCGGCAAGGGCGTGCCGGTCGGGATCTACATGCAGATGATCCCCGAGGCCGTCGTGGCGATGCTCGCCTGCGCCCGGCTCGGCGCGCCCCACACCGTGGTGTTCGGCGGGTTCAGCGGCAAGGCCGTGGCCGAGCGCTGCAACGACCTCGAGTGCAAGGTCCTCATCACCCAGGACGAGGCGATGCGCGGCGGCAAGGCCGGCGCGCAGAAGACCAACGCCGACGAAGGCCTGGACGCCGGCCCCACCACGGTCGAGAAGATCGTCGTGGTGCGGCGCAGCGGCGCCGACATCCCGATGAACGACCGGGACGTCTACCTGCACGACCTCACGGCGAACGTCTCGGACGACCCCGAGAGCTGCCCGTGCGAGCCGATGGAGTCCGAGGACCTGCTCTTCCTCCTCTACACGTCGGGCTCGACCGGCAAGCCCAAGGGCGTCGTGCACACGACGGCCGGCTACCTGCTCGGCGTCACGACGACCCACAACCTCGTCTTCGACGTGAAGGACGACTCGGTCTACTGGTGCGCCGCCGACATCGGCTGGATCACCGGGCACAGCTACATCACGTACGGCCCGCTGGCCAACGCGTGCACCTCGGTGCTCTACGAGGGCGTCCCCGGCTACCCGGACAAGGCCGTGTGGTGGAAGATCATCGAGAAGTACGGGGTCTCGATCCTCTACACCTCGCCCACGGCGATCAAGTCGCACATGAAGGCGGGCGAGCAGCACCTCGAGGGCCACGACCTGTCCTCGATCAAGATCCTGGGCAGCGTCGGCGAGCCGATCAACCCCGACGTGTGGGAGTGGTACCGCGAGCACGTCGGCGGCGGCAAGGCGCCGATCATGGACACCTGGTGGCAGACCGAGACCGGGCACATCCTGATCACGCCGCTGCCGGGCATCACGACGCTCAAGCCCGGCATGGCGCAGCAGCCGTTCCCGGGCGTGCGGCCCGAGATCCGCGACGACGAGGGCAACCAGCTCGACGTCGAGCAGACCGGCAACCTCGTGCTCACCCAGCCCTGGCCGGGCATGATGCGCACGCTCTACAAGGACGACGAGCGGTTCAAGGACACGTACTGGTCGAAGTACTCCGATGCGTACTTCGCTGGTGACGGCGCCAAGTACGACGCCGACGGCGACATCCAGCTCATGGGTCGCATCGACGACGTCGTCAACGTCTCGGGCCACCGCCTCTCGACCTTCGAGGTGGAGAGCGCGCTGGTCGAGCACGCCGACGTGGCCGAGGCCGCCGTCGCGGCGCGCAAGGACGACGACACCGGCCAGGCGATCATCGCCTTCGTGTCGCTCAAGGGCGACAAGCAGGGCACCGAGGAGCTGGAGCAGGCGCTGCGCGAGCAGGTGGCCCAGTCGATCGGGAAGCTGGCCCGCCCGGCGTCGGTGATCTTCGCCAACGACCTGCCGAAGACGCGGTCGGGCAAGATCATGCGGCGTCTGCTGAAGAACCTGGCCGAAGGCGAGGAGCTGGGCGACACGTCCACGCTCGTCGACCCCTCTGTCGTCGAGGAGATGCAGAAGCAGATGCAGGGCTAGGTGCGCTCCGCGCCGGTGGGCGCGTCGGAGTGCTCGGCCACTCCGTCGTGCTCACGTAGCGGGGTCCTGACCGAAGGGCACCTTCGCTCGGTTGTCGTCGAGCGAAGGTGCCTTCGCTCGTTCCCGGGGTGACGCGTCGGGCGTGCCCAGAGATCAGGAGCGCGTCAGGCACCTCGCCGGGCGAGCTGAGGTGCGTGGTGCGCTCCTGATCTCCGCGTGCGGTCTCGTCAGCTCACGGCCGGCGGCTGGAGGTCGGCGGTGGGGGTGTCGGGGTGCGCCGGCTCGTGCGGGGCGGGGCGCTCCGGTGGGTCCTCGCCGCGGAGCACCGCGAGCTGCTCGGTGATCCGGCCCATGATCCGGTCGGTGGCCTCCTGCAGGGCCTTGCGGCCGATGCGGCCCTCGCGCAGGTCGTCGAGGGCGACCGGCGGACCGGCGAGGACCTGCAACGTGGCGCGCGGGAGGAGCGTCGGTCGCGTCGCCGTCGGCGGCAGGAGCATGTTCGAGCCCCACTGCGCGACGGGGATGACGGGCGCGCCGGTCTCCAGGGCCATCCGCGCGATGCCGGTGCGGGCGGCGCGGGGCCAGCCATCCGAGTGGTCGGCGAACCCGCCCTCCGGGTAGACCACCACGACCTCGCCCCGTCCCACGGCCTCGACCGCCGCGCGGTAGGCCTCGATCCCGGACTTACCGCGGTCGACGGGGATGTGCCGGCCCCCGCGCAGCGGCGCGCCGACCACCGTCTTGCCCCACAGCTCCTTCATCGCGAGGAACCGGGGCACGCGGCCCTGCGCCAGCGTGTAGGCGACGAGGACGATCGGGTCGACGTGCGAGAGGTGGTTGACCGCGACCAGCGCGCCGCCCGACGTCGGGATCTGGCGCCCGCCGCGGAAGTCCCAGCGCGCCACGGCCATGAGCACCGGCCACAGCACGTCGATCGCGAACCCGTACCAGAAGCCGCGGTCCGTGCGCGGGTAGAGCACCCAGATCGCGAGCTTGCGCCAGAGCCGGATCGCCCGCCCCGACCGCCGACGGTCGTGGGACTGGGAGATCCGCCGGAGTCGGTCCTGCCGCGCCATGAGGCAGATCATGTCTGCCCGACCCGGGTCGTGCATGCGTAGAAGCCCCCGGGTCAGTCGCGCCCGGCCTCGACGATCTTCTCGGCCAGCAGGCCGGGGTTGGTGAACATGACCTCGTGGCTCCCCGGCAGCTGCACGAGCCGGTACAGGCCCAGGCGGCTCGACATCCGCGGGTGCCACGCCCACTCGCCGGGCGGCAGGGCGATGTCCTCGGTCGCGTTGATGTACGAGCGCGGGATCGTGGACTCGTAGAAGCGCGTGAGGGCGAGCTTGTCGCGGAACGGCTGGTACGGCTCGGGGGAGAGGAGCTCGTACGTCGACTGCGCCAGCTCGAGGGGCGCGTCCTGGATGAACGCCTCCCGCCAGATCGGGAACGGCAGCATGATCGTGTTGTCGTCGGTCGATCCCGCGAGCTGGGCGAAGAGCTCCCGGTAGTGCGGCGGGGTCTCGTCGTCGAGGCAGTTGCCCGGCGCCGGCACGAAGGCGTTCCAGAAGATCAGGCGGCGGAGCCGGTCGGGGATCTCTTCCGCGACGCGCGCGATGACGGTGCCCCCGAAGCTGTGGCCGAGCAGCACGACGTCGGAGAGGTCCTGGCCGACGATGTGGTCGACGATCGAGGCGACGCAGTCGTCGTGGTTCACGGCCTTGTCGACGCCCTTGCCGTGCCCGGCGACGGTCGGGGTGTGGACGGTGTGGCCCTGCGCGCGCAGGGGCTCGGCCACCCCCTCCCACAGGCCGCCGTGGTGCCAGGAGCCGTGGACCAGGACATACGTGCTCCTCGGGGTGTCCTCCCGGGCGGTCGAGAGCCGTCCTCCCGGCACCGTCGCCGAGGGTGCTGCCGATCCTGGCGGGGTCGGCGACCGGGCGGAAGCGGCGAGGATCGGACCATGATCCGTCCAGGTGCTCCGTTGACCCCATGACATCGGGTCGGAGGAGCAGCCGGAGCGATCTTGCCTTGCCGGCGCGTGGTCAGCGGCTCGGCCGGGGATCGAGTACGCAGTGCTCCTCGGGGTGTCCTCCCGGGCGGTGCTCCGGGCTCCGTCGCGGAGGGTGCGACCGATCCTGGCGGGGTCGGCGACCGGGCGGAAGCGGCGAGGATCGGGCCATGATCCGTCCAGGTGCTCCGTTGACCCCATGACATCGGGTCAGAGGAGCACCTGGAGCGATCTTGGAGGCGCCGGGGTCAGCCGAGGCCGTAGCCAGGCCGCAGTAGGAGCTGAGCGCCGACGATGAGCGACGTCAGGTTCACGAAGATCCAGGCAAGAGACCACACGAAGTTGGGAATGAAGGTCATCTTCGCGAGACGATCTCCGTCCGAGGACGGCTCCGACAGGAGGTTGATGGCGTCTAGGAGGCCGCCGAAGAGGAGGAGCCACACGACGCCGGTGGCGAACGCCGCCTGCAATGTGCCGGACCCGGCGATCAGTAGCCAGGTGAACCCGATGACGATCAGTGACGGGATGAGGAAAGCCAACGCGTTACGGGCGAGGACGAGCGCGAACAGCGAGAGAACGATGGCGGCCAGCAGGACTGCCCAAGGGTTGCCGAGAGCGATGAGCGCTGCGCCCGCCAGGCCGAGTAGAGACGGTGCGGCATAGCCGAGGAAGGCGACGAAGAGGGTGAAGAACCAGATTCCGCCGCGACCAGGATGTGTGCCGGCAGTGGCGTCGTCGTTCATGGTCCAGCCGTCGGTCCCGCGGAAGGTCACGAGGAGAGCGAGCATGTGCCCGCCCTCGTGAGCCAGTGTTACCGGGTACTGGAAGAGGAAGCGTGAAAGCAGCACGAGCAATAAGGCAATGAAGCCGGTCCCATAAGCGAGTGGCTCCCCCACGATCGGGACGTCGTTGACCCCCAGTCCCACCCCCATGGAGTGAATACGAGCACAGTTCGTACTCGGATCACCCGAACGACGCGCCGGGGAGACCCGATCGCGACACGCGCACTGTGACGAACGGACACCGGGCGAACCGATCGACCGTGCGGTCCGATGGTGCTCCCGACACGACGGAGGGAGACCAGCGTGGGTGCGAGCGCAGCAGAGCGGGTCGCGGGAGCGGTCGGGGCGTTCCTCGACGGGCCGTTGCCGGTGCGGATCCGGGCGTGGGACGGGAGCGAGGCCGGTCCGGCGCCCGGGCCCGGGGTGCCGACGGTGGTGCTGCGCTCGCGGCGGGCGCTGCGCCGGCTGCTCTGGGAGCCGGGGGAGATGGGGCTCGCGCACGCGTACGTCTCCGGCGACCTCGACGTCGACGGTGACCTCGCCGACGGCCTCTCGGCGATGTGGACGCTGGTGAACTCCGGGACGATCACGAAGAGGCGACCGAGCGCCCGCGAGCTGCCTGGACTCGCGACGAGCGCGGCGCGCCTGGGACTGATCGGCCCCAAGCCCGCCCCGCCGCCCGAAGCCATCAGGATCAAGGGCCGGCTGCACAGCCGCCGCCGGGACCGCGACGTCATCGCCCACCACTACGACGCCGGCAACGCCTTCTACTCGCTCCTGCTCGACGACTCGATGGCCTACTCGTCGGGTTACTACACGGCGCCGGAGAACACGCTCGCACATGCCCAGCACGACAAGCTCGACCTGATCTGCCGCAAGCTCGACCTCGCGCCCGGCCGCCGCCTGCTCGACATCGGCTGCGGGTGGGGCTCGCTCGCCGTTCACGCCGCGCGCGAGCACGGTGCGAGCGTCCGCGCCGTGACGATCTCGAGGGAGCAGCGCGACCACGTCAACACCCGGATCCGCGCGGAAGGCCTCGCCGGGAAGGTCCAGGTCGACCTCCTCGACTACCGCGACGTCGCCGAGCGGATCACCGCGACCGACGGGCCGTTCGACGCCGTCAGCGCGATCGAGATGGGCGAGCACGTCGGCGACGAGCACTACCCGACGTTCGCCGCGACGCTGCACGACGCGCTGCGCCCGGGCGGGCGGGCGCTCGTGCAGCAGATGTCACGCGGCGCCAACGCGCCGGGCGGCGGCGCGTTCATCGAGACCTACGTGACGCCGGACATGGTCATGCGCCCCGTCGGCGACACCCTGACCTTCCTCCAGCACGCCGGGCTCGAGGTCCGCGACGTCCACGTGATGCGCGAGCACTACGTGCCGACGATCCGGGCCTGGCTCGCGACGCTCGAGGACCGCTTCGACGAGGCCGTCGGGCTGCTCGGCGAGCGGAGCGCCCGGATGTGGCGGCTCTACCTCGCCGGCGGCGCGCTGGCGTTCGAGGAGAACCGGATGGGCGTCGACCAGATCCTCCTCGCCCGCCCGACCGACCGCGGCCGCAGCGGGATGCCCGCCACACGCGACGACTGGTCGGTGCCGGCGCGCGCGGACGCGGGTACGCACGGGTCGTGAGCTTCGACCTGGCCGCGTTCGGCCTCCTGCTCGTCGGCGCGGTGGCGACGGTCGTCGTCGCCTTCGCGCTGACGCTCGTCGTCGCGCGGGCGACCGGCCGGCACAGCGTCGTCGACGTGACGTGGGGCCTGGGCTTCGTGGCGGTCGCGGTCGTCGCGTACGTGGTCTCGGGGGTGCTCGGCGTCGGCGACACCCTGGTGCGCACGGTCGCGCTCGCGCTCGTGGCGGTGTGGGGCCTGCGCCTCGGTCTCTACATCGGCTGGCGCAACCGCGGGAAGGGCGAGGACCCGCGCTACGCGGAGATGCTCGGCGACGACCACGCACCCGGCGCGGTGACGGCCACGGTGCTGCGCAAGGTGTACCTGCCGCAGGCGGGCGTCATGCTCGTGGTGTCGCTGCCGGTGCTCGCCGCGATGGTCCGGGCGTCGACCGTGCTCGCCGTGGTGGTCCTCGGCGCCCTGCTGTGGCTCATCGGGTTCGTCTTCGAGAGCGTCGGCGACACCCAGCTCGCCGCGTTCAAGGCCGACCCCGACAACAAGGGGAAGATCCTCGACTCCGGGCTCTGGCGCTACACCCGGCACCCGAACTACTTCGGCGACGCCTGCGTCTGGTGGGGCGTCTTCGTCGTCGCGGCCGGCCACCCGCTCGCGCTCGTCAGCGTCGTCGGGCCGCTGCTGATGACCTACCTGCTCGTCTCGGTGACGGGCAAGGAGCTCACCGAGAAGTCGATGTCGCAGCGACCCGGCTACGACGAGTACGTGCGCCGGACCTCGGGCTTCCTGCCGCTGCCCCCGGGGTCGCGGCCGGCCCGCGCCACATGAGGGGGCCCGGACCGTCAGGCGCCCTGGCGCGACCGGAGCAGGGCGAGGGCGTCGTCGGCGTGGTTATCGAACTTCATCTCGCCGCCGATGACGCCGAGCACCGAGCGGTCGGTGTCGATGACGAAGGTCTTCCGCTTGACCGGCAGGGCCGGCAGCCACGAGCGCTTCGCCCCGAACTGCTTGGCGACGACGCCGCCGGGGTCGGAGAGCAGGGGATAGTCGAAGGAGTGCTCCGAGGAGAACGCGTGCTGCTTCTCGACCGAGTCCGCGCTGATGCCGACACGTTGCGCGCCGACGGCGGCGAACTCGCCGGCGAGATCGCGGAAGTGGCAGC
Source organism: Actinomycetospora sp. C-140 (assembly GCF_054796175.1). NCBI lineage: Bacteria > Bacillati > Actinomycetota > Actinomycetes > Pseudonocardiales > Pseudonocardiaceae > Actinomycetospora > Actinomycetospora sp. C-140. Next base: position 84,573 of record NZ_JBTWNF010000024.1, on the reverse strand, counting down.
TCTCCTGGGTGCAGCCGCCCGAGGAGGCCAGCGGGTAGAAGAACAGCACCACCGGGCCGCCGGCGAGGAGCTCCGAGAGGGTCCGGCGGGTGCCGGTGTCGTCGGCGAGCTCGAAGTCGGGGGCGGTGTCTCCGGCCTGCATGGGGGCTTCCCTCCTCCCGGCCGCCGGCCGGGGTGCCTGGTGTCGTCGCCGGGGCCTTCGTCCCGCGGCGGCCGCGGGTTCGATCTCCGGGACGGCGCGCCGTGACGCTCCCGCGCCTCGACCGCGTCCGCCCCGCCACCCGGCGGCCCGTCTCCGCAGCGGTCCTCGTGCTGCACGGCGGGAGCCCGGACAACCGTCAGCCGGCCGACGGCCTGCGGCTGCCGTACCTGCGCATGGTGCCGTTCGCGCGCAGCCTCGCCGCCGCCGGTGCCCGGCGCGGCGTCGACGTCGGCCTGCTGCGCTACCGGCACCGCGGCTGGAACGCCCCCGACCTCGACCCCGTCCAGGACGCCCGCTGGGCGCTGCGGGACGTCCGGGCGCGCCACGGCGACGTGCCGGTCGTCCTCGTCGGGCACTCGATGGGCGGGCGCGCGGCGCTGCGCGTCGGCGGCGACGAGGGCGTCGTCGGGGTGGCCGGCCTCGCGCCCTGGATCGAGCGCGGGGAGCCCTACGCCCACCTCTCCGGGCAGGCCGTCCTCATCGCCCACGGCGACCGCGAGCGCATGACCGACCCGCGCGCCTCGCTGCGGTTCGCCCAGCGCGTCGCGACGGTGTCCGACCGCGTGGCACGGTTCGATGTCCACGGGGACGGTCACGCGATGCTGCGCCGGGCGGGGGCGTGGCACGACCTGGTCACACACTTCGCCCTCGGGGCGCTCGGTCTCGAACCGTTCACCGAGGCCGTCGCGAAGGCCATGGCGGCCGGGGACCCCGAGGGGCTCGAGGTCCCGCTGGAGGATCCGTAGAGGGAGTGGTGGCGTGCGCGAGCGGGTCGCGGTCGTCGGTGCGGGCGTCGCGGGTCTGACGGCGGCCTACCTGCTCCAGCGGCGCCACGACGTGACCCTCTTCGAGGCCGACGACCGCCTCGGCGGGCACGCCCACACCCACGACGTCGGCCCGCTCGCCGTCGACTCCGGGTTCATCGTCCACAACGACGTGACCTACCCGCACCTGCTGCGGCTGTTCGCCGAGCTCGGCGTCGCCACGCAGGACTCCGAGATGAGCATGAGCGTCCGCGACGAGGCCACCGGTCTCGAGTACGCGGGCGCCCGGGGGGTGCGCGGGCTCTTCGCCCAGCCGCGCAACGTCGCGAACCCGCGCTACCTGCGGATGCTCGGGGAGGTCCTGCGGTTCCACCGGGAGGCCCGCGCCGTCGTCGACGGCTCGTCGCCGCTGGGGGAGGACGTGACGTTCGGCGCGTTCCTCGACGCCGGCGGGTACTCGCGCTTCTTCGTCGAGACGTTCGCGGTGCCCGTGGTGTCCGCGGTGTGGTCGTCGGGCGCGGAGCTCTCGCGGCAGTACCCGGCGCGGTACCTGTTCGCGTTCCTGGCCAACCACGGGATGCTCTCGGTCGGCGGCTCGCACCAGTGGCGCACGGTCGTCGGCGGCTCGCGCTCGTACGTCGAGCGCGCCGCCAAGGGCCTCTCGGCGGTGGAGGTGTCGACGCCGGTGCGCGCGCTGGCGCGCTCCGGCGACGAGGTGCTCGTGCGCGACGACGCCGACGTCGAGCGCCGGTTCGACCGCGCGGTCGTCGCCGCCCACGCTCCGGACGCGCTGCGGCTGCTGGCCGCCCCGACCACGGAGCAGCGCGACGTGCTCGGCGCGTTCCGGTACTCGCGCAACGAGACCTGGCTGCACACCGACACCTCCGTGCTCCCGCGTGCCGCCGGGGCCCGGGCGTCGTGGAACCTGCTGCGCGTGCCGGGAGAGGACCGGGTGCTCGTCAGCTACGACATGACCCGGCTGATGCGCCTCGAGGGGCCGGACACCCACGTCGTCACCCTCAACGCCGCGGACCGCATCGACCCGTCGACGGTGATCGCGAAGATGACCTACGAGCACCCCGCCTACACGCCGGACTCCGTCGCGGCCCAGCACCGGCTGCCCGCGCTGAACGACGACCGCCTCGCCTTCGCCGGCGCGTACCACGGCTGGGGCTTCCACGAGGACGGCTGCGCCGCCGGCGTCCGCGCCGCCGCGTCCCTGGGAGTGACGTGGTGAGACGTCAGCGGTCGGCCACCGCAGACACTCAGCGTCCGGAACGCCACACGCTCGCGCCGGCGCTCTACGAGGCGGAGGTCGGGCACCGGCGCCTGGAACGGCTCGAGCACGCGTTCACCCACCGGCTCTACCTCTGGCTCGTCGACCTCGACGACCTCCCGCGCCTGCCCGCCCCGCTGCGCCCGTTCGCACGGTTCGAGGCCGCCGACCACATCGGCGACCCGCGACGCTCGATCCGCGAGAACCTCGACGCCTTTCTCGAGGCCCGGGGGATCGCCCGGCCGGCGCGGGTGCTGATGCTCGCCCACGCCCGCGTCCTCGGGTACGTGTTCAACCCGATCACGCTCTACTGGTGCCGCGACGACGCCGGTGCGCTGGTCGCGGTGGTCGCCGAGGTCCACAACACCTACGGCGGGCGCCACCACTATCTGCTCGAGGTCGACGACGCCGGTCGCGCCCGGGTCGACAAGGACTTCTACGTCTCGCCGTTCTTCACCGTCGACGGCGAGTACCGCATGCGGGTGCCCGAGCCCGGCGACACGCTCGCCGCCACCGTCGTCCTGCGCCGCGAGGGCGCGACCGCGTTCGTCGCGACCCTGCGCGGGCGCCGCCGTCCCGCGACCGGGCGGGCCGTGCTCGCCGCCGCCCTGCGGCATCCGCTGGTGACGCTGCGGGTCGCGGCCGCCATCCGCCGCCGCGGCGTCGGGCTGTGGGCGCGCGGGGTCCCCGTCGTGCCGCGCACGCCCGCCGACGCCGACCGCGGAGACGACCAGCTCGTGACGCCGACGACACGGCACACTGGGATCTCGTGACCGCACCGCTGACGATCCGCGTCGCCGAGGCCGCCGACGTGGACTCCCTGCTCGCCCTCGTCCACAGCGCCTACCGCGGGCCGTCCGGCCGTGAGGGCTGGACCTCCGAGGCCGACCTCATCGACGGCCCCCGCACCACGCGTGAGCTGCTGGCCGCCGACGTGGCGGACCCGGCCATCACCGTCCTCGTGGCCGGCGACCTGGTCGGCTGCGCCGCGGTCACCCTCGAGCCGGGCGCGGGGACGGCCTCGTTCGGGATGTTCGCTGTGCGGCCCGGCACCCAGCGCGGCGGCGTCGGGTCGACGTTGCTGCAGGCCGCCGAGGACCACGCCCGCGACCGCGGCGCGGCGACGATGGAGATGTGCGTGATCGACCGCCGCGCGGAGCTCATCGCCTGGTACGAGCGCCGCGGCTACGTGCGCACGGGGGAGTCGCGGCCGTTCCCGTACGGGGAGGAAGGGGTCGGCGAACCGCGCGACGACGACTTCAGGTTCGCCGTCCTGGAGAAGAATCTGCGAGGCTGAGCGGGTGCCCGACCTGACCCTCGCGCAGGACGCCGACGCCGACGCCGTCCTGAGCGCCAACCCGCTGGCGCTGCTGATCGGCATGCTGCTCGACCAGCAGTTCCCGATGGAGCGCGCCTTCGCCTCGCCCGCCCTGCTCACCGAGCGCATCGGCGGCCCGATCACGGCCCGGGGCATCGCCGAGTACGACACGGAGGCGCTGGTCGCGGCCTTCACCGGCCCGCCGGCACTGCACCGGTACCCGCGCTCCATGGCCGAGCGGGTGCAGGCGCTGTGCCGACTCATCGTCTCCGACTGGGGCGGGGAGGCCGAGCGGCTCTGGGTCGACGCCGGCAGCGGGCGCGAGGTGCTCGCCAACCTGCAGTCGCTGCCGGGCTTCGGCAAGCAGAAGGCGCAGATCTTCACCGCGCTGCTGGGCAAGCAGTGCGGCGTCCGGCCGGACGGCTGGCGCGAGGCGGCCGGCCACTACGGCGACGACGGCTCGCGGCGCTCGATCGCCGACGTCGTCGACCCCGTGACGCTCGGTGAGGTGCGCGAGTTCAAGCAGGCCCAGAAGAAGGCGGCGAAGGCCGCGAAGGCGGAGGCGAGCTCCTGAGCGACCGCGCTCCCGGTGGCGCCACCCACGGCCAGGGTTGAGGGTGGATGCTGTGGGCACCCGCCGGCGAGGGCAGGTGCCGAGGAGGCGACGAGCGTGAACCGACGTCAGGACGACGACGGGCAACCGATCCTGATCACCGAGGCGGCGGTCTCGTACGACGAGGAGTTCGCCGCTCGCAAGAAGCGGTACTCGATCATCATGGCGTGCCGCATCCCGTGCCTGCTTCTCGCGGGCGTCTTCGGGATCGCCTTCCAGCTGCCGTGGGTCGCGGTGGCGTTCATCGTGCTGTCGGTACCGCTGCCGTGGGTGGCGGTGCTCATCGCGAACGACCGGCCGCCGAAGAAGTCGGAGAAGGCCAACCGCTACCGCAAGAGCCACCGCGAGCTGGGCGCCGTGCCCGACGCTCAGATCATCGATGCGGCCGAGGCCCTCGACCGCCGCGGTCAGCGCACCGAGGAGCCGCGCCAGGCCCGTCAGGACGCGCCCGACCACGAGCCCCCGCACGTCGTCGACACCGAGCCGCCGCCCCGCACCGGCAGCGAGGGATAGCTACCGCGCACCCCGCTCCGCCCGCGATGATCGTGCGGGTCGAGGAGCGGGGGAGCGCATGACCGTCAGGTTCGAGCGCCTCGGGCGGTGGTTCCTCGCCGGTGCCGCGCTCTGCCTCGTCGCCCTGCTGATCGCGCTGCCGGTGCTCGAGGGCACCGCGCGGTTCGCGACGGTCCTCACGCTCGCCGTGCTCGGCGGCAACCTCCTGGTGCAGGGCGTGGTCTGGATCGTCCTGCAGCGCCGGTGGTTCGGGAGCCCGGCCGCGCTCGAGCGCACCGCCCGCCGGGGCACCCCGACGGCCGCGCAGGTGGTCACGGTGACGAGCACGTCGAGCGCGGTCGGCAGCGAGCCGGTGCCGCTGCTGGACCTGCACCTCGGCGGGCGCCGCGTCCGGCGACGCGTGCGGGTGCCCTTCACCCACGCCGCCGAGGTCCGCCCCGGCGCGGTGCTGCCGGTCCGGGTCGACCCCGAGGGCACGCCGGTGATCGTGGTCGAGTGGGCGAAAGTGCTCTGACCTGCGCGCTCAGGTGCCGTGGTCGGCGGGTCCGAGCGGCGCGGCCAGGGCCGGGAGGGGTGCCAGGCCGGGCAGCGGTCCCAGCGTCGACCCGGCGCCCCACGCCGGGAGCCGTCCGGTCCCGGCGTCCACTACCGGGAGCGTCGCGGGCACGGCTCGCGACGCGGGCCCGCCGGCTCCCGGGACGGTGTGGTGCACGGCCCCGGGTCGGGCGTGGGGCCCGCCGTGACCGGTCGCCGCGGACGGGCGTGACTGGTGGGCGGTCGCGTGGGTCGCCAGCGCGTGGGCGAAGTTGCGCGACGGCGGCACCTGGTCGGCGCTGTCGGTCGACCCGGTGGCCGCCACGTCCTGCTCGGCGCCCTGGGTGCACCGCCGTGCGGCGTTGATGCACTCCACGCCCTCCTGGGCACGGCGTTCCGAGGACAGGTACTCGAGCAGGGCGTGGTCGGTGATCGGGTTGTGCTGCTGTTCCGGGAAGCTGTCGATGGCGAACTGCCGGCCCGGCGGCACGTCGTCGTAGTTCACGGTGACCCGCAGCGCCGGCACCGGGATGAAGTCCTGGGCGCACTCGCCGTCCTCGTCGGGATAGACGATGTGCGAGGTGTGGTCCTCGGAGTCGAGGTCCTGACCGTTCCAGCAGCTGGGGAAGTCGAACACCCGCTGCAGCGCGGAGCCCTGGGGGCACATCGCGTAGAGGTCGGTCATCCGCCCGCCCGCTCCGGAGCACGTGAACTTCGCGTTGCTGCCCTCGCCGTTCTTCGTGCCGGCCTTGGCCGAGCCCGTGACCAGCGTGATGTTCAGCGGCATCGCCTCCGCGCGCCGCGTGCCGTGGCCGTGGAAGGTGTAGTCGACCGACGACGGCTCGACGAACGAGCCGATGTTGCCGTCGAGGCTGCCGCCGTCGGCGCCGACGTCCGGCCCCTGGCCGCGCAGGTCGCGGAGCACGGGCCAGAAGAACGGGTGGCGATCGCCGTTCGTGCACGTCGTCGAGGACTCCTCGAGCGTCTGGTCCACGGAGGCGAAGTTGGTGCCCTCGTTGCCCGCGTAGTCGTGCGTGTGCTGGGCGCCGTTGCGCACGCCCGGGGCGATGACGAAGTTGTCCGAGTTGTGGTGGTTGCTCATCGCGCACGTGATCGAGTAGCTGCCGCCGGAGAACACCCCGCCCTGGCCGGGGTTCTGCAACGACCGGATCTGCTGCATGTCGACGTACTCGTTCACGCACGCGCGCCCGATCTTGTCGCGGTTCGGGAACTCCTGACCCGCGTTCTGACCGCCGCCGGCCTGTCCGCCGCCGCCCTGTCCGCCGCCGGCCTGTCCGCCGCCGCCCTGTCCGCCGCCGCCCTGTCCGCCGGTGTTCTGTCCGCCGCCGCCCTGCCCGGAACCGGAACTGCTGCCCGAGCCGGAGCCGCTGCCCGAGCCGGAGCCGCTCTCCGCGCCCGTGTCCGAGCCGGACGAGGCGGAGCCGGGGGAATCGGAGCCGCCGGAGCCCGACGATCGCGAGTCCGACGAGCCCGAACCCGACCCGGAAGAACCCGAGCCGGAGCTCGAGCCGCCGGAGCCGGAGGAGCCCGAGCCGGAGGAACCGGAGCCGCCGGAGCCGGACGACCGCGAGTCCGAGGAGCCGGAAGAACCCGAGCCGGAGCTCGAACCGCCCGCGCCCGACCCGCCCGCACTCGACCCGCCCGAGCCCGCGGAACCGGTGCCCGACCCCGAACCGCCGGAGCTCGAAGAACCGGAATCCGAGTCGCCCGAGCCCGAACCCGTATCGCCCGAGCCCGAACCCGAGCCGCTGGCTCCGGATCCCGTGCCGGCAGAGCCCGCACCCCCTGCACCGGCGCTGCAGCGGGCCTCGGAGCCGGCCGCCTCTCCCGCGGCACCGGACCCGGAGCCCGAACCAGACCCGGAGCCGGACCCGGACTCCGCGCCCGATCCCGAGCCGCCGCCCGACCCCGAACCCTGGTCCTGCCCGCCCGAGCCCTCGTCTCCCGAGCCCTCGTCTCCCGAGCGCCCGCCGCCCGAGCCGGACCCCTCGTCGGAACCCTGCTGGTCATCGTCGGCGACCGACACGAAGCCGCCGTGCGAGACGACCGGCGTGCCGGCGGTGACGGCGACGCCGACGACCAGGACGGCGGCCGCGGCGACAGCGAGCACGAGCACCGGGAGACGCCGAGGACCCCGGCGCCCGCGGTCGAGCGCAGCCCACGGGCTCTCCGGGGTCGGCGAGGCCGGCGGACGCGCGCCGGCCCTCCACCGCGAGCTCCCTCCGGACCTGCTCATCGCCCTCCGTCCCCGCACCCGCCCTCCGCGGCGCGGACGCTAGCCGCGCACCGGGGAGCCCGGGTGCGCTTTGGGAGAACTCGCGGGCTCGGGCCCACCTCCGCCCAGCCACGGGTCGCGGGCGTCGGCCGGCACGCCTCGCGACCAGGCCGGGAACGGGCCGGAGCGGGGGTCCGCGGCCGGCAGGGGTCCCGACGGACGCTCGGGGAGCCGCGCCGACGCCGGGTCCGGGAGCCGCACGGGACCGGCCCGCCGATCGCGCCCGGGCGCGGGTCCCGCGGGGCGGTCGCCCGCCGGGGCGCGGCGGGCGACCGGCACCGGCCCGGACGGCCGGTCCACCGGCACAGGACCGGACGGCCTGTCCACCGGCACGGGACCCGACGGCCGGTCGACCGGCGCCGGCCCGGACGGACGCTCCGTCGCCACGGGACCCGACGGCCGGTCCGTCGACACAGGCCTCGCCGGCCGGTCGATCGGGACCGGCCCGGACGGGCGGTCGATCCGCACCGGACCCGACGGCCGGTCCATCCGCACGGGCCCCGACGCCCGATCGAGACGGACCGGCCCGGAGGGGCGGTCGATCCGCACCGGCCCGGAGACACGCTCGCCCGGGGATGCCGCGGGGGAGCGGACACCCGCGAGCGGGATCGGCCCCGAGACCGGTGACGCCCGCCGCCCCTCCGGCACGAGCGCCGGACCGGCGGGGGACCGCCCACCGGAGGCGGCGCGCGCCAGCGGCACCGGGCGCTCGACCCGGATCTCGGTGCGCTCGGCGTCGGTCTCCGGCGGCGCGACGAGGGCCGGTGGCCCCCACCGCCGGTCACGATCACCCACGACCGTCACGAGCGACGTCGCCCGCCCCCGGTCGAGCAGCGGGGTCCACGGCCAGTACTCCTCGAGGCGCCGGCTCCGCGCGCAGCCCAGCCCGAGCACCAGTCCGAAGACGAGGTGCCCCACCAGCGACAGCGTGACGGTGGCCGGCGTGAGCGCGAACATCTGCTGCTGCCCGCGCGGCGCGAGCGCCACGGTGGCGACGAGCCCCGTCCACACCGGGAAGACCGCGAACACGACGGCGGCCGTGACCGTCGCCCGCTCGCCCCAGCGACGCAGCCCCGTCGCGGCGACGAGGACGAAGAACGCGACGCCGATGCCGCCGCCGTCGCCGAGGTAGCGCCACACGTAGCCGACGACGGCGCCGAGGACCGACTGCCCCGCGTCGACGTCGAGGATCCACGTGCCCACCCGGGGGATGAAGTCGCCCCACCACCCGAGCAGGTAGACGGTGTCGAGACGCACGGCGTCATAGACCAGCGTGGCGAGGGCCCCCCACATCGCCCCGGCCAGCACGAGCCGCTCCTCGCCGGCGGGCGAGAACACCCCGAGCATCACCGCGAGCAGCGTCAGCGGGACCACGACGAGCCCCGCCGTCACGTTCATCGGGACGAGGCCGAACACGTGCGCCGAGATGGCGAGCAGGGGGAGCGCGGCGACCACGAGGTGCAGAGCGACCCGCAGCAGCCGTGCCCGGTGCTCCGTGAGGAACGCGAGGACGTCCGCGCGGCGCGAGCCCGGATCGTCGGGGACCTCGGCCACGTCCCCGACACGCTGCGGGACCAGCGGCGACGCGAGAGGCCGGGAGGGACCGCGACCGAGGGTGTGGGCCGGGTGGGTCATCCCGCACTCCTCGCCGCCGGGATCAGGTGCTCGTCACCGTGACAGCGGCGTCGACGGCGTGGGTGCCGTTTCGCAGGATTGGTCCCCCCACACACCCCGGGCCGGTGTGAGCCCCGTGTCGGGTCGGTGGGGCATCATGGAGCCATGAGCCAGACCGCGGTGCTTCCCGACACCCGCCCGCAGGGGACCGACCGCACGGGCGACGACGACCCGAAGATGTTCCACTACGTGCGGAAGAACAAGGTCGCCGAATCGGCCGTCACGGGGTCGATGGTCGTGGCCCTCTGCGGGGAGACCTTCCCGGTGACCCGGTCGCCGAAGCCGGGCTCGCCGGTGTGCCCGGAGTGCAAGGAGATCTTCAACAAGATGCCGCGGGGCGGTGACGACGGGGAGTAGCCCCACCGGGTAGCTCCCCTGTCCGACGTCCGCCCCGGAGGGCCGTTGACCACCCGCGCGACCGGTAGCCCGACCAGCACCGATCCCTCGGGAGCACGTCCGCTGCGCCAGTGGCAGCGGCGCGCGCTCACCCGCTACCTCACCGACCGTCCCCGCGACTTCCTCGCGGTCGCGACGCCCGGCGCCGGCAAGACGACGTTCGCGCTGCGCGCGGCGTCCGAGCTCCTCGGCGACCGCACGGTCGACACCGTCACGATCGTGTGCCCCACCGAGCACCTCAAGCACCAGTGGGCGGAGGCCGCCCGGGGCGCCGGGCTGGCGATCGACCCGGAGTTCTCCAACAGCGTCGGCCGGACCTCCACCGACTTCCGCGGGGTCGCGGTGACCTACGCGCAGGTGGCCGCGCACCCGGTGCTGCACATGAACCGCACCGAGGGCCGCCGGACCCTCGTGATCTTCGACGAGATCCACCACGCGGGCGACGCCAAGTCGTGGGGCGAGGCGACGCGCGAGGCGTTCGCCGGCGCGACGCGTCGCCTGGCGCTCACGGGCACGCCGTTCCGTTCCGACGACAGCCCGATCCCGTTCATCACCTACGAGCCCGACGCCGCGGGTGTGCTGCGCTCGCGGCCCGACCACTCCTACGGCTACGCCGACGCGCTGGCCGACGGGGTCGTGCGCCCGGTCGTCTTCCTCGCCTACTCGGGCCAGGCCAGCTGGCGCACGAGCGCCGGTGAGGAGATGACCGCCCGCCTCGGCGAGCCGCTGACCGCCGAGCAGAACGCCCGTGCCTGGAAGACCGCCCTCGACCCCAAGGGCGAGTGGATGCCGGCGGTGCTGCAGGCCGCGGACACGCGCCTCACCCAGCTGCGCTCCGGCGGCGTGCCCGACGCCGGCGGGCTCGTGATCGCCACCGACCACACCACCGCCAAGGCCTACGCCACGCTCCTGCGGCGCATCGGCGGTGAGGAGCCGGTGGTCGTGCTGTCCGACGACCCCAAGGCGTCCGGGCGGATCGCGGAGTTCGCGCGCTCGAACGACCGGTGGCTCGTCGCCGTGCGCATGGTCTCCGAGGGCGTCGACGTCCCGCGGCTGGCCGTCGGCGTCTACGCGACCAGCGCCTCGACACCGCTGTTCTTCGCCCAGGCCGTCGGACGCTTCGTCCGGTCGCGGCGCCCCGGCGAGACGGCCAGCGTGTTCCTGCCGAGCGTGCCGTCGCTGCTGACGCTGGCCAGCGAGCTCGAGGTGCAGCGCGACCACGTCCTCGGCGAGCCCCACCGGCCGAAGGAGGGCTGGGACGACGACCTCGTCGAGGCGGCGAACCGCACGGAGGACGAGCCCGGCGAGCAGGAGAAGGCGTTCGAGTCGCTGTCGGCCGAGGCCGAGCTCGATCAGCTGATCTACGACGGGTCCTCGTTCGGCACGGCTGTCGGCACGGGGACGGCCGAGGAGCAGGACTACCTGGGGCTGCCCGGGCTCCTCGAGCCCGACCAGGTCCGCGCGCTGCTGCGGCGCCGCCAGAGCGAGCAGCTCGACCAGCAGGCCGTACAGGACGAGACCCCGGCGGCGGTGACGACGGCCGAGCAGCCCGCACCGACGCGCGAGTTCCGGCGCGACGTGGGCGTGGCCGAGCGGCTCAAGGATCTGCGACGGGAGCTCAACGCGCTCGTCGCCGCCCACCACCACCGCACCGGCAAGCCCCACGGGCAGATCCACGGCGACCTCCGCAAGCACTGCGGCGGCCCGGCGACCCCGATGGCGTCGGTCGACCAGATCGAGGAGCGGATCGCGACGCTGCGGTCCTGGCGCTGATCACTGACACACGGTGTTCGATCGGTGACGTGTGGTGCACATCACACACGGTGGTGGCCGCTGGCTGTCGCGGCCGTCGCGCTCGGACATGACGGCGTCACGGTGTTCACCGGAGCGTCACGATGGAGGTGATCGTCGACGCTCGTCCGGAGGCGAACGGCCTGGCCGCCGAACGCAGTAGGGGTCTCACGGGGCGCCTCATCGCCGACGATCACAGCCCGGGACGGCGAGATCCGCCCGCGGCGGCGCCGTCCGGAGGCGGCTGATCTCGGCGCCCGGGCCGGTGATCGACAGGTGATCACCCCGCACACGACGACGGGCGAGGACCCTGGGGTCCTCGCCCGTCATGGACTCGATCTCGGCTTGTGGGTCGTGCTCGCAGAACTCGCTGGTCAGACGGCTGTCATGCGGTCTCTCCGGCCTGCATGTCCACCGACAGCTCCTTCAACTTGGCCTCGTGGGCCCGGGCGTGGTGCCCGCAGAAGAGGAGTTCTCCACCGGAGGGCAGTACGGCGCGCACCTTCGCCGCTGCACCGCAGCGATCGCAGCGGTCCGAGGCGGTGAGTTCTGGCCGGGTCAGGGTGCCGGGCATCGTCATCTCCCTCCGTCGAGGCCCTGGACGAAGTGTCCGAGCCCGCGAGCTCCGGTCGTGCGACCGTCGCCCCTCCACTGTGTCAGACGCTGCCTGCGACCGCTCGTGTTCACGCGGTGCTTTGTCGTCCGTCACGAACCGCTCATCGGAGGTGAGGGACCGGTCGTTTCTGGGTACGGCCGGGACCACCCGATCGGGAGTCGATCTCGAGCGACGAGCGGTCCGGGGGTCGGGAGCCGCCGTGGCGGGCGGCGTGGTCACGGCCGTGACGTGACCGTCGCCCACTAGCCTGTGCGCCACCATGCCGACGGGTGGAGCGGAGGCGGCCATGGGCGACACGGCGGAGCGGGCGGCGGGGCTCGTCGAGGATCTGCGGAGCGCCGGGGTCGCCGGCGTGACGGTGGTCTGGGCCGACAACAACGGCATCCCGAGATCGCGCACGGTGCCGGTGGCGTCGTTGCCGCAGGTGGCCGAGTCGGGGATCGGCGTCAGCACCGTGTTCGCGATCTTCGACACGAACGACGGGATCCAGTACGGCGCGCCCGGACGGGAGACGCCCTCCGGAGACGTGCGCCTCGTCCCCGACCTCGACCGCCTGACCCCGCTGGCAGGCCAGCCCGGCCTCGCGTGGGCGCCGGGCACCCAGCTCTCCGTCGACGGCACGCCGTGGGCGTGGGACCAGCGCTCGTTGCTGGCCGGCACCGTCGACGCGCTCGCCGACCGCGGCTACACCGCGCTCGTCGGGTACGAGATGGAGTTCGCGGTCTCCGCGCCGAGCCCCGACGGCGCGCTCGTGCCCGCCTACAGCGGCCCGGCGTACAGCCCGCACGGCCTGCTCGAGATCGACGCCTTCGCCACCGACCTCCTGCGCGACGCCGAGGCCAACGGGCTGCGGATCGGCCAGTTGCACCTCGAGTACGGGCCCGGGCAGGTCGAGATCTCCCTCGGTGCCGCCGACCCCGTGCGGGCCGCCGACGACCAGCTCCTCGCCCGCCAGACCGTGCTGGCCGCCGCCGCGCGCCACGGCCTGCGGATCAGCTTCGCGCCGCTGCCGTCGCTGCAGGTCGCGGGCAACGGGTGGCACGTGCACACCTCGCTGTGGCGCGACGGCGTCAACCTCCTCGCCGGCAGTCCCGAGGGTCCCGGCGCGGCGGGCAGTGGGTACGTCGCCGGGCTGCTGCGCGACCTGCCCGCCCTGGCCGCGGTCACGGCGCCGTCGGTCGGGTCCACGGCCCGGCTGCGGCCGGGGTTCTTCGCCGGCGCCTACGGGTTCTGGGGCGTCGAGAACCGCGAGGCCCCGCTGCGCTACGTCCTGGGCTCGGAGCTGCTCGGCGCCGATCACGCGAACGTCGAGCTCAAGGTGTCCGACGCGTCCGCCAACCCCTACCTGGCCCTCACCGCGCTGCTCACCTGCGGCGTCGCCGGTGTCGAGGAGGACCTCCGGCCGCCCGCGCCGATCGGCGAGGACCCGGGCACCTGGGAGGAGGCGGCGCGTGCCGCGGCGGGCGTCGCGCCGCTGCCCACCACCCAGGCCGACCAGGAGGCGGCGCTCCTCGCGTGCCCCCGGATCACCGACGCCCTGGGCCCCGAGCGCCTCGGCGCCTTCCTCGCCGTGCGGCGTGCGGACGCGGCCTGGGCGGCGGAGCGGGACACCGAGGACGTCCTCGCGGCCTGGCGCTGGCGGTACTGAACGGCGCGTCGCGCGAGCGCACGGCGTCAGGCCAGCAGGACGTCCAGGATCGCCTCGTGCACCGACGGGCGGGCGATCAGCAGGTCGGGCGAGTAGGGGTCGTCGGCACCGAAGGGCAGCGGCGTGCCGTCGAGCCGAGTGACGCGCAGCCCGGCGCCCTCGGCGACGGCGGCGGGCGCGGCGTTGTCCCACTCGTACTGCCCGCCCGAGTGCAGGTAGGCGTCGACGCGCCCGTCGACGACCTCGAGCGTCTTCACCCCCGCCGCGGAGAGCCCCACCGTGCGGACGGGGTAGACGGCGGCGAGGCGCCGGAGCTCCACCGGCGGCCGCGAGCGGCTGACGGTGACCGTGAGCCCGCGCTCGGGGTCGACGGGCGTGTCGTCGACCGGGGCGACGGTGGCCGAGTCGGCCAGCTCGCCGCGGGCGGGCAGCGCCACGGCCCCGGCGACGAGGGCCCCGTCGACGACGAGCGCGACGTGCACGCCCCACTCGTCCCCGCCCCGGCCGTAGCCGCTCGAGCCGTCGAGGGGGTCGACGATCCACAGCCGGTGCGCCCCGCGCCGCGGCGCCGGGTCCTGGGTGCCCTCCTCGGAGAGCACGGCGTCGGCGGGGCGGTGGCGCTGCAGCCCGCGGACGAGGAACGCGTGGGCCTCGGCGTCGCCGCGGTACTCGCGGTCGCGGCCGGGACCGGTGTCGTCGCGGAGCTCCAGGAGCAGCGCGCCGGTCGCGTCGGCGAGCTCACGGGCCAGCGCCGCGTCCTCGGCGACGGAGGGCTCGGCCGTGGAGGGTCGAGCTCCCCTATCGGCGTGCTCCCCTGATCCCTTCGTCTCCCGGTCCGGCACTTCCCTCGCGGCACTCACCCCCCGATCCTGCCCGACGCCCCGCGACCACACCGGGCGGGTGGGGTCGGCGTCAGCTGATCTCCGCGGCGGCCAGCACACCCGCCAGCTCGTGCAGCACCGCGGCGCGGGCCTCGTCGGAGCCCGGCGCGGTGTCCTCGCGCTGGTCGAGCAGCAGCCGCGCGAGGCTCGCGAGGCTGACGACCTGTGCGGCGAACTCCTCCGGGCCGCCCAGCTCGCCGAGCAGCGCGCCGACGGCGTCGAGGTCGCCGGAGTCCATGCCCTGGATCAGGGCCACCGAGCGGCGGTGGACCTCGGCGGCGTCGGGGGCGTCATCGGCGGGGTCGGGCTGCACGGGCGCCAGCATGGCAGGCGCGGCCGTCGCGACCGATCGCTACCCGCGCCGCCGGCGCTTCTTCTCGCGGCGCTCCTCGCGGATCTCCTGCCACGTCTCGTGGGTGGCGTCGAGCACGCCCTTGGTGATGCCCTTCGCGCCGCCGTGCATCGTCTTCTCGGTCAGCTGCCCCGGCAGTTCGGTGAGCCCGACGCCGCCCTTCTCGTGCAGGTCGAGGCGGTTGGTGGCCTCGGCGAAGCGCAGGTAGGTGTCGACGCTGGCCACCACGATCCGGGCGTCGATCGTGAGGATCTCGATCCCGACCAGCGAGACCTTCGCGAACACGTCGATGACCAGGCCCTTGTCCAGGATCAGGTCCAGGACCTCGGCGAGACCACCCTGCGGGGAGCGGCTGACGGTCACGGCGAGGAGTCTAGGAACGCCCCCCGGTGACGACCATCGGCCGGATGATGGCGGCCGTGAGCGGAATGGCCGCCACGGCGACGACCAGCGGGACGATCCCGGCCCACCCGACGACCGCGAGCGGCACGACGCCGAGCGCGACGAGCCCGGCGACGACCGCGGGGCTCGGGCGCGGCAGGCAGGCGGCGGTCAGCAGGGCGGCACCGCCCACGACGGCCGCGACCGTGGGCACCGGCGCCGCGGCCGCGGCCATCAGCCACTGGCAGCACCCGAGCGCGCCCAGGAGGACGCGGTACCGATGCGTCGCGACGGCGGTGGCCAGCGCCCTCCCGCCCTCGGCGACGACGAGCACGCCGGCGGCGACGAGCAGGACCGCGGGGAGCCACGCGAGGACGCCGACCGTGCTCAGGCACAGCAGTCCGGGCCCGGCGAGGCCGAGCGCGACGGCCGCGCGCAGCCCGGGCGGGTCGTCGGGACGCCGCGCCCGGCGGGCGGCCGGCAGCGCCAGGGCCGCGAGGGCGACCGTGAGCAGCCCGAGCGGGACGGGCGCCATCTTGGCGCCGGTCCACGCCGGGACGGCGCGACCGAAGGCCACCTGCACGACGCCGGCGACGGCCAGCAGGAACGCGCCCGCGGTGCCCAGGCGCGCCGCCCACACGCGTCTCACGCCACCACCGCCGCGACGGGCCGCCGCGGGGTCGGGCGGGCGGGCCGGACGGGCACGCCGACCCGGACGACGAGCAGCGGGCGCGTCCCGGCCGGCAGCAGGGAGGCGAGGCGCGGGCCGAGGTCGGAGGTCGTGCCGGTCGTCGCCTCCCGGTCGAGCCGCTCGGTGATCTGGTTCATCGGATGGAGCGCGATGCCGAGGGACGTGGCGCGCAGGTGCACGCGCTGCAGCAGCCGGCCCGCCTCGAGGTGGGCCGCGCGGCTCCCGGCCCCTGCGGGCACGGTGATCACCCCGTACGCGGCGGCCGTCGCGACGTGCACGTCGCGGGTCCGGACGACCCAGAACCGGTCCCCCTCGGTCCGCGACGAGGGCGGCAGCAGCTTCGCGGCGCCGAGCTGGAGGGGGCTGAAGCCCTGACCGTCGAGCACGAGCCCGTCGCGGTACCGCTCCTCGTCGTCGTGCGTCGCGCGGAACCAGGCGAAGTTGTCGACCGACTGCTCGGTGTCCGCGACGAGCGCCTCGGCCGCGTCGACCAGCAGCCGGCCGAGCGCCGCCCGCGCCGTCGGCTCGACCACCCAGTGGAGGGTCGGGTCGCTACCCGAGAGCGCCTGGAGGGTGGCCGGGGACAGGGGCGTCGGCTGGAACGGGCCGCGGTCGGTGTGCCGGCGGTCGATGACGTCGTACAACGGGTGCGTCGCGGCCGGGCCCGGAGCGAGCGCCACCCGGGCGACCGGGTCCCCGCCGGGCAGCAGCGTCACCGTGGGGGACAGGCCGCGCGGCGGGCACGCGAGCACGAGGTTCTCCAGCGCGCACCCGAGCCCCACGTCGCGCTCGCGGGAGAAGGGGTCGACCGTACCGGTCCCGCGGGTGGGGTCGGCGAGCACGTCGATCGCGTCGTCGGAGACCGCGAACCGCCACGGTTGGGTGTTGTGGGGGCTGGCCGCGAGGACCGCCGCGCCGACGGCGCCGAGCGGGCCGGGAACGGCGCGCCAGTCGCGCCACGGCGCGTGCGCGGCGCCGCCCCCGGGATCCAGGACGGCGGCGTCGTAGGCGCGGTAGCTCAGCAGGCCCGTCGCGGCCACGGCGGCGACCCCCGTCGCGGCGCCCAGGCCACGCAGCACCTGCCGCCGGCTCACGCCCGGGGGTGCCGCCGGCGCCGGTTCGGTGGTCACCACGGCGGTCCTCCCGGGGCCGGACGGGCGGGTGGACCGAGCGTGCCCGGGATGCGGGCGCGGCCGCACCACCCCGCGACGGGGTGCACCCGGGGTGCCCTGCGGTGGCAGACTCCTCGGCCGATCGCCAGCGCCCGGAGCGGCCATGACCACCGACGTCCCCTCGCGCAGCCCGCTGCTCACCGTGAAGCGGGTGATCCCGCCGGTCCGGGCGGGCGCCGTGCGCCGCGCTCGTCTCGAGGAGCGTCTCCGGGACGCCGGCACCCGGCTGACGCTCGTCGCCGCCCCGGCGGGCTGGGGCAAGACGAGCCTGCTCAGCGGCTGGGCGTCGGCACCGGGCGCGGACGTCGTCGTGGCGTGGGTGTCGCTGGACGAGGGCGACGACGAGCCGACGCGGTTCTGGAGCTACGTCCTCACCGCCCTGGGGGAGGTCGCGGACGGTCTCGGCACCGCGGCGCTCGAGGCGCTGCGGACGCCGGGGGCCGCGCCGGTCGACCACGCGCTGCCGGTGCTGCTCAACGAGCTGGCGGCGACGGACCGCCGCCACGTGCTGGTGCTCGACGACTACCACCTGCTCGCCGATCGCCGGATCCACGAGGGCCTCGAGTACGTCGTCGGGTACCTGCCGCCGTCGCTGCGGATCGTCGTCGCCGCCCGTCACGACCCCCCGCTGCCGCTCGCCCGGCTGCGGGCGCGGGGCGAGCTGACCGAGCTGCGGGCCGCGGAACTGCGGTTCTCGGTCGCCGAGGCGGCGCACCTCGTCGCGGCCGTGTCGGGCACCGACGTCGACGAGGACGGGGTGCGGACGCTCTGGGAGCGCACCGAGGGCTGGGCGGCCGGCCTCCAGCTCAGCGGGCTGGGTCTGCGCGGGAACGGCGGCGCCCGGCCCGCCCACCACCGCCACGTGCTCGACTACCTCGCCGCCGAGGTCCTGCCGGACCTGGCGCCGGCGCAGCGCGACCTGCTCGTGGCCACGGCGCCCCTGGCTCGGCTGTCCGGCTCCCTCTGCGACGCCGTCCTCGACCGCACGGGGTCCGCGGACGTCCTCGAGGAGCTGGACCGGGCGGACCTGTTCGTCGTCGGACTCGACGAGGACCGGGAGTGGTACCGCTGCCACGCCCTGCTGCGGGACGCGCTGCGCCGTGAGGCGGGTGCCGGCGACGGGGGCGGCGACGTGCTGCGACGGGCCGCGGTGTGGTTCGCCGACCGGGGACGGCTCGACGACGCCGCCGAGCACCGAATCCTCGGCGGCGACGCCGAGGGCGCGGCGGCGCTGATGACCGCCGAGTGGATGTGGTTCGTCGAGCGCGGCGCGGCGGCCTCCTACGAGCGGCTCGGCGCCCGCCTGCCCGTCGGGGTCGTGTCGCCGACGCTCGCGCTGTGCCTCGCCTACGCCGCCGCGATCGCGGGGCGGCCCGACCGCGCGCGGCACTGGCTCGACGTCTGCGACGCCCGGATCACGCCCACCGACGTCGTCGCGGGCTGGCGCGACGGGCGGGCCGCGGCCCTCATGTGCCGGGCGATGATCGCGACCTCGGACGCGGAGCCGGCGCGGGCGGTCGAGCTCGCCGAGGAGGCGGTCCGGCGCGAGACCGCCGGCGGGGAGACGGCCTCACCCCCCGCCCTCGCCGCGCTGGGCAGCGCCTACGCCCGGGACGCCCGCTACGGCGAGGCCGTGCCGCTGCTGCGCGAGGCGTGGCGCACGCGGGACGCCGGCGCCTGGACGCGGGACCTGTCCCTGCAGCTCGGGGGCGTGCTCGGTCTCGCGCTCGAGGACACCGACCAGGACGAGGAGCTCGGGCGGCTGGTCCGCCAGGCGGGTGCCCTGGCGGACGCGGTGGAGCGCGCGTGGGGGCCGGCGACGCCCGTCGCGGCCTCGGTGCGGATCGTCGAGGGCCGCCACGCCTACCGTCGCGGCGAGATCGACGGCGCCCGCGAGGTGCTCGCCCGCGCGGTCGCCGCGGCGGAGGCGGGCGCTCGGCCGAGCGTGCACGTCGCCGGGCTGGTGTTCCTCGCCGACGCCGAGCTGGCCGCCGGCCGCCGGGGCGCGGCGCAGCGGGCGCTGGCCGTCGCGCGCGACGTCGTCGACGAGGGGGAGCCGGTCCTGCCCCACGAGGTGGACCGGCTCGTGCGCGCCGAGGCGCGGATCGGCCGGGAGGCGGTCCGGTCCGCGCACGACCGGGGTGCGCTGCCCGAGACGCTCACCGACCGCGAGCTCTCGATCCTGCGGGCGCTGACCGGCACCGCGACGCGCCGGGAGATCGCCGACGCGCTCTTCCTGTCGATCAACACCGTCAAGGCGTACACGCGCAGCCTCTACCGCAAGCTGGGCGTCGCGTCCCGTCCCGACGCGGTGGCCGTGGCACGATCACTCGGGCTCATCTGAGGCGGTCCGGGGGTGGGGTGGACGAGGTCGAGGGGCGACGCGCGCGGCTGCTCGCGGCGGCGCCGGCGCTGATCGGGCTCGCCGTGACCGTCCTCCTGCTGGCCGTGTCGGCGCGCTACGGCTTCCACCGCGACGAGTTCTACTACCTCGTCTCCGGACGCCACCCCGCGCTCGGGTACGTCGACAACCCGCCGCTGGTCCCGTGGCTCGCGGCGGCGCAGGCCGCGGTGTTCGGGGTGTCGCCGACGGCACTGCGGGTGGTGCCGGCGCTGGCCCTCGGGCTGTGCGTCGTGATCACGGGCCGGACCGCGCGCGAGCTCGGCGGCGACCGGGTCGCGGCGGCCGTCGCCGCCGGGTGCGCGGCCGGGGCCGCGTTCCCGATCGCCACCGGCCACATGCTCTCCACCAGCACGCTCGACCTGCTCGTGTGGACGACGCTGTCCTGGCTACTGGTCCGTGCCCTGCGCGACGGCGGCCGGGCCTGGGTCGCCGTCGGCGTCGTCGCCGGGGTGGGGCTGCTGACCAAGTCGCTCGTGGCCGCGTTCCTCGGCGTCGTGGCGCTCGGCGTGCTCGCGGTCGGCCCGCGGCGGGTGTTCCGCGACCCGTGGCTCGGCCTCGCGGCGCTGGTCGCCCTCGCCCTGTGGGCGCCGCACCTGGTGTGGCAGGCCACGCACGGCTGGCCGCAGCTGGCCTTCGGGCAGCAGGTCGCGACGATCGGCAACGGGGGCAGCGAGCCGCGCTGGACGTTCCCGCTGTTCCAGCTCATCGAGGTCAGCCCGTTCCTCGTCCCGGTCTGGGTCGCCGGGCTGTGGCGGCTGGCGCGCGACCCGTCCGTCGCGTCCGCCCGGGCGTTCGCGGTGGCCTACGGGCTGCTGTTCGTCCTGCTGCTCGCCGCCGGCGGCAAGCACTACTACCTGGCCGGGCTGTGCCCGGTGCTCCTCGCGGCCGGGGCCGTGCCCGTCGTCACGTGGATGCGCGCCGCGCGCGGCCGGGCCCGCGTCGTGGGCACCGTCCTGACCGTCAACGCCGTGGTGATCGCGGTCCTCATGCTGCCTCTCATCCCGGAGCGGTGGCTGCCCGGGAGCCCGCAGGTCGCGGTCTCGCCGATCCCGGCCGAGACCGTCGGGTGGCCGGAGTACCTCGACACCGTCGGACGCGCCTACGCGCTCGTGCCGCCCGCGGAGCGCGCCCGCACCGTGCTGCTGGGCAGCAACTACGGCGAGGCCGGCGCGGTCGACGTCCTGCGGGGCGGGCCGGGGGTGCCGGACCTCCCGCCGGCCTACAGCGGCCAGAACAGCTACGCCGACTGGGGGCCGCCGCCGGAGTCCACGACCACCGTGGTGGCCGTCGGCTATCCGGAGGCCGCCCTGCGGCGCTGGTTCACCGACCTGCGGCCGGTCGGTCGGATCGACAACGCGGTCGGGGTCGACAACGAGGAGCGCGGCGCGCCGGTCTGGATCGCCACCGGCCGCCGGGACACCTGGGCCGCGCTGTGGCCGTCGATCCGCCGGCTGGCCTGATCAGCAGCCCTCGTCCTCGCCGTCCTCGCCGTCCTCGCCGTCCTCGCCGTCCTCGCCTGCCCGCCGCGACTCCTCCTCCTCGAGCGCCTCGTCGAGGAGCCGCTCGAGGCCCGCGATGCTCCGGTGCGGGCCCTTGCGGTCCAGCACGACGGGCTCGTCGGGCTCACCCGCCTCGGTGAGTGCCTCCGTGATGTGATGAACTGTGTACAGACTGTGCACCGAGGCGCGGTCGGCGGCGACGTGCCGTGCGGGGGGAACCCACTCACGCGACCGCGGGTCCTCGTCCTCCGGAGTGTTCTCGTGCCTCTCATCCTCAGTCATTGGCACTGCCCGTCGTGCGACGTCGGCGGTCGCGACCAGGACCCCGAGCCGTCCTGCTGGAACTGCGGCGGGGTCCCGGTCGTGACCTCACGGCCCGGGGTGGACGGGGGCGCGCCGCCCACCCCGGCCGTGGGGGGTCCGCCACTCAGCTCGTGACCGCGGACATGCCCCGGTCGGCCCGCGCGGGACCGAACGCCGACGGGCGGATGTCGAAGTCGAAGATGGCGGTCGGCAGGTAGAGCGAGCAGCAGGCGTTCGGGATGTCCACGACGCCGCTGACCCGCCCCTCGATCGGGGCCGAGCCGAGCAGCAGGTACGCCTGCTCGCCGGTGTAGCCGAACTTCTTGAGGTACTCCACCGCGTTGAGGCACGCCCGCCGGTAGGCCAGCGTCGCGTCGAGGTACTCGTTGGTGTCGTCCTCGTCGACCGAGATGCCGATGAACGTCAGGAACTCCGAGTAGCGCGGCTCCACGTTGCCCGGCATGAAGATCGGGTTGGTGGTGACGCCGTAGGCCTCCATCCCGCCCTTGATGAGGTCGACACCGAAGTCGATGAACCCGCCCATCTCGATGGCGCCGCAGAACGTGATCTCGCCGTCGCCCTGGCTGAAGTGCAGGTCGCCGCCGGAGAGCTTCGCGTCCTTGACGTGCACGGGGTAGTAGACCCGGCTGCCGCGGGTGAAGTTCTTGATGTCGTGGTTCCCGCCGTTCTCGCGGGCCGGCACCGTGCGGGCGCCGTCCCGGGCGATGGCCTCGGCGACCGAGCCGGTGGCCTGGCCCGCGAGCGTGCTCTCGGGCAGCGGCGGGAGCGCGAGCGGCGGGACGCGGTCCGGGTCGCGGGCGATGAGCGCCCGCTCGCGACGGTTCCACCGCGCGAGCAGTTCGGCCGAGGGCGCCGTGCCGAACAGGCCGGGGTGCGTGATGCCGGTGTAGCGCACGCCGGGCAGGTGGCGCGACGTCGCGACCTGGCCGTGGAAGTCCCAGATCGCCTTGGCCGCGTCCGGGAACGTGTCGGTGAGGAACCCGCCGCCGTTCTCCTTCGCGAAGATGCCGGTGTAACCCCAGCCCTGGCCGGGCGCGTCGCCGAACTCCTGCGGCGCCTGACACGGACCGAGGTCGAGGATGTCGACGACGAGCAGGTCGCCCGGCTCGGCGCCCTCCACCCCGATGGGGCCGGACAGCATGTGCGCGTGGCTGAGGTCGACGTCGCGGACGTCGTTGGCCGAGTCGTTGTTGCCGAGCTGCGAGTCGGTCCACTCGCGGCAGTCCACCCGGAACTCGCTCCCGGGCCGGACCATCGCGGCCACCGGGATGTCCGGGTGCCACCGGTTGTGGCCGGGCACGGCCTGGTCGCGCATGGACTTGGACTGGTCGACCTCGAACACGGTCTCGGGCACGGTCGGTCACCTTCTCCAGGACGGGGGCCGGCGGTCGCCGACCGGGACTGCGGACGAGGGAGCGATCAGGTGCGGGTGTAGGCCTGGTCGGGCGGGGTCTCGACGGGCGCCGGGCCGCCCTCGCCCGCCGTCGCGGTCTGCCGGCGCGGCCCGCGGAGGGTGGGCAGCAGGACGAGGAACATCACGATGCCGATGGCGGCCAGCACCACGGCGGTGAGGCCCGTCGCCGGCCACTGGCCGGTGAGCAGCAGGAAGCCGGGGATCGCGGCGGTGATCCAGGCCTCGAGCAGCGTGACCCAGCCCGTGTAGCGCGTCAGCGACTCCCGCTTGAGCCCGAGAACGAGCCAGAACAGCGTCCACAGCACGGCCCAGTAGAGCCAGATCACGCCGAGCCACGGGGCGCCCGCGAGCGTGAAGTTCGCCCACGAGTAGCCCAGCGCGGCGATGGCGACGAACAGCGAGAACCATCCGACGCCGGTGGTGTCGAGGTCGGCGAGCAGGCCGATCCCGACGTAGAGATAGGTGAAACCGAAGAGGTACAGGCCCGACCCCGTGAGGATCGTCGCCGCGTCACCGTTCGCGGTGAAGATCACGTACGTCGGGGTGACCACCTGCAGCGTGCCGACGAACAGGTTCATGACCCCTGCGGCCTTGGGGTCGATGAAGCCGAGGAGCAGCAGTCCGTTCACGAACAGGACCGCGCCGACGTAGAACAGGCCGGTGGCTACCACTGGGGGTCCTCCCTGGGACGGGCACGGGCGACCGGCAGGGCGGCGCCGGGCCGCCTGCTCGCCCGATCAGCGACGCGCGGAGCCCGAGGTGCGAGTGACCACCTCGGGGACGTCGCGGCTGGCTTCCTCCCGCGCGAGGGCCGACCGCAGCGCGGGGTTCATCTGTGCGAGCAGCGGAGCGGTCCACTGCCGCGGCGAGGACGCAGCGCAGCGTGGGCACGCCACGCGCTCCGGTGCCTCACCCATCGGGCGGGTCTGGTCGAACGTGCCGCAGTCGGGGCAGCGGTAGGCGTACGTCGCCATCGCGTCCTCCTCGACACTCGATCCCGCGCGAGCTGGAAATAGTTTCCAAGGAGGGGCATCTGCGGGGCAAGGTGCAATCTTGCAGGTCCGGACGGCCGATGTGTTGGCGCGGGAAGGGTGGACCGATCGGGCGAGCGGCCGGCGTGCTGGCAGGCCGGCGGCGACGTTGCTCGGGGTGGCGCGGTGTCGCCGCGGCACGAGCTCGGGGTCGGTTCGGGGGAGCGGTTACTGGCTGGTATCCCTCGCCAGGCGAGCGATACCAGCCAGTAATCGTGGATCCGGAGCGGTCGCGTGCCCACTCCCGCCGCGAAGGGCACCTTGTGCATGATCCAGAGGGCCGGAGCCTCTGCCGACCGTGCTGCTTGCAGGGAGCGGGGCGTCGCGCGGGGTCGTCGTCGAGATCACGGGCGCGTCATCCACCTCGATCGGCACGGCCAGGTGCATGACGCGCTCCTGATCAGCAGGAGCGACGACGACGGTCTGCCGGCACGCCGGGAGCCCCAGGCGGCGTACCGTCCGGGGCTCCCGCTCGCTCCCGTGGCCGAGTTCGCGGTCATGCGGGAGCATCTGAGTCACGGATTGTTCGGCTGAACGGGCACGGGGTAGCGGCCGCACGGTGCCGCGGGTGGCGGACCGATAGTTTGATCCCAGTCGTCCCTCACGAGGACGATCAGGCCAGGCGATGCGTCTCGGATGGCGGGAAAGCGCTCCAAGGCGGGCACGCCGAACTGCGCTGCGAGCGCTTGGGCGGCGTCCACCTCGTCAGTCCCGCGACGGTAATAGACCGCACTCGCGGCGACACTGGTGGCATTGTAATCGCCGACCATACCGATGCTCCAGCCCCGCAGCCCCAGCTGATCGGCCGCGCGACCGGCCAGGCCGGACATTGTCGGAAAATTGTTGTACACGCGGACGGTTGCCGTTTCAGCCGCCCGTAGCTGCTCGACCGTCTGGTCAAAGGCCTGCACCACGTCCGGTGCCGAGCCAGAAGCACCCGAAGATGCCAGAACCTCCAAGGAGCTCGGGCCTCTCAATGAGTCCCGCAAGCGCTGCTCGCGCTCTGGGCTCCCCGGAGCTCCTGCGTCGATGAAGCCGTCTCGGTCTTCGGGGGCGTAGTAGAAGACGGGCCGCGCTTCGCAAGGCAAGGGAGGTTCCGGTTCCGTGAGGAATAGTTCTATAGCGCTGTCTTCGCCCACTGCGTCGATGGGCTGCGGATCTCCGTCGCGCCGGGCCGTCCATGCGCCCCAACCGCCTCCACCCTCGCGAGGGGCAAAGTCGGCAAAGAGGAATAGTTCGACGGCCCCCTGCAGACACTTCGCTTGAGCCAAGCAGGTCCCGCGGCAGATCGCGTTGTCCGAACCGCGGCAGGGCTGAGGCTCGGACGGGAGGTTTGACTCTGTGATTTGGTCACTATTCGCAATAAGAATGAGATCGAGTGCGGCCCCGAGCGACGCTGGCGTGCTATTCGCCTCGATGAACGCGCCGTTGAAGGCGGGTGGGTGGAACGTCAGTCCGCCTGCGGGGGCGGCGGCTGCGCCGGCGGGGACCGCCGCGACGGGTCCACTGGGAGCCACCGCTGCGGCTGCTCCGCCAGCGGGCACAGCTGAGTCGGCGGGCGCTGCTCCACCGGCTGCGGCTGCGCCACCGGGCGCGACTGCTCCGCCGGGCGCGACGGCGCCGCCGGGCGCGAGGGCTCCGCCGGGGGTCACCGCACCGCCCGGGGTCACCGCGCCGCCCGGGGCGACCGCTCCACCGGCCGCGCCACCCGGGACGATCGGTGCGGCCACGACCGGCCCGCCGGCCGCGGGAGTGCCGCCGGCAGGGGTGCCGCCTGCCGGGGTGCCGCCCGCGGGAGTGCCACCCGCAGGAGTGCCACCCGCAGGAGCGCCGGGCACACCACCGGGCGCGCCGGCCGGCGCGCCTCCGGCCACGGGGCCGGCACCGGGCGGCACGGCACCCGGCGCACCCGGGCCCGTTCCCGGCGGCACCGCGCCCGGCGTTGCGGGACCGGAACCCGGAGGCACGGCGCCGGGGACACCGGGGCCGGACGGGACCGTCTCCGGCGACGGGCCGGGGAGCGGCCCGGTCGCGGAGGTCGAGCCGGGCGTCCCCGGGGGCGAGGTGGTCGGTGTCGCCACCGGTGCGGTCGAGCCGCCGCCGCCGAGCGCGAGCACGCCCACGAGGGCGGCCACGGCCGCGAGAGCGATCAGGACGATGCCCGCGATCCGTAGCCTCGACGCGTCGAAGTTCCCGGGTCCTGTCATCTCTGGCCCCCCATCCACCCCGGGGCTCCCGGCCCCGCATTCACTCGATCGGATGTTTAGGTCGAGGATGAGACCACGATCGATACCTCCCGCCGGGGCGACGCGCCGCACGGCACGCGGTCGACGCTGAATCGGACGCAGCGGGCAGTTCCCGGACGTCGGGGGCGAATGAGCGCGGCCACGACGAACACGACGCGCGCGGCCGACCGCGGTGACGGCCTGCGGAACGTGCCGCTCGGCGGGGCCCGGGCGACCGCGCTCCTCACACTCCGGAGAGATCGAAGTGGAGAGCACCGCGAGGGGGCCTCACGACGACGGCCCCCGGAGCCGCAGCTCCGGGGGCCGTCGATCGCGCGGGGGCGCTAGTCCAGGTAGTCGCGCAGGACCTGCGAGCGCGAGGGGTGGCGCAGCTTCGACATCGTCTTCGACTCGATCTGGCGGATGCGCTCGCGCGTCACGCCGTAGACCTGGCCGATCTCGTCGAGGGTGCGCGGCTGGCCGTCGGTGAGGCCGAAGCGCAGGCGCACGACGCCGGCCTCGCGCTCGGACAGCGTCGCGAGCACCGACTGCAGCTGGTCCTGCAGCAGCGTGAAGGAGACCGCGTCGACGGCGACGACCGCCTCCGAGTCCTCGATGAAGTCGCCGAGCTGGGAGTCGCCCTCGTCGCCGATGGTCTGGTCGAGGCTGATGGGCTCCCGGGCGTACTGCTGGATCTCCAGCACCTTGTCCGGGGTGATGTCCATCTCCTTGGCGAGCTCCTCGGGCGTGGGCTCGCGGCCCAGGTCCTGGAGCAGCTCGCGCTGGATGCGACCGAGCTTGTTGATGACCTCGACCATGTGCACCGGGATGCGGATGGTGCGCGCCTGGTCGGCCATCGCGCGGGTGATGGCCTGGCGGATCCACCACGTCGCGTAGGTCGAGAACTTGTAGCCCTTGGTGTAGTCGAACTTCTCGACCGCACGGATCAGGCCCAGGTTGCCCTCCTGGATGAGGTCCAGGAACGCCATGCCGCGGCCGGTGTAGCGCTTGGCCAGCGAGACGACCAGGCGGAGGTTCGCCTCGAGCAGGTGGGACTTGGCGCGCTCGCCGTCGCGGACGATCCACCGCAGGTCGCGCCGCATCTGCGTCGCGAGCTCCTGCTGGGCCTCGGCGACCTTGCGCAGCCGCTCGGAGGCGTAGAGGCCGGCCTCGATGCGCTTGGCGAGCTCGACCTCCTCCTCGGCGTTGAGCAGCGCCACCTTGCCGATCTGCTTGAGGTAGGCGCGGACCGAGTCGGCGGACGCGGTGAGCTCGGCGTCCTTGCGCGCCTGGCGCAGCGCCTCGGACTCCTCCTCGTCCCAGACGAAGTCGCCGGACTTCTTGTCCTCCTCGGTGGGCTCCTCGGTCTCGACCTCGGCGGCCTCGACCACCTCGGCGCCCAGGACGACGACGTCCTCGGTGAGCTCGGAGGCCGCGGCCTCGAGCTCCGCGCCCTCGAGCCCCTCGAGGTCGGCACCCTCGGGCCCGTCGGCGCCCTCGATCTCCTCCGCGCCCTCGGGCGCGTCGGCGTCGGTCTTCGCCGCGGCACCGTTCTTTGCGCCCTTGGCGGGCGCCTTCTTGGCACCCTTGGCCGAGCGGCCGGCCGCCTTCTTCGCCGGCGCCGGAGCGTCCTCGCCGGCGGCCACCACACCGACCGGACCGCCCGTGGCGGTGGCGTCGGTGTCGGCCGCGTCGGAGGCGCGGCGTCGGGTTGCGGACTTTGCGGCTGCCACAGACGACCTTTCGTGACGAACGGCTGCACGGCGATACTCGGATCGACGAGCCCGGGCCCCCCTGGCGGGCGACCCGGACGCGAGGCCGGCGCGTGAAGGAGCCGGTCTCGACCGGTGTCCCGCCTCGGCTCGCGCTCCATTGTAACGAGCGTGAGCACTCCCCGTCGCACCTCGCGGTCGCGACACCGTGGGTACCGGGCCCGAGCGGGGTACCGGGATCGATTCCGACTGCTGCAGAGCGCGATCATCCTGGCGTCGTCGTGTGGACACCTCCGTGTGGTCGGATGCGCCGGTGGACCCCGTCGACCCGCTCGCCCTGGAGCAGCTCGCGGTCGCGATCGCGTGCGAGACCGCGGCGCTCGCCTTCGCGGTGCGCGACCGTGTCGTGAGCCCCGACCGCCTCGACACCAAGAGCTCGGCCACCGACGTCGTCACCGAGGGCGACACGGCCTGCGAGGCGCTGGTCCGCGAGCGGCTCGCCGCGGCCCGCCCGGGCGACCTCGTGCTCGGCGAGGAGGGCGGCACGAGCGGCATCCCGGCGCCCGGCCAGGTGCGATGGGTCGTCGACCCGATCGACGGCACCGTCAACTACACCCACGGCCTGCCGTGGTTCTCGGTGTCGCTGGGCGCCGAGGTGGACGGTGTGGTGGTCGCGGGTGCGGTCGTCGAACCCGTCTCCGGGCGGGTGTGGCGAGCGGCACGGGGACACGGCGCCCACCGTGACGACGAGCCGCTGCGGGCCTCGGAGCAGGACGACCTGGGCCTCGCCGTCGTCGGCACCGGCCTGAACTACGACCCCGCCCGGCGCGGCCGCCAGGCGGCGGTGCTGGCCCGGATCGCCACGCGGATCGGCGACGTGCGCCGCACCGGCTGCGCGTCGCTCGACCTGTGCTCGGTCGCCGCGGGCTGGCTCGACGGTTTCTACGAGCACGGGCTGCACGCCTGGGACGTCGCCGCCGGCGGCCTCGTCGCCGAGGAGGCCGGGGCGGTGGTGCGGCTGCCGGGCGCCGACCCCGAGGGCCTGGGGGAGAGCGCGACCCTCGTCGCGGCCCCCGCGCTCGCCGGGCCGCTGACGGAGCTGCTCGTCGCCGAGGGCGCCGGAGTGGTCTAGGAGCTGCAGTCCACCGAGCGCAGCGCGGTGAGGGCCGCGTCGTCGGGCACGCTCGCGGGGTTGCCCGAGCCGTCGGTGGCCGTCTGTCGAGCGAGGGCGCGCAGGGCCTCGGTGACCGGCTGGCCGGGGGAGATGTCCCGGAAGTCGTCGCCCAGCGCCAGGTCGACCTCGCCGCCCGACCGACCGTCCGAGACCAGCTCGGCGCAGGGCACGACCAGGCTGAGCGTGCGCGCGGCCCCCGCGCCGTCGGGCCCGTAGCGGATCTGGCCCACGCAGGAGAGGTCCTGCGACGGGTAGAGCGGGTCGTTGTCGGGCGGGGCGGCCTCGGCGATCCCGAGCTCGCCCAGCTCGGCGGCCGCGAGCTGCGCCTGGCCGCGCTGGCCGGCACCGTTGAGCACCTTGACGCGGACGTCGCCGGGCGCGGCCGCCTGCTGGTCGTCGAGGGCGTCCGTCGGCTGCGGCGAGCCGGCGCCCGCCACCGGCGAGGTGTTGCAGCTGGTGACCGAGCCCGCGGTGGAGCTCGTGAACACGATGGTCCAGGTGACGATGCTCGCCACGGCCAGCACGGCCACGAGCACCGTCGCGGGCCACATGTTGCGCCGCCGGTAGACGTCGCGGACCTTCTCCGTGCCCGCCCTGACCGTGCCGACCAACCGACGTCCTCCCGCCCCGACTCCGCACCCGTCCCCGCGGGTGCGGACCAGGGTAGTGGTGGTCGCCGCCGTGGCGGACTCCTCCGTCGTCGCGGCGCGCCCCGGGGGTCGGCTGACCGGACGGGGTCCCATGGGTTACCCTCCCGCCGCTCCACAGCCGCGCGGACATCACGTCGTCCGTGCCGAGGGACCTCCCAGATGAGATCCGGGTCACTTTCAGGCCCGGCACAAACGGTCGCCGTCCCGCGTTGTGGAGCCGCACGACCGAGATGGAACCGGGCAGGAAACCGGGCAAGACCGAGGGTGGGAACCGCTATGGCGACCGACTACGACGCCCCGCGCCGCAACGAGACCGACGAGATGGGCGAGGACTCCCTCGAGGAGCTCAAGGCCCGCCGCAACGAAGCGCAGTCCGCCGCCGTCGACGTCGACGAGACCGACACCGCCGAGAGCTTCGAGCTCCCCGGCGCCGACCTCTCCGGCGAGGAACTGACGGTCCGCGTGCTGCCGAAGCAGGCCGACGAGTTCACGTGTGGGAGCTGCTTCCTCGTGCACCACCGCAGCCGTCTCGCGGACCAGCGTGGAGGCATGTTCATCTGCCGCGATTGCGCGGCCTGACGACTCACCGCAGAGCAGCGAGGAGCTGCTCCGGGTGACGGGTGGACACGACCCAGTACGGGGTGGGGTCGTCCGGGTCGAGGACCTCGATCCGGACGACCGGACCCACCCACGGCCGGTGGAGCACGAAGGCCTGCGGGTCGAGCTGAGGACCCAGCGCGAGGCGCTTGTCCTCGCCCGTGACCACGTCGACCCGACCGATCGCCGACACCGGCAGGTGCGCCGGACCGGCCCGCAGCTCCCGCTGCGCACCGGTGCCGCTCACGGCGACGCGCACGCGGCCCATCCACACGAGCAGGGCCACGGCGATCGGGATCAGCAGGACGTACGGCAGCCAGGCACGCACGCCCGGGTGCCCCATGTGGAGCTCCGCGGCCAGCAGCACGGCGACCAGCACCGTCGGCGGCCACCACCACCACGGCACGCCGAGGCGCTCGGCGTGCTCACCGCCGGAAGCCGGGCTCGTGCCCGACCCGGCGTCGGATCCCGGTGA
Source organism: Actinomycetospora sp. C-140 (assembly GCF_054796175.1). Taxonomy (NCBI): domain Bacteria; kingdom Bacillati; phylum Actinomycetota; class Actinomycetes; order Pseudonocardiales; family Pseudonocardiaceae; genus Actinomycetospora; species Actinomycetospora sp. C-140. Next base: position 53,950 of record NZ_JBTWNF010000024.1, on the reverse strand, counting down.
GGGCCGCGGGGAGCTCACGACACCCAGAGTAGTCTCGCCCGCCGTGGTGCCGGTTGACGTCGTCCGCCTCGACCCCGGGCTGCCGCTCCCGTCCCGGGCCCGCCCCGGCGACGCCGGCGCGGATCTGGCCGCGGCCCGCGACGTGACCCTCGCCCCCGGGGAGCGCGCGCTCGTGGGCACGGGGATCGCGCTCGTGCTGCCCGAGGGCTACGCGGCGTTCGTCATGCCGCGCTCCGGGCTCGCGGTGCGCGAGGGCGTCGGGCTGCTGAACTCACCGGGCACCGTGGACGCCGGCTACCGGGGCGAGATCATGGTGTGCCTGGTCAACCACGACCCGGCCGGGACCGTCACGGTGCGGCGCGGCGACCGCGTCGCGCAGCTGGTGATCCAGCGGGTGGAGCAGGCCGAGTTCCGGGTGCTGGAGGGCGTCGACGACCTCGAGACGCTCGCCACGGTCGCGCCGTCGGCACGGGGAGCGGGCGGGTTCGGCTCGTCCGGCACGGGGACGGAAGGAGAGCATCGGTGAGCGAGGGCGCAGGACGGCACCGGCATCGTGGCGGGCGCGTCGCGCAGGTGCCGTCGGCCGCCGACCCCGCGGGGCGGCGTCACCACCAGCGGCAGGGCCCCTGGGACGCCGAGGACGCCCCGCGCGACGGCCGGCTGCGCCTCGACCTGGGCTCGGTGCAGCTGCCGGTGCCCCGCGGGGCACGCCTGAAGGCCGAGCCCGACCCCTCCGGCCCGCTGCGGGCGGTCCACGCGATGATCCCCGAGGGCCGGCTGACGGTCAGCGCCTTCGCCGCGCCGCGCACCGGCGGGCTGTGGCCCGAGCTGGTCGAGGAGCTCGCCGCCCAGCTGCAGTCCGAGGGCGCGACGATCCGACGCGACCGGGGGGAGTGGGGTCGCGAGCTGGTGGCCCGCAACGGCAACACCGTCGCCCGCGTCGTCGGTGTCGAAGGGCCCCGCTGGATGCTGCGCGGGGTCGGGACCGGGCCGGTCGAGCACGCGCTCAAGCTGCACGGGCTGCTGCGGGAGATGATCCGCGGCACCGTGGTCGTGCGGTCGTCGGACCCGCTGCCGGTGCGCTCGCTGCTGCCGCTCGAGGTGCCCGAGGACGTGCCGCCGGAGTTCGCGGACTCCCTGGTCGAGTCGATGCCGACCAAGCCGCGCCAGATCACCCGGCCGGAAGGTCCCGTGATCCCGATGATGCTGCCGCAGCGCGCGGGCGCGGGGACGTCGCCGGGCCGCGGCTGACGCCCGTTCCGGAGTGTGGGACGGGCATACCGATGGCGCACGATCCGTTTATCCTTCAGTCATCCGCGGCCGAGGGTGCCCGTCCGGGCGCACTGCCGCGGGGACGCACGGGAGCGTTGTGATGACCGCCGAGACCGGATTCCTGCGCCGCATGGTCCGCCGCCTCACCTCCGACGTCGGCGACCTCGACGCCGACGACCTCTCCGCCGAGGCCGTGCGCTCGGGATGCAACCGCGCGTGCGACTCGAGCACCGGGGAGTCCGTCACCGTCAAGGGCCGGCTGCGGTCGGTGGAGATCTGCCCGCGCGGGTCGGTGGCCACCCTCGAGGCGGAGCTCTTCGACGGCACCGACGGCGTCACCCTCGTGTGGTTGGGACGCCGCCGGATCCCGGGCATCGAGCCGGGTCGTACGGTGCGTGCGAGCGGGCGGGTCGCCGTCCGCGACGGACGCAAGGTCATCTACAACCCCTACTACGAGCTGCAGCGGGCGCCCTGAGCCGAGCAGGGCACACGCCGCCCCGGGAGACCGCCATCCGACCCGACACGCGCAGCGGCGGCCAGCACGGCGCCGACCCGAGGCCCGACCGCCCCCGCTCCGCAGACCCCGCCGTCGCCGAGAACGCCGACGTCGACCCGCCGACCGGGCCCGTGCGAGGCCTGTGCGGCTCCGGGAACACCGAGCCGCCGACCGAGGTGCTCGCCACGCCGCCCGGCCCGGCCGACGAGGCCGGCGCGCTCGACGAGCCCGAGCAGGCCGACGGCGAGGAGGAGGCCGCCGGCCCGAAGAGGGCGCCCACGCTGCTTGACCAGATGGGCGGGATCTCCGGGATCGTCGCCTCCGGCGTCCCGGTGGTCGTGTTCGTCGTGGTCCAGGCCGTCGCGGGCAACCTCGTCGCCTCGATCATCGCCGCCGTGGTCTCGGCGGTCGCCGTGGCCGGGTGGCGCCTGGTGCGCGGCGAGGCCGTGCAGCCCGCGCTCTCGGGCCTGCTCGGCGTCGCGGTGTGCGCGTTCGTCGCCTGGCGCACGGGCGAGGCCAAGGGGTTCTTCCTGCTCGGCATCTGGACGAGTCTGATCTACGGCGGCGTCTTCCTGCTCTCGGTGATCGCCCGGCGCCCGCTGGTCGGGGTGATCTGGCACCTCGTCAACGGCGAGGGCCAGACCTGGCGGCGGGACCCCCGGGTCCTCCGGGCCTTCGACCTCGCCTCGCTCGCCTGGGTCCTCGTCTTCGGCGCCCGGTTCGTGGTCCAGCGCTGGCTCTACGACTCCGCCTACGCCGACACCTGGCTGGGCTGGGTCCGCATCGCCATGGGCGTGCCGCTCGCCGCCCTCGCCGCCCTCGTCACGGTCTGGGCCATCCGGCGCAGCCGCGCGGCGTCCCACGGCGAGCCGGCGCCCGGGCGACGGAGATCAACGGGGCGAACGCGCGCATAGAAGCAGTGAACATCCAGCTGAGCACGCCGATAGGGCGTTCGCTGCGACACACCTCAGTCGTCCGGGCCGCCCTGGAGGACGCGCTGGATCTCCTCCTCGACGTCCTCGCCGGCGACGAACATCATCTCGTCGCCAGGCTCGAGGGGATCGTCGGCCTGGGGGACGATGACCCGCCCGCCGCGCAGGATGGCGACGAGGGCGGCCTCGCGGGGCAGGGGCAGCTCGCGGACCGCGCGCCCGGCCAGCGGCGTGGTGGCGGGCAGCGTGACCTCGACGAGGTTGGCCGTGCCCTGGCGCAGCGTCATCAGGCGCACGAGGTCGCCGACGGAGACGGCCTCCTCGACCATCGCGGCGAGCATGCGCGGGGTGGAGACGGCGACGTCGACGCCCCACGCGTCGGTGAAGAGCCACTCGTTGCGCGGGTCGTTGACGCGCGCGACGACGCGGCGCACCGCGAACTCGGTCTTCGCGAGCAGCGAGACGACGAGGTTGACCTTGTCGTCGCCCGTGGCCGCGATGACGACGTCGCAGCCCTGCAGGCGCGCCTCCTCCAGCGAGGCGAGCTCGCAGGCGTCGGCGTGCACCCACTCCGCCTGCGGCACCGCCTCGGGCTCGACGTGGGCGAGGTCACGCTCGATGAGCATGACCTCGTGGTCGGCCTCGACGAGCTCGGCGGCGATCGAGCGGCCCACCGCCCCCGCTCCCGCCACGGTCACACGCATCGGTCGTTCCTCCCCGGCACACGCATGGCTACTCCGCCCTCTCCGGGGACGTCGCCGCGGCGGCGGTGACGGCGGCGACCGTGCCGCTGACGGCGGCCGCGTACACGACGTCCTCGGCCTGCAGCACCGTCTCGTTCGTGGTGAGCAGGCCGGTGCCGAACCGCACGATGAAGGCCACGCGGCTGCCGGTGGCCTCCTCGAGCTCGGTGACGGGGCGGCCCGACCAGTCCTCGTGGAAGTGCAGCTGCATGATCGCGACGGTGCCCGAGGGGTCGCGCCAGGCGGTCGCGACGCCGTCGGGCAGCAGCATCCGCAGCAGCCGGTCGGTGGTCCAGGGCACGGTCGCGACCGTGGGGATGCCGAGCCGCTCGTAGACCGCGGCGCGCTTGGCGTCGTAGATGCGCGCCACGACCTGGCCGACGCCGAAGGTCTCGCGGGCCACGCGCGCGGCGATGATGTTCGAGTTGTCGCCGGAGGACACCGCGGCGAAGGCCTCGGCGCGGTGGATGCCGGCGGCGGTGAGCACCTCGCGGTCGAACCCGGTGCCGACGACCTCTTGGCCGTGGAAATCGCTGCCCAGACGCCGGAACGCCTGCGGGTCGCGGTCGACGACGGCCACGTCGTGGCCGAGCCGCTCGAGGGCCAGCGAGAGGGACGACCCCACGCGCCCGCAGCCCATCACGACGATGTGCACCGCGTCATCCCTGCCTCCCCGACCGCTGCCTGTGGGCGGTGCGCACCGTATCGCCCGGAGCGTCCGTCCGACCGACCTCCCGACCCTCGGACGGGGGTCGATGGTCGAGCTCCGCTCCGCTACGTCTCCTGCCCGCGCCGGGTGCGCCGGAGCGCCCCCGCGCGCCTACGCTTCCGGTTGTGCCCAAGCTCGCCACGGCGACCAAGCGACTGCTGCTCGGTCTCCCGTTCCGCAGCGACGAACTGCACGGCACCCTGCTGCGCAAGCGCATCGCCCTGCCGGTGTTCGCCTCCGACGCCCTGTCGTCGGTCGCCTACGCCCCGCAGGAGGTGCTGATCACCCTCTCGCTGGCCGGGCTCGGCGCGTACGTGCTCTCGCCGTGGGTCGGGGTGGCCGTCATCGTCGTGCTGGCGACGGTCGTGGTGAGCTACCGCCAGAACGTGCACGCCTACCCGTCGGGCGGCGGGGACTACGAGATCGCGACGGTCAACCTCGGGAAGTACGCCGGGCTCACCGTGGCGAGCGCCCTGCTCGTCGACTACACGCTCACCGTCGCGGTGTCGGTCTCGTCGGCCGCCGACAACCTCGGGGCCCTGATCCCGTTCGTCGGCGACCACAAGGTGTTCTTCGCCGTCGCCGCGATCCTGGTGCTGACGGCGATCAACCTGCGCGGGGTGCGCGAGTCGGGCATCACGTTCGCGATCCCGACCTACTGCTTCATCGTCTGCCTCGCCGGCATGATCGTCGTCGGCGTCCTGCGCGTCGTCTTCGGCGACGGTCTCGTCGCGCCCAGCGCGGGCTTCGGCGTGCTGACCGAGGACGGCGGCTCCTCGACCAGCGACCTCTCCCAGCTCGCCCTGGTCTTCCTCGTGCTCCGGTCGTTCACCCAGGGCTGCGCGGCGCTGACCGGCGTCGAGGCGATCTCCAACGGCGTGCCGGCGTTCCGCAAGCCCAAGTCGCGGAACGCGGCCACGACGCTCGCGATGCTCGGGCTGATCTCGGTGTTCCTGTTCTCGGGGATGATCGCCCTGGCCCGCGCGTCGGGCGTGGTGATGTCGGAGCGCCCCGAGCAGCTCGTCGGCGCCCCGCCCGGCTACCGCCAGGAGACGCTGATCGCGCAGCTGGCGCGCACGGTGTTCGACGGCTTCCCGCCCGGGTTCTGGGCCGTCACGATCTTCACGGCGCTGATCCTGGTGCTCGCCGCCAACACCGCCTTCAACGGCTTCCCGGTGCTCGGCTCGATCCTCGCCCAGGACCGCTACCTGCCGCGCCAGCTGCACACGCGCGGCGACCGGCTCGCGTTCTCCAACGGGATCCTCTTCCTGGCGTTCTTCGCGGTCGTGCTCGTGGTGGGCTTCTCGGCCGAGGTCACCGCGCTGATCCCGCTCTACACCGTGGGCGTGTTCGTCTCGTTCACGCTGTCCCAGACCGGGATGGTGCGGCACTGGACCCGCCTGCTGCGCACCGAGACCGACACGGGGGAGCGCACCCGGCTGACCCGCTCGCGCTGGATCAGCGGCTTCGGCACCGCGATGACCGGCACCGTGCTGCTGGTCGTGCTGGTGACCAAGTTCATGGTCGGCGCCTGGATCGCCATCGTCGCCGGCGTCCTGGCCTTCCTCATGATGCTGTCGATCCGGCGCCACTACGACCGGGTCAGTGAGGAGATCGCCGCCCCGGACGTCATGACGAGCACGCTGCCCAGCCGCAATCACGCGATCGTGCTGGTCTCCCGGCTGCACATGCCGACGCTGCGCGCCGTCGCCTACGCCCGGGCCACCCGCCCGGACGTGCTCGAGGCGCTGACCGTGAACGTCGACGACGCCGACACCCGCTCGCTCGTCGCGGAGTGGGAGGCGCGGGACATCCCGGTGCCGCTCAAGGTCGTCGAGTCGCCCTACCGGGAGATCACGAAGCCGATCCTGCAGTACGTCAAGCGCATCCGGACCGACAACCCGCGCGACGTCGTCACCGTGTTCATCCCCGAGTACGTGCTCGGGCGCTGGTGGGAGCAGCTGCTGCACAACCAGAGCGCGCTGCGCCTCAAGGGCCGCCTGCTGTTCCAGCAGGGCGTCATGGTGGTCAGCGTGCCGTGGCAGCTGGAGTCCTCGAAGCGGGCCGCGGCGCGCCGGCCCCCGGGCGCCCCCGGCTCGGCCCGCCGGGGCTACGAGCCGCCGCCGGGCACGACCGCGGCCGCCGCGCCGTCCGACGCCGCGCCGGCCCCGCCGCCGAGCCCGGCGACGGCGGGCCGCACCCCGTCGCGCCCGGGCGGCCCGCGCGACGAGACGCCGGCCCGCCCGCGGTGAGGCCCGGGAGACGAAGCGCAGCGGAGCTCGACCCGACGGGTCGGGAGGTCCTCGACTGGACCGACCGCCTGCTCGAGGTCGACGTCGGTCCCGTGGCGCACGGCGGCCACTGCGTCGCCCGCCACGACGGCCGCGTGGTGTTCGTCCGCCACGCCCTGCCCGGCGAGCGGGTGCGGGTGGTGGTCACCGAGGACGGCGGCGGCTCGTTCTGCCGCGGCGACGCCGTGGCCGTCCTGCGGGAGTCGCCGGACCGGGTCGCGCCGGCGTGCGCCTGGGCCGGGCCCGGCGGGTGCGGGGGCTGCGACTGGCAGCACGCGACACCCGCGGCGCAGCGCGCGCTCAAGGCGGCGGTGGTGGCCGAGCAGCTCGCCCACCTGGCCGGGGTCGAGCGCGAGGTCGTCGTCGAGGAACTGCCCGGCGGGCCGCTGGACTGGCGCACGCGGATGCGGATGGCGGTCACCGACGACGGGCGGCCCGGCCTGCGGGCGCACCGCAGCCACGAGGTGCTGCCGGTCGGCGACTGCCCGATCGCGGCGCCCGGGGCGCTGGCCCCGGTCCTGGAGCGCGAGTGGACACCGACCGCCGAGGTCGAGGTGGTCCGCGACGCCGACGGCGAGGTCCACGCCGCCGAGCTGTTCGAGGGGGAGCGGCACCCCGAGGTCGGCAGCGGGGTCGCGCACGAGCGGGCCGCGGGGCGGGAGTGGGCGCTGCCGGCCGAGGCGTTCTGGCAGGTCCACCCGCACGCGGCCGACGCGGTGGTCGACGCGGTCCTCGAGGGCGCCGGCGACCTCGAGGCCGGCGCGTGCGTCTGGGACCTCTACGGCGGCGCCGGCCTGATCGCGGCGCCGCTCGCCGAGCGCGTCGGTCCCGGCGGCCGCGTCGTGCTGGTCGAGAGCGATCCGGCGGCGACGGCGGCGGCGGGCGAGTGCCTGGCCGACCTGCCGGCCGTGCAGGTGGTGCGGGGCCGGGTGGAGAAGACGCTCGGCGGGCTGCCCGGCCCGCCGTCGGTGATCGTCGCCGACCCCCCGCGCAAGGGGCTGGGACGGCGCCTGGCCGGCGAGCTCGGCGAGCGGGGCGCCGCGCGCGTCGTGCTCGTCGCCTGCGACCCCGCCGCGCTCGCCCGCGACGTCGCCGCGCTGGCCGGGCACGGCTACCGGCTGGAGCACCTGCGGGCGTTCGACGCCTTCCCGATGACCCATCACGTCGAATGCGTCGCAACCCTGCTCGCGACGTGAGGCGCTCCGGTACACAGGACCCGGCGGCGTCGAGGGAGTCACCGGTGAGCGGGAGCCCGAGCGGGAGCCTGGTGAGCGCGGGACTCGTGCCGGCCGGGCCGGTGAACTTCCTCGACGGCGTGCGCCTGGTCGACCACCACTGCCACAGCGTCGTCGACGGCCCGCTCGACCGGGCGGGGTTCGAGGCCCTGCTCACCGAGGGCGCGGCGCCGGCGGAGGGCACGAGCAGCTTCGACTCCGCGCTCGGGTTCTCGGTGCGCCGCTGGTGCGCGCCCGCGCTCGACCTGCCCGCCCACGCGGCCCCGGACGACTACCTCGCCCGGCGCGCCGAGCTCGGGCCCGACGAGGTGAACCGGCGCTTCCTCGGCGGGGCCGGGGTGGGGGCGCTGCTCGTCGACCACGGCTTCGCCGCCGGCGGCCTGCTCGCCCCCGCGGCCCTCGGGACCGCGGCGGGCGCCCCGGTCGGCGAGGTGGTGCGCCTCGAGACCGTGGCCGAGGCGGTCGCCGACGCGGGCGTGGACGCCGCGGGCTACGGCGACGCGCTGCGCGAGGCCGTCGCCACGCGCACCGACCCCGCGGCCGACCCGGTGCCCGTGGCCACCAAGAGCGTCCTGGCCTACCGCGCCGGGCTCGACGTCGACCCGACCCGCCCGGAACCCGCCGAGGTCAAGCAGGCCGCCGACCGCTGGCTGCGCGAGCGCGCGGACACCGGCGCGCCGGTGCGCGACCCCGTCCTGCTGCGCCACGGGCTCTGGGCCGGTCTCGACACCGGCCTGCCGCTGCAGCTGCACACCGGCTTCGGCGACCGTGACGAGGACCTGCACCGCGCCAACCCGGCCCTGCTCGTCGACCTCGCCCGGCTCGTCGAGCCGCTCGGCGTGCCGCTGATGCTGCTGCACTGCTACCCGTACCACCGGGAGGCGGCGTGGCTCGCCCAGGTGTTCGCGGTGGTGCACGTCGACGTCGGCCTCGCCGTGCCCTACACCGGTGCCCGGGCCGCCACGGTCGTCGCCGAGCTGCTCGAGCTCGCGCCCTTCGGGAAGGTCCTCTACTCCTCGGACGCCTTCGGACTCCCGGAGCTGCACCTGCTGGGGGCGCTGCGCTTCCGGTCGGCGCTGGGTGGTCTATTGGAGCACCTCTGCGCGACCGACGAGCTCGCGCCCGCCGACGCCGAACGGGTGGCCACCATGATCGGGACCGACAACGCGCGCCGCGTCTACGGGCGGATGCCGGGGTGAGTCCGCACGCCACGCCCCGTCCGGCGGTCCCCCCGCGGGTCGACCCGGCCCTGCGGGCGGCGCTGGACGCCGAGCTGGACGCCGCGGTCGCGCTGCGCCACGCCCTGCACCGGGAGCCCCGGCTCTCCGGCGACGAGGCCGACAGCCGCGACCTGGTGCTCGAGGCCCTGGCCGACGTCCTGCCCGCCACGCCCGACCCGGTCGCCGACACCGGCGCCATGGTGCGGCTGGGCGCGCCCGCCGAGGCCGGCGTCCCCGCCGTCGCCGTGCGCGCCGAGCTCGACGCCCTGCCCGTGGTCGAGCGCACCGGCCTGCCGTTCAGCGCCACCGGCCCCGCCGCCCACGTCTGCGGGCACGACGTGCACGTCGCGGCGCTGGTCGCCGTCCTGCGGGCCCTGGCGCGGGCCGGGGCCGACCGGGTCCCGACACCGGTGCTCGGGGTGTTCCAGCCGCGCGAGGAGAAGGCGCCGTCGGGCGCCGCCGACGTCGCCGCCGACGCGCGCTTCACCGCGCACGGTGCCGGGGCGATGGTCGGCGTCCACGTCCAGCCCGAGCTGCCGCGGGGCACCGTCTCGGTGCGCGGCGGCCCGGTCAACGCGTCGGCGGACGAGATCGAGATCGAGGTGCACGGGCGCGGGGGCCACGGCGGCTACCCGCACCGCACCCGCGACCCCGTGCTGGCGCTCGCCGAGATCGTCAGCGGCGTGCACCACATCGTGTCCCGCCGCGTCGACCCGATGACCGCCGGCGTCATCACGCTCGGGCAGATGGAGGCCGGGTCGGCGCCGAACGTCGTGCCCGAGACCGCGACGGCGCGGGGCACGGTGCGCGCCCTCGACGCCGACCGCGACGAGCTGCTCGCCGCCGTGCGGGCCGTGGTCGAGAACACGGCCCGGGCGTACGGGTGCGAGGCGACGCTCACCGTCGTGCCCAACGAGCCGGCCGTCGTCAACGACGAGGCGCTGTCCCGCACGGTCGCCCGGGCACTCGGGAGCCGGCGTGCCGACGACCAGGTGAACGGCACCGGGACGTCCGGCGACGGAGCGCCCGACGGTCCCGAGGTCACCGGGCTCGTGCTCGACACCACCTTCCGTTCCTGCGGCGCCGACGACTTCAGCCACTACGGTGAGCACCTGCCGTCGTTGATGCTGTTCGTGGGCACGGCCGCGGCCGGGACGACCCCGGGCGAGGGACCGGGCCTGCACCACCCCGAGTTCTCGCCCGACGACGCGATGGTCGGCGAGGTCGCCCGCGCGCTCCTCGCCGCCGTCACCGCGACGGGCGCGGCGCTCGCGCCACCCGCCGTCCCCTCGCACCCCGGAGCCGACGAGCCATCGTGACCGAGACCCAGGCGATCCAGGCCTTCGCCCGCGAGTTCCTCCGCGACCCGCTGCACGTCGCGGCGCTCTTCCCGAGCTTCCCCCCGCTGTGCCGCCAGGCCGCGGCGCCCCTGCCCGAGACCGGTGACCCGGTGGTGCTCGACCTCGGTGCCGGCACCGGCCAGGTCACCGACGTCCTCCAGGAGCGGTTGCACGGGCGGGGCCGGCACATCGCGGTGGAGTTCAACCCCCGGATGGCCGAGGTCCTCGCCGAGCGCCACCCGAAGGTCGAGGTGATCTGCGACGACGCCCACGCGGTGGTCGACCGCATGCTCGCCGAGGGGGTGCGGGTCGATCTCGCCATCTCCGGACTGCCGTGGCTCGCCACGGCGCCGAAGGACCGCTCGATCTTCGCGCCGCTGGCCCGTCTCGTCGCCCCGGGCGGCGCCGTGACGCAGCTCGCGCACGCCTGGATCCGGTTCTTCCCGACCGCGAAGCAGGTGCAGCGCAACCTCGAGGCGAACTTCGAGGAGGTCGTGGTCAGCCGCACGGTGCTGGCGAACGTGCCGCCCGCGGTGGTCTACATCGCCCGTCGCCCGCGTCACTGAGACCCGCGTCGTCGCGCGCTGCGGGGCCGCCGCGCCTCCGTAGACTGGCGGGGCCGTAGCCGTCCACCCGCCGAGCCGAGGTGTCCTGTGACGTTGCTGGACCGTGTCCGCACCCCTGCGGACCTGCGAGGGCTCGACACGGACGAGGTGACCGCCCTCGCGACGGAGATCCGCACGTTCCTCGTGGACAAGGTGTGCCGCACCGGCGGCCACCTCGGCCCGAACCTCGGTGTGGTGGAGCTGACCCTCGCCCTGCACCGCGTGTTCGACTCGCCGCGCGACGCCCTGGTCTTCGACACGGGCCACCAGAGCTACGTCCACAAGATCCTCACCGGCCGGTCCGGCGACTTCGACGGACTGCGCCAGCGCGACGGCCTGTCGGGCTACCCGAGCCGCGCCGAGAGCGAGCACGACCTCGTCGAGAACTCCCACGCCTCCACGGCCCTGTCGTGGGCCGACGGGCTGGCGAAGGCCGACGCGCTCACCGGACGCGACCGGGCGATCGTCGCGGTCGTCGGCGACGGCGCCCTCACCGGCGGGATGTGCTGGGAGGCGCTGAACAACATCGCGGCCGCCCCCGACCGGCCCGTCGTGATCGTCGTCAACGACAACGGCCGGTCGTACTCCCCGACGATCGGCGGACTCTCGCGCAAGCTCTCCTCGCTGCGCCTGCTGCCCCGCTACGAGCAGGCCCTCGAGCACGGCAAGCGCGCCGTGCAGGGGCTGCCGCTGGTCGGGTCGACGCTGTACTCGGCCCTGCACGCCGCGAAGGCCGGCGTGAAGGACGCCCTGAGCCCCCAGCCGCTGTTCGCCGACCTCGGCCTGAAGTACCTCGGGCCGGTCGACGGGCACGACGTCGAGGCCCTCGAGCACGCGCTGCAGAGCGCCCGCGACTTCGGCGGCCCGGTCGTCGTGCACGCCGTCACCGCGAAGGGCCGCGGCTTCGCGCCGGCGGAGGCCGACGAGGCCGACCTCATGCACTCGCCCGGACCGCTCGACCCGGAGACCGGGCGGCCCGTCGGGCCGAAGCCCCGGGACTGGACCACCGTGTTCACCGAGTCGATGCTCGAGCTGGGCCGCGAGCGCTCCGACATCGTGGCGATCACCGCGGCGATGGGGGGCCCGACGGGGCTCGCGAAGTTCGGCGAGGCCTACCCCGAGCGCCTCTTCGACGTCGGGATCGCCGAGCAGCACGCGATGACCTCCGCCGCGGGGCTCGCCGCCGGCGGTCTGCACCCCGTCGTCGCCCTGTACTCGACGTTCCTCAACCGGGCGTTCGACCAGATGCTCATGGACGTCGCGCTGCACCGCGCGCCGGTGACGATCGCGCTCGATCGCGCCGGGGTCACCGGCAGCGACGGCGCCAGCCACAACGGGATGTGGGACCTGTCGATCCTCGGGATCGTCCCCGGCCTGCGCGTGGCCGCGCCCCGCGACGCGGTGACCCTGCGGGAGGAGCTGCGCGAGGCCGTCGCCGTCGACGACGGCCCGACCGCGCTGCGCTGGTCCAAGGGCGCGGTCCCGGCCTCGGTGCCCGCGCTGCGCACGCTCGGGCCCGCGGAGGGGCCCGGTCGGGTCGACGTCCTCGCCGAGCCGTCGCGGCCGTCGCGGGTCGCCCCGCGCCCCACGGCCGTCGACCGCCTGCCCGACAGCGCGCTGCCCGAGCTGCCCGACGTGCTCCTCGTGGCGATCGGCGCGTTCGGCGAGCTCGGGGTGCAGGCCGCGGAGCGTCTGACCGCCCAGGGCATCGGCGTCACCGTCGTCGACCCGCGGTGGGTCCAGCCCGTGCCCCGGGCGCTGACCGACCTCGCCGCCGAGCACCGTCTCGTCGTCACCGTCGAGGACGGCGGGCGCCACGGCGGCGTCGGGTCGGCGCTGGCCGAGGCGCTGTCGGCCGAGGGGATCGACGTCCCGGTGCGCCGGCTCGGGCTCGACCAGGCGTTCCTCGCCCACGCGTCGCGCGGGCAGGTGCTCGCCGCGGCGGGCCTCACCGACGCCGACGTCGCCCGCCGGGTCACCGAGTGGGTGTCGCGCCGGGACGCGCTCACCGTCCCGGACGCGGATCTCGCACGCTGACCTGGGATTGTTCTCAGCGCCTGCTCAGGTGACCTGTGGCACCGTGGAGGACGTGCGAGTACTGATCGTGGAGGACGAGCAGGCCCTGGCCGACGCGCTGGCCCGGGGCCTGCGCCGCGAGGGGATGGCGGTCGACGTCGCGTACGACGGCGACGAGGGCAGCGAGAAGGTCGGCATCACCCGCTACGACGTGGTGGTCCTGGACCGCGACCTGCCGGGGATGTCCGGCGACGACCTGTGCGCCGAGATCGTCGGTGGCGTCACGCGCGTCATCATGCTCACCGCCAGCGGCACGCTGCGCGACAAGATCGAGGGCCTGGCGCTGGGCGCGGACGACTACCTGCCCAAGCCCTTCGACTTCCCGGAGCTCGTCGCCCGCGTGCGCGCCCTCGGCCGCCGCGCCACGCCGGCCGTGCCGCCCGTGCTCCGCGCCGCCGACGTCGTGCTCGACCCGTCGAAGCGCACGGTGACCCGCCACGGCGCCCCCCTGGAGCTCACGCGCAAGGAGTTCGGCGTGCTCGAGGTCCTGCTCTCGGCGAGCGGCGCGGTCGTGAGCTCCGAGGAGCTGCTCGAGCGGGTGTGGGACGAGAACGCCGACCCGTTCACCACCACGGTGCGGGTCACCGTCATGACCCTGCGCAAGAAGCTCGGCGACCCCGGCATCATCGACACCGTCGTCGGCTCCGGCTACCGCGTCCCGGTGCACGCCCCCGCCGCCGTCTGAGGACCCGGCCCGACCGTTCGCGGGGGCCAGACGCCGCGGGTCGTACTGTCCGCACGTGCCAGCCACCCGGGTCGACGCGCCCGCCGAGGTCGAGCGCTCGTCCCACGAGCGCCGGGGCCCCGGGCTGCGCGTCCGCCTGACGCTGCTCGCCACCGGCCTGGTCGCCGTGGTGGCGGTGCTGCTGGTGTGGCTGGGCTGGGTGCTGGTCGGCGAGGTCGTCGCCGCCGTGCCGCAGCTGCCGCCCGGGACGCCGGTGCTGGTCGAGGGCGTCCGGGTCCCGGCCGGTGAGCTGGCGGACGCGCTGGGGAAGTCGGCGCGCACCGAGGTGCTGCGCGTCGGGTCGATCGCGTTCGCGATGGTCGTGCTCGCCGCCGGGCTCGTGTCCTGGGTCCTGGTGCGGCGGGTGCTGCGCCCGCTGCACGACGTCACCGCGACGGCCCGGCGCCTGTCCGCCGAGTCGCTCGACGCGCGGATCGGGGTGTCCGGGCCCCGGGACGAGGTCGCCGAGCTCGCCGCGACCTTCGATGCCATGCTCGACCGCCTGCAGGCCGCGTTCGACGCCCAGCGGCGGTTCGTGGCGAACGCGAGCCACGAGCTGCGCACGCCGCTGGCCGTGCTGCGCACCGAGGTCGACGTGACCCTCGCCGACCCGGACGCCGACGCCGCCGAGCTCCGGCGGATGGGCGAGGTGATCCGCGACGCGACCCGCCGCGCGGAGCACCTCGTGGCGGGCCTGCTGCTGCTCGCGCGCACCGAGGCCGCCGACACGGTGCCGTCCGAGCCGGTCGACCTCGCCGAGACCGTGCCCGGCGCCCTCGACGCGCTGCGGGCCGAGGCCCGGGACCGGGCCCTGCGGGTGCGGACGGACCTCGCCCCGGCCGCCGTCACCGGCGACAGCGCGCTGCTGGGGCGGGTGGCCGGCAACCTCGTCGAGAACGCGGTGCGCCACAACGTCGAGGGCGGCTGGCTCACGGTGCGCACCGGCGCCGAGGACGGCCACGCGGTCCTGGCCGTGTCCTCGTCGGGGCCGGTCGTCTCGCCGGCGATGGTCACCGAGCTCTTCGAGCCCTTCCGCCGCGGCGCCGGGCGCACCGGCAGCGGGACCGGCCTCGGCCTGTCGATCGTGCGGGCGGTCGCCCGGGCGCACGGCGGGCGGGTCGTCGCCGAGCCGGTCGAGGGCGGCGGCCTGGCGGTGACGGTGGAGCTGCCGCTGCGTGCGGAGGCTCAGGTGCCGTCGGAGTCCTGAGCGGCGTCCTGGGCGGAGTCCTGGGTGGCGGGCGGCTCGGCCCGCAGCGCCTCGGCCAGCAGGGGAGCGGCGAGCTCCGCCTGCCAGGGGCGCGCGCCCAGCGCGCGCAGCGCGACGTCGACGGCGTCCGCGTCGGCCTCGGGCGGCGACCAGCACAGCCGGCGCACGAGGTCGGGCGTCACGAGGTTCTCCACCGGTGTGCCGACGCGCTCGGAGAGGCCGGCGAGCGCCGCGCGGGCGGCGGCGAGGCGGGCGGCCGCCGCCGGGTCCTTGTCGCCCCAGCGGTGCGCGGGCGGCGGACCGTCGGGTGCTGCGGCGCTCGCGGGCAGCTCGGTGCGGGGCAGGGCCCGCGCCTGCTGGATCGCCGACCACCAGCGGTCGGCGAGGCGGCGCTGCGCGCGGCCGCGGAAGACGGGCATGCCCGTGAGCTCGTCGCGGGTCGCGGGCTCGCGCACGGCGGCGTCGACGATCGCGGCGTCGGGCAGCAGGCGCCCGGGCGCGACGTCGCGGGCCGCGGCGAGCTCGTCGCGGGAGCGGTACAGGGAGCGCACGACGGCGAGCTGGGCGGGCCTGCGCACCTTGTGCAGGCCGGAGGTTCGACGCCACGGCTCGGCGCGCGGGGGCGGCGGCGGGGCGAGGCGGACGGCCTCGAACTCCTGCTCGGCCCACGCCGTCTTGCCCTGGCGCTCGAGGTCGGCGGCGACGGCGTCGCGCAGGTCGACGAGGAGCTCCACGTCGAGCGCGGCGTAGGTGAGCCAGTCGTCGGGCAGGGGGCGGCGTGACCAGTCGGCGGCGCCGTGGCCCTTCTGCAGCCGCACGCCCAGGAGGTGCTCGGTGAGCGGGCCGAGGCCGACACGCGGATAGCCGACGAGGCGGCCGGCCAGCTCGGTGTCGAAGAGGCGGTCGGGGCGCATGCCGACCTCGTCCAGGCACGCGAGGTCCTGCGAGGCGGCGTGCAGCACCCACTCGACGCCGCGCAGGGCGTCGCCGAGCGCGGTGAGGTCGCCGCCGCAGGCGATGGGGTCGACGAGCAGGGTGCCGGTGCCCTCGCGCCGCAGCTGCACCAGGTAGGCGCGCGCCGAGTAGCGGTAGCCCGAGGCCCGCTCGGCGTCGACGGCGACCGGACCGGTGCCCGAGGCCAGACGAGCGGCGGCGTCCGCCAGCGCGGTCGCGTCCGCGACGAGTGGCGGCACGCCGTCGGCCGGTTCGAGCAGGTCGACGACGTCCGGGTCGGGTGCCTCCGGTACGTCCGCCTGCCCGTCCCGTGCGGAATCCGTGTCGGTCGTCACGGAGGAGGCAGTCTGCCCCTCCGCGCCGTCATCCGCCGGAGATCCGGAGGAAGTCGCGGGCGTGTCGGCCCCGGATCCCCCGGGGACGGTCCGGCCACGGACCCCGCCGGCGCCCCCGGCGGGGTCCGTGGACCGCGAGACCTGGGCCGGCCGCCCTGCTTCGGCGGCCGACCCGCGTGCCCTCGCGCTCAGCGGATGACGCCGGCCCGCATGGCCAGCGCGACCATCTGCGCACGGTCACCCGTGCCGAGCTTGCGCCCGATCCGGGAGAGGTGGCTCTTGACCGTCAGCGCCGAGAGGCTCAGCGCGTCGCCGATCTCCTTGTTGGAGCGCCCGTCGGCGACCAGCTGCAGCACCTCGACCTCACGGGCCGAGAGCTCCCGCGGGGTGTTGTCCGTCGCCGGCACGCGGGTGCCCGCCGCGAGCAGCGGAGCGACCGACGGGTCGGCGTACAGGCCACCCTCGAGGACCCGCCGCACGCCGTCGGTGACGACGCCGGGCGAGGCCGACTTGAGGAGGTACGCCTGGGCGCCGGCCTGGAAGGCCGCCCGGACCGCGGACGGGTCGTCCGAGGCCGCCAGCACCACGACACGGTTCCAGCCCTGCGCACGGAGCTCGGCGATCAGGTCCAGGCCGCTGCCGTCGGGCAGCCCCAGATCCAGGATCGCGAGATCGCACGGCCCGCTGGCCAGCGCCCGGGTGCGGGCCTCGGAGATCGAGGCCGCCTCGTGGACGGTGCCCGCGCCCATCGAGGAGAGCCGCTGGGCGATCGCCTCGCGCAGCAGCGGGTGGTCGTCGACCACCAGGACAGTGAACATCTCTTCCCGCGGATGCGGGACCATGGCCGGCGGCAGCAAGCCGCTCGCGACGCCGCGAAGGGCCATGCCTGGGCCCACGGTTGCCACGTCGAGTACCTCCTAGAAGTCGGTCTTGCCCCCCGACATTCCGCACCGGGCCCTCGAACCATCGACCGCGCCGCCGATCGGACGAGGAAGTGCGTGCGAGAGAAGATATCCCCCCGGGCGAGTTAACGAGAGCATCAGGGCCAACTTCGCTCGGTGGAGTTTCGCGTGTTACGCGGCCGCGGTCACACGTTGGAGTGGACAGACTCCACGAAATCGTCTCTATGTGACACTGCGTGTAGTCGCTGCTACGCAGCGTGCTCGGTGGCGCCGACCGACGCATCCTGGCTGCAACCAACGACGCAGTGCCTGCGCGTGACCGACGCAGCACGCACGGGCTGATCGGACGGCAGCCTGTGCATCCTCAAAATTTGCAGGATGAGCTGCAGATGCATGTACAGAATTGCGGAAGCGATACCGCCAGTACCGGGGAATGTCAGCCGGAACGCCCGGCGCGACGGGCACCGAGCGTCGTCACGCCCTCGGGCGGAAGTCCCGCGGCGATCGCGAGAACGCCCGCGAACGCCTCGCCGTGCGTCGTGAGGATCTCCTCGGTGGGCGTCCACGACGCGCGCAGCTCGAGATCGGTCGCGTGGGTCGGCCCGCTGATGTCGCCGAACCGCACCGACGACGTCTGCG
Organism: Actinomycetospora sp. C-140; assembly: GCF_054796175.1. Lineage (NCBI taxonomy): Bacteria > Bacillati > Actinomycetota > Actinomycetes > Pseudonocardiales > Pseudonocardiaceae > Actinomycetospora > Actinomycetospora sp. C-140. Next base: position 36,270 of record NZ_JBTWNF010000024.1, on the reverse strand, counting down.
TGACGGTGCCGCCCAGGGCCGTCCAGCTCGCGCCCGAGTCCTCGAGCGCCCCGGTGAGCCAGGACCACGCGACCTCGGGCAGCAGCGGGTCGCCGGCGTGCTCCGGGTCGAGCTCCGCCCGCACGAAGGTCACCACGCGCAGGGTGCCGTCCCAGGCGTCCTGGCCCTCGGGGTCGTGCAGCAGCACCAGGCGGCCCGTGACCACGACGTCGGCGTCGTCCACCTCGCCCGCGCCCGGCGCCGGCGGGGTCGCGAGCACCTCCGCGCTCCAGGCGGCCGAGTAGGGGGCCAGGCGCTGGGGCGGGCGCATCGTGCGCAGCTCGATCTCCGGGCGCGTCCGGAGGTCGTCGAGGGACTCGACCGCGCGCCGGAACGCCTCGGGATGGGTGGTGGGCGCCGTCACCTCGATGACAGTAGGCCGAACGGGTTCCGATCTGTACCTCCCACGCCGGGCTGCCCCAGGCGTCCCTCCGGTGACCGCACGTCCCGCCCGTCACCGGTACCGGCATCCGGAGCACGCGCACGGTGCTCCCGGCGGGTCGTGGGAGGATGGCGGGACCATGAGCGGGGCAGGGGTCGTGAGCACGGGCAGCGCAGGCACCACCGGCGGCACGGCGCGGCGGCACCTGCCCGACGCCCCGTTCCTCGCCGCGGCGCGGCGCGAGCGGCCGTCGCGCCGGCCGGTGTGGTTCATGCGCCAGGCCGGGCGCTCGCTGCCCGAGTACCGGGAGGTCCGGCAGGGCACGGGGATGCTCGAGGCCTGCCTCACCCCCGACCTCGCCTGCGAGATCACCCTGCAGCCGGTGCGCCGCTACGGCGTGGACGCGGCGATCCTGTTCTCCGACATCGTCGTGCCGCTGAAGGCTGCGGGCGTCGGCGTCGACATCGTCGCCGGCACCGGCCCGGTCGTGGAGCACCCCGTGCGCACGGCCGCCGACGTCGCGGCGCTGCCGCGGCTGGAGTCCGAGGGCGCCGCCCCGGTCGCCGAGGCCGTGCGGCTGCTGATCGGCGAGCTGGGGGAGACGCCGCTGATCGGCTTCGCCGGCGCGCCGTTCACGCTCGCGTCCTACCTCGTCGAGGGCGGGCCGAGCCGCAACCACGAGCGCACCAAGGCGCTGATGCACGCCGAGCCGGACACCTGGCACGCGCTGTGCTCCGCGCTGGCGGACATGACGCTCGGGTTCCTGCGGGCCCAGATCGCGGCGGGGGTCGACGCCGTGCAGCTGTTCGACTCGTGGGCGGGCGCGCTGTCCGAGCGCGACTACCGCGAGCTGGTCATGCCGCACTCCGCGCGGGTGCTGCGCGGGCTGGCCGACGCCGGGGTGCCCCGCATCCACTTCGGGGTGGGCACCGGCGAGCTGCTCGGGGCGATGGGCGAGGCCGGCGCCGACGTCGTCGGCGTCGACTGGCGCGTCCCGCTCGACGTCGCCGCCGCCCGCGTCGGGCCGGGCCGGGCGCTGCAGGGCAACCTCGACCCCGCGCTGCTCTTCGCGGGCCACGCCGTCGTCGAGCGCGAGGTCCGCCGGATCCTCGCCGAGGGCTCGGCGGCGGAGGGCCACGTGTTCAACCTGGGCCACGGCGTCCTGCCCGAGACCGACCCGGACGTCCTCGCGCGGGTGGTCGACGTCGTGCACGCGTTCCCGTGACCCGCGTCCTCGTCGCCGGCGGCGGGGTCACCGGGCTCGCCGCCGCCCACCGCCTGCGCACGCTGCTCGGGCCCGACGCCGGGATCGTCGTCGCCGAGGCGGCCCGCTCCCTGGGCGGCAAGCTCTCCGCGCTCGAGGTCGGCGGGCGGCGCGTCGACGTCGGCGCCGAGGCGTTCCTCGCCCGCCGGCCCGAGGCGGCGGCGCGCGTGGCCGAGCTGGGGCTCGGCGACCAGCTGGTGCACCCGGGCGCGGCCGCCTCCGCGCTGCGCGTCGGCGGGCGCACGGTGGGGCTGCCCCCGCGCACGGTGATGGGCGTCCCCGGCGACCCCGACGTCGTGGGCGACGCGCTCTCCCCGGCCGGGGTCGCGGCCCTGCGCGCCGACCGCCCGGGGTCCTGGGAGCGGGGCGGCGACGTCGCGGTGGGCGCGCTGGTGCGGGAGCGCCTGGGCGACGAGGTCGCCGACCGCCTCGTCGACCCGCTGCTCGGCGGGGTCTACGCCGGACACGCCGACGGGCTCTCGGTCCGCGCGACCGTGCCGGCGCTCGCGGCGGCCCTCGACGCCGACCCGCGCTCGCTGCTGGCCGCCGCCCGCGCCTGCCTCCCGGCGCCGCCGGTCGAGGGCGCGCCGCCGGTGCCGGTGTTCGGCACCCTGCGCGGGGGCCTCGCCGACCTGCCCGCCACGCTCGCGCTCGCCGCCCGCGCCGAGATCCGCCTCGGGCGCACCGTGACCGCCGTGCACCGCACCGCCGGGGGCTGGCGCGCCGAGCTGGCCGCGGAGTCGGGGGAGACGGCGGCGCTCGACGTCGACGCCGTCGTCCTGGCCGTGCCGCCCCCCGCCGTGCGGCGCCTGCTCGCCGACCACGCCCCCGTCGCGGCGCGCGCGGCCGGGGAGATCGAGCTCGCCTCGTCGGCCCTGGTCGTGCTCGCCCTGCCCGCGGCGGCCGCCGCGCCGCTGGCCGGGCGCTCGGGGGTGCTCATCGGGGCGGGGGAGCGGCGTCCCGACGGGCTGCCCTGGACGATCAAGGCGGCCACGTTCAGCGCGGAGAAGTGGCCGCACCTCGCCCCCGACGCCGGCGACCCCGAGGACACCGCGGTCCTGCGCCTCTCGATCGGGAAGTACGGCGACGCGGCCTCGCTCGACGCCCTGCGCCGCGACGACCCGGACCTCGTCAGCGCCGCGCGCGACGACCTCGCCGCCCTCACCGGGGTCGACGCGGTCCCGGTCGAGTCCGCCGTCGTCCGCTGGCCCGGCGGGCTGCCGCAGTACGGGGTCGGCCACCTCGACCGTGTCGCGGCCCTCGAGGACGGCGTCGCCGCCCTGCCCGGGCTGGCCGTCGCCGGGGCGGCCCTGCGCGGCGTCGGCGTCCCGGCCTGCCTCGCCACCGCCGACGCCGCGGCCGAGCGCGTCGCCGCCCACCTGAGCACCGTGGCCCGCGCCTGACGAGCGGTCCAGACTCCCCGGGTATGGACGATCTCGCGGGAGCGCTCGGGGCCCGGGACGACGAGGAGCGGACGACGGTCATCGTCGCGACGCTCGCCGACGCGTTCGCCGACCTGATGGCGGTCTCGCCGGCGGGCTTCCGCACGAAGTTCCGCAAGATGGCGGCCGACGCGTTCGCGTTCTACCGGGGCAGCGCGTGCCTGTTCTACGCCGACCTCGCCGACCGCGACGACCCGTGGATCGACGAGCGGACCCGGCGGGTGTGGATCCAGGGCGACCTGCACGCCGAGAACTTCGGCACCTACCTCGACGGCGACGGCGTGCTCGTGTTCGACGTCAACGACTTCGACGAGGCCTACGTCGGGCCCTGGACCTGGGACCTGCGCCGGCTCGTCGCGAGCGTGGCCCTGCTCGGCTGGTCCAAGGCGTTCTCCGACGCCGACATCGACGCGCTGAACGCCGCCTACCTGCGCGCTTACCTCGCCGCCGTGCGCTCGTTCGCCGGCGGCTCCGCCGAGCGCGAGTTCGCCCTGACCCGCCAGAACACCGACGGCCCGATCCGCGCGGCGCTGCAACGCTCGCGGGAGCGCAGCCGGCGCGCCCTGCTCGACGACCTCACCGAGATCGAGGGCGAGGACCGGGTGTTCCGGCTCGGCCCCGGCGTCCGGCGCCTCGACGACGCCGAGCGCGCCGAGGTCGTCGCCGCCTACGAGGCCTACCTCGACACGATCCCGCCGGCGAAGCGCTGGCCGGCGCAGGCCTACACCGTCCACGACGTCGTCGGGCGCAGCGGCTTCGGCATCGGCAGCGCCGGGCTGCCGGCCTACAACGTGCTGATCGAGGGCCCGACCGAGGCGCTCGACAACGACATCGTCCTGTCGATGAAGCAGGCCGTGCGCGCCGCGCCGAGCCGCGCGGTGGACGACCCGGAGATCGCGTCGTCGTTCCGCCACCACGGTCACCGCACCGCGCTGTCCCGCCGGGCGCTGCAGGCCCACGCGGACCGCCTGCTCGGCTGGACCGTGCTCGGCGACGTCGGCTACGTCGTCAGCGAGCTCTCCCCGTACGAGAACGACCTCGACTGGGACGACCTCACCGAGCCCCGCGAGCTGCGCGACGTGCTCGTGCAGCTGGGTCGCGCCACCGCCCGGGCCCACTGCGTGAGCGACGCCGACGCCGAGCAGGCGCTGGTGGCCGGCCAGGTCGAGGACGCGATCCTCGCCGTCGTGGGGGACCGGGAGGACGCCTTCGTCGCCGACCTCGTCGCGTTCGGCCGCGACTACGCCGGGGTGGTCCGCGACGACCACCGTCGCTTCGTCGAGGCGTTCCGGGCCGACCGAGTGCCCGGGGTGTCGAGCGCCGAGGAGTCGCTGTGATCGGCGGGCCACGGACGGCCTCCGGGTCCGGTGGCACCATGGGACCGTGGCCCGGCTGAACTACGACGAGCTCAACTCGACCCTCCGCTACGCGATGTGGTCGGTGTTCCGCACCGACCCGGCGCGGCTGCCCGAGGACCGCGCGGCGCTCGGCGACGAGGTCGCCGGGGTGCTCGAGCAGGCCGAGGGCAAGGGTGTCGTGACGCGGGGGGTGTACGACCTCGCGGGCATGCGGGCGGACGCCGACTGGATGGTCTGGACCCACGCCCCGGACATCGAGGCGCTGCAGGCCACCTACACCGCGCTGCGTCGCACCGGTCTCGGCCGTGCCTCGACCCCGTTCTGGTCGGCCACGGCGCTGCACCGGCCCGCGGAGTTCAACAAGAGCCACGTCCCGGCGTTCATCGCGGGCGAGGAGCCGAAGGGCTACCTCTGCCTCTACCCGTTCGTCCGGTCGCTGGACTGGTACCTGCTGCCCGACGAGGAGCGGCGCACCATGCTGGCCGACCACGGCAAGGCCGCCCGCGGCTACGCCGACGTGCGCGCCAACACCGTGCCGGCGTTCGCCCTGGGCGACTACGAGTGGATCCTCGCGTTCGAGGCCGACGAGCTCGACCGCATCGTCGACCTCATGCGCGACCTGCGGGCCACCGAGGCCCGGCGCCACGTCCGGGAGGAGGTCCCGTTCTTCACGGGGCCGCGGGTCACCCCGGGCCAGCTGGTGACGGCACTTCCCTGAGCGCGCTCCCCTGTTCGGGTGCCGTCCGGCGTACCGGACGAGCCGTACATCGATCAAGTTGGCGCACCACGCAGGGCGACGTGACATATTCCGTGTGTGGCGACCGTCGGCTTCCTGCACGTGGCGGCCGCCCATGTCCACGCGGCCCGCCGGCTGCTGGCCGAGCACGCGCCGGGCGTGACCGACGTCCACGTCGTGGACCGCACGCTGCTGGACCCGACCGGCGACGTCCGCACCCGGATCGCCGCGCGGGTCGGCGAGCTCGTCGGCCGCGACGTCGACGCCGTGGTGTGCACGTGGCCCGCGCTGCTCGGCGACGTCGTCCGCGTGGCGCGCGAGCGCGGGATCGCCGCCGTCGGCGTCGAGGAGCTCGCGGCGGCCGCGCCGGAGAGGCCGGCTCTCAGCGCCTGACCCCTAGTGGTCGATGAGGTGCCAGGTGACGAGGTCGTGGATCTCGGCGGCCTGCTCCTCGCCGCGGCACGCGACCTCGTAGAACGTCCGGCCGATCTGGATGGCGACCGTCCGGGAGAAGATCGGGTCGTCCTCGGTCGAGACGAACGCGACGGTGGTGATGCGGCTGTACGGCGCCGTGATGAGGGCGGCGCGGGCCCCGGGGAACGCGGTGTCGAGCAGGATCACGCGGCGGTTGGTGAGCCCGCACAGCGCGATGGCGCTGTCGCTCGCGTACACGCCGTCGATGTGCTCCTCGGGCATGAGGCTGTCGCGGATGACGTCGTACTGGACGCTCTCGTCGAACCGCGGGAGCCGCGCCGCGAGGGGGTGCGGGCGCCGCGTGTGGTGGGGCGCGGTGCCGGGGCGGGTCGGGTGCGTCATCGACGGCATGTCCTCTCTCCCGTGAGACGGAGGCGGGCGGGCCGTCTCCCGACCGTAACGATCGTGCCCCGACACGCCCCCTACGGGTGGTCACGGACACCGGCGTGCCCCCGGAAAGCCGCATCCCGGGGGCGCACACTGGTCCGGACGGACCAGCGCGACGGTCAGCGGTACTCGAGGAGCAGGTGCTGTCCCCAGCGCGCCATCGACAGCGGCCGCACGGTCTCCGGGTGCTCCTCGACCCACTCCCACACCGCGCGGAGCTCCGCGTCGTGGTCGAAGAGGTCGTCGAAGTAGACCAGCGTGCCCGGGCGGAGGTGCGCCTCGAGCCAGTCGAGGACCTCGCGGGTGCTCGAGTACAGGTCGCAGTCGACGTTGACGACGAGCTCGTCGTGCTCGGGGAGCTCGCGCCCGGGCAGGGTGTCGGAGAACCACCCCGGCACGATCTCGACCCTCGGGTCGTCGAAGCGCGGGACGATCCCGGTGGCGAAGCTGCCCGCGGGGGCGTCCTGGTGCCAGTCGTTCGGCAGCCCGTCGAAGCTGTCGAACCCGACGAACCGGGCGCCGGGGGTGGCGAGGTGCTCGCTCCACCACTGCAGGGTCCGGCCCTCGTGGACGCCGAACTCGAGGTAGAGCGGCCGCGGCGAGCGCAGCCGGTCCACGATCTCGGCGAACACGTCGAACCGGTCCCCGCGGTTGGGGACGTGGGCCTCCATCTGCCGGATCCAGTTGCCCTGCTCCAGCGCCCCGAGGGCGGTGCGCAGGCCCGTCAGCTGGCGGGTCGAGAGCTGGCGGCCGGCCGCGACGAGCAGCCGGCGGGGCTGGATCGGGGCCAGGTGACGGGCGAGGGCGCGCAGGATGCGACGACGGTGAGCGCGCGTCGGGAGTACGGCGGCGGTCATGAGCCGAAAAGCGTAACGACCCCGTCAAAAAGCGAACAAGGTGGGGGGTTCAGGCCGTCGGCTCCAGGCGGAGGCTCACCGAGTTCATGCAGTACCGCTGGTCGGTGGGGGTGCCGTAGCCCTCGCCGCTGAAGACGTGGCCCAGGTGCGAGTGGCACGTGGCGCACAGCACCTCGACGCGGGTCATGCCCATCGCGCGGTCCTCGCGCAGGATCACGTTGTCGTCGGCCGAGGGGGCGTAGAACGACGGCCACCCGCAGTGCGAGGCGAACTTGGTCTCGGAACGGAAGAGCTCGGCGCCGCACGCCCGGCACGAGTAGACGCCCTCGGTGAAGACCTCGTCGTACTCGCCGGTGAACGGGCGCTCGGTGCCCGCCTGACGCAGCACCTGGTACTCCTCCGGGGAGAGCTGCTCGCGCCACTCGTCGTCGGACTTGCTGACCTTCGGGGCGCCGATCGAGGAGTCACTGCTCATGCACCCAGGCTAATACGCCCCGCGAGGTCAGAACGCCGAGCTGAGCACGACCTCGAGCGCCTCGAAGATGACGAAGCCGGTGCCCAGGAGCACCAGGGCCACGAGCACGACCGCGGCGAGCCGGCGCGCCCCGCCGGCGCGGTTGGCCGACTCGGCGAAGTCGCGGACGCCGGCCAGCTGGCCCTCGACCGTGAACGCCGGCGGGGCGACGCGCTCCATGCGGTCCAGGTGTGCGGCGAAGGCCCGGGCCTCGGGGTCGTCCGGGTCCAGGCCGACGAGATCCTCGGCGAAGCGCCCCGGCGGACCGGTGTGATCCCCGTCGCGGGGCATATCGGGCGAGGTCATCGCGCCACGGTAACCCGCGGGTCTTCACGGCGGGCCTACCCTGGTGTCATGAGCACGGACACCACGGCGACCACGACGCTCGACGCGCAGTTGTGCTTCGCGCTGCACGACGCGTCGCGGGCGATCGCTGCGTCCTTCCGCAAGGGCCTCGCCCCGCTGGGCCTGACGTACAGCCAGTACGTCGTGCTGCTCGTGCTCTGGGAGCACGGGCCCACCACCATGGGTCGCTTGTGCCGCGAGCTGCACCTCGACAGCGGCACGCTCTCGCCGCTGCTGCAACGTCTCGAGGAGCGCGGCCGGGTCGTGCGCCGGCGCCGCCCGGAGGACGAGCGCACCGTCGAGGTCACGTGCAGCCCGGAGGGCGAGGCGCTGCGCGAGCCGGTGATCGCGGTCCAGCAGCGCGTGCGGGCCGAGACCGGCATGGAGGAGGAGGACATCACGCGCATGCGCCGCGACCTCCAGGCGCTGGCCGACCGGCTGCGCACCGCCGACGAGAGCATCGTGACCGGCGAGGGCTGAGGGCCTAACCTGCCGCCGTGGCGAAGTCCCCGGCCGAGGAGATCGACGTCGACGGCCTGACCGTGCGCGTCACCAACCCCGACAAGATCTACTTCCCGGACCGGGGGATCACGAAGCGGCAGGTGGTCGAGCACTACGTCGCCGTGCGCGAGCCCCTGCTCGCGGTGCTCTACGAGCGGCCCACGCACCTCAAGCGGTTCGTCGACGGCGTGACCGGCGAGTTCTTCTACCAGAAGCGCGTGCCCAAGGGCGCTCCCGAGTGGGTCGACACCGTCGAGGTCCGCTTCCCCAGCGGGCGGCCCGCCACCGAGATCTGTCCGACGCGCACGGCGGTGCCCGCGTGGGCGGCCAACCTGGGCACGTTCGACTTCCACCCGTGGCCGGTGCGCCGCGGGCAGGTCGACCAGCCCGACGAGCTGCGGATCGACCTCGACCCGCAGCCGGGCACCGACTTCGCCGACGCCGTGCGGGTCGCCGGCGTGCTGCGGGAGGTCCTCGACGACGCCGGGCTGCGCGGACGCCCGAAGACCTCGGGCGGTCGCGGGATCCACGTGCTGGTGCCGGTGCGCCCGGAGTGGGACTTCGTCGGGGTGCGCCGCGCGGTGATCGCCCTCGCCCGCGAGGTGTGCCGGCGCATCCCGTCGGAGGCGACCGTGGACTGGTGGAAGGAGGAGCGCGGCGAGCGCGTGTTCCTCGACTACAACCAGGCCGCCCGCGACCGCACGATCGCCTCCGCGTGGTCGGTGCGCGGCACCCCGCGGGCGACGGTGTCGATGCCGCTCGCGTGGGACGACCTCGCCGACGTCGACCCCGACGACTTCGACGTCCTCACCGCCGCCGGCGTGCTCGCGGAGCGGGGTGATGCGCTGGCGGGCCTGCACGACGACCCGGGCAGCCTCGAGACGGTCTTGGAGTGGGTCGAGCGCGACCAGCGCGACCACGACCTGGGCGACCTGCCCTACCCGCCGGAGTACCCCAAGATGCCGGGCGAGCCCAAGCGGGTGCAGCCCAGCCGGTCCCGCGCGGACACGACGGGGAAGACGGTCGGCTGAGCGCGCGAACCACGCCGCTGTAAGTCACCGGAACGGCCAGTCGTCACACGCGACACTCGCGCCACACGTGTCCCGTACGTGATCGTCGATCTCCAGAGGATCGGGAGGCACTCGCCGTCCCGCCCGAAGGCGGGAGGCGCGGCGTGTCCGGTGCTGGGGGTCGTCACCTGGTCGGGACGCTCGCGTTCCTCCTCGCCGTGGGCCTCGTGCCCGTGCTCGCTGCGGCGCCGGACGGCGTCCGTGTCACCCTGAGCGCGTCCGGCACACCGTCGCCGACGCCTCCCACGCCGGACCCCCGGTCGCGGTACGACGAGGGCTTCGAGCCCCCGCCGCCGAGCGACCCGGCCACGCCCACCACGACGACCACGCCCACGACCACGCCCACGACCACGCCCACGACCACGCCCACGACCACGCCCACCACCACGCCCACGACCACACCCGGGGAGCCGACCACGTCGCCCACACCGACCCCGCCGCCCGAGGACCCGGCCACGGCGTACCCGAACGACCGTGGCGGACCGGTCGTCCCGGTCGGGCCGCGGGAGCTCTTCCGCGGCGACTACGAGACCGGCGACTTCAGCCAGTGGGACATCTGCCAGACGGCGACCACCAACTCGCGGTGCGCAGGCTTCGGGCAGGGGGACCGCACGATGCGGATCGTCACCGACGACGTCCGCCAGGGCCGGTACGCGGCCCAGTTCGACGTCGCGCCCGGCGACGTCCCCGACTTCGGCGGCGGCGAGCGGGCCGAGGTGCGCTCGGACGCCGACGGCGTCGTGGTCCACGACGGCGACGAGCGCTGGTACCAGTGGTCGATGAAGTTCCCGGCGGACTTCCCGAACCCGACCGGCGTGTGGTTCATCGTGATGCAGTGGCACGCGGGCTCCGGCTCACCGCCCCTGGCGATCACCGTCAGCGACGACGGTGACGTCCAGATCGGCGGCGACGGGCTGCGCAGCGAGCCGCGTCGCACCCTCGGGCCGGTCCGGCGTGGCGAGTGGGTCGACTACACCCTGCACGTGAAGTTCTCCCGCGACCACGACGCGGGCTTCGTCGAGGGCTGGGAGAACGGGGTCGCCACCGTGCCCCGCGAGGCCCGGGCGACCATGACCAGCGACGAGAACTACCTCAAGCAGGGCGTCTACCGGGACACGGGTCCCGCGACGTGGGTGCGGCTCGACGGGCTGCGCATCACCGGGCCCTGAGGCACCGATTCCTTCCGGTCCCGCCCCGGGTCCACCTGGGGGGAGGCACGTCCGCCTCCGTTCCCCCGGTGACGAAGGGCCCGTGACGATGCGCGCGCTGCAGCAGACCTCCCTCGACGGACCGCACGACATGCACCTGGTCACCGACGTACCGACGCCGCGCGCCGGTCCGGGCGAGGTCCTCGTCCGCGTCGTCGCGGCCGGGGTGAACTTCGCGGACGTCGCGAAGGCCCGTGGCACGTTCGGGGGCGGCCCCCGCCCCGTGTACACCGCAGGCTTCGAGGCCGCCGGGGAGGTCGTCGCCCTGGGCGAGGGCGTGACCGGTCCGGCGGTGGGGACCCGCGTCGTCGGTGTCGGCGACGGGGCGTTCGCCGAGTTCGTGGTGCTGCCCGCGGCCGCGGCGATGCCCCTGCCCGAGGGCTGGACCGAGCAGCAGGCGCTGGGCCTGGTCGTCAACTGGCCGACCGCGCTCGCCGCTCTCGGCCCGCTCGGCGGTCTCACGGCGGGGCAGACGGTGCTGGTCCACGCCGCCGCGGGCGCGACCGGGCAGGCGGCGGTCGTCGCGGCGAAGCACCGCGGCGCGATCGTCCTCGCCGCCGCCTCGCCGGAGAAGCACGGCGTCGTGCGGGCCCTGGGCGCCGACCACGTCCTCGACGCGCGCGGCGCCGACCTCGCCGCCGAGGTCCGGGACCGGACCGCGGGCGCCGGCGTCGACCTGGTGCTCGAGTCGGCGGGCGGCGCCGTGTTCGCCGCGAGCCTGGCCGCGGCGAAGCGGGTGACCGGTCGTGTCGTGGTCACGGGCTCCGCCGGCGGCGAGGCGGCGCTGACGACCCGGGACCTGGTGTACCGGCACCCGGTCCACGTCGTCGGGTTCAACCTCGGCGCGCTGATCCGGGCCGCACCGGCGGTCTTCGGCGAGGTCATGGGCGAGCTGACCGGGCTCGTCGCCGCCGGCGTCGTGCCGCCCGGCCGGCCCACCGCGTACGACCTGGCCGACGGCGCGACGGCGCTCGCCGACCTGGAGGCGCGTGCCACCATCGGCAAGCTCGCGCTGCTGCCCTGAGAGGACCCGTGACCGGAGTCGACCCGCGCGCTGCCCCCGACCGCGGACGGTTCAGCGCCGAGACCGAGCGGTTCCGTCGGGAGCTGGTGGCGCACTGCTACCGCATGGTCGGCTCGGCGCACGACGCCGAGGACCTGGTGCAGGAGACCTACCTGCGGGCGTGGCGGGCCTACGACGGGTTCGCCGGGCGCGCCTCGGTGCGCACGTGGCTGCACACGATCGCCACGAACGTCTGCCTCACCGCGATCGAGCGCCGCCGCGTCCGGCTCCTGCCCTCGGGGCTGACCGGCCCGAGCGCCGGCGACGATCCGCCGACGACCGTCGGGTCGGGCGAGGTGTCGTGGCTGGAGCCGCTGCCGGACGCCTGGATCGTCGCGCCCGCCGACGACCCGGCGGCGGTCGTGGTCGACCGCGAGTCCGTCCGGCTGGCGCTCGTCGCCGGCCTCCAGCACCTGCCCGCCCGGCAGCGCGCGATCCTGCTCCTGCGCGACGTCCTGGCGTTCTCCGCGTCCGAGACCGCGGAGGTCCTGGGGACCACCACCGCGGCGGTCAAGAGCGGCCTGCAACGCGCCCGGGCGCGGCTGGCGGAGGTGGCACCGGACCCCGCGGACCTGCTCGGCCCCGACGACGAGCGCGCCCGCGCACTGCTCGACGGGTACGTCGCGGCGTTCGAGCGCTCCGACGTCCGCCTGCTGGAACAGGTGCTGCGTGCCGACGCCACGCTCGAGGCGACACCGTTCCGCGACTGGCAGTCCGGTCGCGGCTCGTGTCTCCACGTGCTCGGGTCCTTCGTGCTGGGCACGCCGGGCGAGTGGCGGATGCTCCCGACCCGCGCCAACGGCCACCCCGCCGCTGCGGTGTACCGCCGCCGTCCCGACCACGTGATGCGCGCGGACGGTGTCGTCGTCCTCGTCCCCACCGCCGCGGGCGTCGCGCGCGTCGTCAAGTTCGCGGACCCCGCCCTCGTCGCGGCCTTCGGCTTCCCGGACGCCCTCGCGCCCTGAGACGTCGTGACAATGCCGCGGCGGCACGGTGTCGGCGACCCGTGTGTCCGAATCGGAACCCGCTGCGGAGGCGCCCGACCCGGCGGAGCACCCGTCGCCCCGGGACACGGGTGCTCGTCAGCCGAGGGAGCCCGGCGCCCCGTCGTCGCGCACGATGGCGCCGCCGTCGTCCGCCCAGGCCCGCAGGCCACCGCCGAGGCTGACGGCGTCGACGCCCGCCTCGGTGAGCGCGGCCGCCGCGCGCGATCCGCGCCCGCCGCCGCGGCAGGTCGTGATCACCGACCGGTCGCCGAACTCGGCCGGGTCGAGGTCGCCGAGCGGGCGGTGGAGGGCGTCCGGGGCGTGGCCGGCGTCCCACTCGTCGGGCTCACGGACGTCGACGAGCACCGCCTCGCCGGCGTCGAGACGTCGCCGTGCCTCGGCGGCATCGATCTCGGTCATCCGTCCTCCTCGGGGTGGATCGCGGTCAGGAACATCCGCTGCCAGGCGTCGACCAGGTGCTCGCCGACCGCCGCCGCCGACCAGCCGCGGCCGTCCACCAGCAGCGTCCAGTACTCGGGGCCGTTCATGCTCCAGATGATGTCGGCGACGGTGTCGTCGGTCAGCTCGGGGCGCAGCTCGCCCGTCCCGCGGAGGTCGGCGGCGAAGAGGCGCATGTTCGCGGCCCGCCGGTCGCTGATCTCCTGCCAGAGCGCCGCGGAGTCGGCGTCGGCACCGGCGGCGTCGCGCAGGGCGAGGTACACCGGGGCGAGGCGGACCTGCAGCGCGACCAGCCCGTCGACGTAGGCCCGGACCTTGTCGCGGGCGGTGGTGGCGGCCTGCACGCGGGCGACGTAGTCCCGCTGGAGTGCGGGCACGGCGTGGTCGGTGCCGGAGATCGCGCTCTCGAGGACCTCGCGGAGCAGCGCCGGTTTGCGGCCGACGGTGGCGTAGACCGTGTCGACCGCGACCCCGGCCCGGCGGGCGACCTCGGCGACCGGGGTCGCCCGATAGCCGTCGCGGACGAAGAGCTCGCGGGCGGCGTCGAGGACGGCACGGCGGGTCGCCGCGGCCTGCTCCTCGCGGCGGGGGGAGTGGTAGCGCCGGGTGGACCGCCGACCCCGGGCGTCGCTCGTCGCCAGCGCCTCGCTCCTTCCACGATTTCGCCCGAACGTACATCGGGCGGATTGACAGGAGCAATGCGCCGCGCCAACCTCTGTTCATCCGAACGAGCTTCGGGTCAACACAGAGGGGTCCGATGCCCACGACGAGCACCGCCGACGACCGCGTGGTCGCCCGCGCAGCCGGAACCGGCCCCGCCACCTGGGCGATGGGCATGTTGCTCGAGCGCCTGGTCGGCGGCGAGGACACCGGCGGCCGGCTGTCCGCCTCGGTCGTCACCCAGCCGCCCGGCCAGGCCAGCCCGCTCCACGTGCACACGCGGGAGGCGGAGGCGTGGTTCGTGCTCGACGGCACGGTCACCTATCGGGCGGGCGACGAGCTGACGCGGATGGGCGCCGGCGACTTCATCTACCTGCCGTCCGGGGTGCCCCACGCGTTCCGCGTCACGGGCACGGCCCCCGCGCGGTTCCTGGCGCTCGCGCTGCCGGCCGGCCTGCTCGACATCTACGACGAGGTCGGCCGCCCCGCCACCGAGCGTCGTCTGCCGGACGGCGGGTTGAGCCCCGCCGACCTGGAGCGCTGGACGGAGGCCGGTCCGCGGTACGGGCTCCAGGTGGTGGGCCCGCCCCTCACCCCGCAGGAGGCCTGACGCGGGCCCATGACCTGCGAGGTCATCGACGCCGTGACCTCGCCGGGGTGTGCTGTGGCTATGGACGGCACACCCGGGTTCCGCTACGACGCCACGCTGCGGGCGGTCATCCGGGCCGACGCGTTCCTGTCGGCCGCGGTGGCGCTGCTCGGGATGCTCAGCCCGGTGCTGATCGTGCTGCCGGTGCCGCCCACGGCCGGCACCGCGATCGGCCTCGCCGCCATCGCGGCGGCGCTCGTGCTGGCGGCGCTGGGCGCCGTCACCGCGGTGCTGCTGGCGGCGCGGATGCGGGCCGGGCACGGGCACGCCCCGCCGGGGCTGCGCCTGCCGCTGCCCGCCGGGATGCGACCGGATCTGGACGGCGCACCGACGTCGTGACGCCGCTCAATCCGGGGCGTCCGACGGCGGTGACGTCGTGCTGGGCGGTGTGCTCGTGGTGGGCGGTGTCGTCGATGTGGGCGGTGTCGTCGACGTGGGCGGTGTCGTCGACGTGGGCGGGGCGCTCGAGGACGTGGCGCCGGACGAGGCCGGGGGGCCGGCGGCGAACGCCTGGAGCTGCTCGGGCTTGCCGTGGAAGACGTCCTGGTCGCCCGGCAGGGGACCGGAATCGCTGTACTGCCAGAACGTCTCCTGCTCCCAGCCGGCCGGCAGGGTGCCCACGTCCTCGTCGTAGTGGGCGATGAACAGCGGGTTGTCGCCGAGCGCGGGGGAGTCGCCGGTGCAGGCGCTCCACCAGCGCTGGCTGGTGTAGATGGTGGGCAGGCGGTGGGTGCGGGCGGCGACGGTGTCGGAGAACGACCGGATCCACGCCACCATGTCCTCCGGCGACATGCCGTAGCACTGGTCGCCGTAGGGGTCGTCCTCGATGTCGAGCATCGGCGGCAGGGTCCGGCCGTCCCCGCTCGGAGCCCCGCCGTGGTCGAGGAGGTAGGTCGCCTGGGTCGCGGCGTCCGAGCGGTCCGGCAGGGCGAAGTGGTACGCGCCGTGCAGCATCCCGGAGGCGGCCGCCCCGTCGTACGCGGAGGAGAAGTCGTCGTTCTGGAAGTCGGTGCCCTCGGTTGCCTTGACGTAGGCGAACCGCGCCCCGGCCTGGCCGGCGGCGGGCCAGTCGACGTCGGTCTGGTGCCCGCTGACGTCGACGCCGTGCGGCAGTGACTCCCCGGCCTGATCCGCGTCGTCGCTGCGCGCTCCGTGGTCCGCGTGCGCGCCGTCCTCCTCGGGGTGCCACCCCGGCGGTGGCGGCGGTGTCGCGGGCGTGGCCGCGACGGCCGGGCCGGCCTGCAGGGTGACGGCGAGGAGCGCGGCCAGCGCCGTCACGAGCGCGCCGACCGCGGCGGCGGGGAAGCGATCCGTTGCCACCGGGGCACCATCGACCACACGGGTCCCACCTGTCACACGCGACCCGGTCTCGTCATCCGGACGGGTCGCCACAGCCGTGCGGACGGGCGGCCCGCCGCGCCGCCGTGGCGCGACGGGGCCCACGTCCCCGGTGCGCCTGCTACGCGGCGTTGACCTTCGGCATGATGTCGTTGTTGATCCGCTTGAGGTCGTCGAGCGTCTTCGACACGGGCACGTCGGTGAACGGCGGCCAGATCAGCGGCATGGTCATCCCGGCTTCCTTGTAGGCCTTGAGCCGGTCGGTGAGCTGCTTCTCGGTGCCCACCAGGAGGTTGGACGGCACGCCGTTGTCGGTCTGGTCGGTCTCCTGGTCGGTGATGACCGTCCAGATCATGCTGCAGATCTCGAGGTCCTTCGACCGCTTCGGGCTGCCGATCTCCTCGAACTGCTGGTCGATGGCCTGGATCCACCTCCCGAGTCCCTCGGGCGAGTCCTGGATGCCGATCCAGCCGTCGAGGTCGTACTTCGTGATGCGCTTCGCCGAGCGCAGCGGGTCCTTGAGACCGCTCATGAAGATCGGCGGGCGGGGCTGCTGGAGCGGCTTCGCGCCGAAGCCGCACCGGTCGAAGTCGGCGAACTCGCCGTGGAACTCGAAGAGGTCGTTGCCCCACACGCCCTGCAGGACCTCGATGGTCTCGCGGACGTGCTTGTGCCGCTTCGGGAAGATGTCCGTCGCGCTCGCCGCGGCGAACTCCTCGGGCATCCACCCGGCCCCGAGGCCGACGTTGAGGCGGCCGTTGGAGAGGTGGTCGATGGTCGCGAGCTCGGCCGCGAGCACGCCCGGCGCGCGGAACGGCGTGTCGATGATGCTCTGGCCGATGCGGATCGTCGAGGTCCGGGCGGCGAGCCACGGGAGCAGTGGGTAGCCCTGGAACCACTGCCCGCGAGCGGCGACCGGCAGGGCGTGGGGGAGGCCGTCCATCATCCCGAAGGTGTGCTGGAGCTGCTCGTTGTCGGACGCCTCCGGCACGACGATGCGGTCCAGCGTCCACACCGAGTCGAACTCGAGCTCCTCGGCGAGATCGGTGAGATCCTCCAGCTCCTTGATCGTCACCTCGGTGCGGAAGTTCGGCAGGTACAGAGCGAGCTTCATCGGGCTACGGCCTCCTCGCCGGGCGTGTTAGGCGGATCACAGTCCGCTGTGAGGACGCTGCCGCACCCGTCGATCCGACGCAAGCGTCGTGCGCAACCGACCCCTGGCCCGGGGAGGACGGCGACCGGCATGATCCCTCCGTGACCACGACCGGCACGCCCGGGACCTTCGCCGACCTCTGGCAGGACGCGGTCGCGCGACACGGCCGCCGCCCGTTCCTCGTCTTCCGCGGCGAGGACGGCGAGGTGGACACGTGGACCTACGACGAGTTCGACCGCGTCGTGCGGGACACGATGGCGCTGCTCATCGCCCACGGCGTGATCGAGGGCGACGCCGTGCACCTGTGCCTGCGCAACTGTCCGGGGTTCGTCGCGCTGTGGCTGGCCTGCGCCGAGCTGGGCGCCTGGATGGTGCCCGTCGACCCGGCGTCGAGCAGCCGCGACATCGAGACCCAGCTGGCCCGCGTCTCCCCGAAGGTCGGCTTCCACGCCGCCGAGCGCGCCGAGACCTATGGCGCGGCTGCCGAGGGCTCGAGGGTGCGGCCCCTCGCGCTGGAGGAGACCGCCGTCGACGTCCGGGCGGGGGGACGCCTCCGGGCCGGCGACGGCCGGACCGTCGACGCGGACCCGGTCGGGGCGGACGCGCGCCTGGCCGTGATGTTCACGTCGGGCACGACGTCGCAGCCCAAGGGCGTCGTGCTCACCCAGGCCAACTACCGCTACGTCGCCGAGGCCATGGCGGCCGCGGCGGCCCTCGCGGCGGGCGACCGGTGGCTGGTCACGCTGCCGCTGTTCCACGCCAACGCCCAGTTCTACTGCTTCGGGCCGGCGATCGCGGTGGGTGCCTCGGTCGCCCTGACCGCGACGTTCTCGGCGAGCCGGTGGGTCGGGCAGGTGACCGAGCTCGAGGCGTCCCACGCCAGCCTCTTCGCCGCCCCGGTCCGGATGATCCTGGCGCGCACCCCCGAGGGCACCACCTGCCGGCTGCGGCACACCTGGTTCGCGCAGAACCTGGGACCCGATCACCACCGCCGCTTCGGCGAGCTCACCGGCGTCCTGCCGCGCCAGCTCTACGGCATGACCGAGACGACGGCGATCGTCACCGCGGACCGCGGCGAGCCGCCCGCCCCGGACCTCATCGGCGAGCCCATCGCCGGGCGCGCGGTCCGCCTCGTCGACCCGGCCACCGGCGAGGAGGCCGCGTCCGGGACGCCGGGGATGATCACGCTGGCGGGGGAACGGGGCGTCGACCTCTTCCGCGAGTACCTCGACGACCCGGCGGTCACGGAGCGCTCCTTCACCACCGACGAGCAGGGCGGGACCTGGTTCCGCACCGGCGACCTCGCCGTGGACACCGGCGGCGGGGCGCTGCGCTTCGTCGGGCGCGTCGACGACGTCATCAAGGTCGCGGGCGAGAACGTCAGCCTGACCGAGGTCGAGGCGATCCTCGCGCAGGCCCCGGGCGTCTTCGAGGTCGCCGTCCTGGCGCGGGACGACGAGGTCCGCGACCACGTGCCCGTCGCCTACATCGTCCCCCACGACCCGGCCGACCCGCCCGCGCTGGACGACCTGGCGGCCTGGGCCGCCGAGCAGCTCGCGCCGTCGGCACGCCCCCGGGAGTGGCACTACATCGAGAGCCTCCCGCGCACGAGCGTCGGCAAGGTGCGCCGTTTCAAGATCGGGACGGACGCGGTCGGCTGAGCGGCGGGTGCTTGCCCGCCGGGCCCGGTCGGCGGTCTGATGATCCCCCGATCACGGTGAGGAGCAGCGGATGGACGATCTCGACCGGTATCTCCCGCCGTACACCGCGGACGTCGCCCGGGCGCGGCGCCAGTCGATCGGCTCGCTGCTGGCGCGCACCGCGATCAAGTACCCGCAGAAGACGGCGGTGGTGCACCGCGACACGCGCAGGACGTTCGCCGAGCTCGACACCGACGCGAACCGCGCGGCGAACGCGCTCGCGACGCGGGGCGTGGTCCGCGACCAGCGCGTCGCGATCCACTCGCACAACTCCTACGCCTTCGTCGTCGCCTACTTCGCGCTCGCACGGCTGGGCGCGATCTCGGTGCCGGTGAACTTCAACTTCGTGCCGTCCGAGGTCCGCTACGTCCTCGACGACAGCGGCGCGACGGCGGCGATCGTGGAGGACGCGCTGGTCGACACGTTCGAGGCCGCCGGCATCGAGGTCCCGCTGCGGATCGTGGTCGGGAACCGCACCGGTGGGACGAGCTTCGACGACCTGCTCGCCCACGGGGACGCGAGCGAGCCGGACCTCGCGATCGGCGACGACGACCCGGTGCAGCTGCTCTACACCAGCGGCACCACCTCGGCGCCCAAGGGCGCGATCATGACCACCCGCAACCTCATCGCGCAGTACGTCAGCGACATCGTCGACGGCGAGTACCACCGCGACGACGTCGAGCTGCACGCGCTGCCGCTGTACCACTGCGCGGCGCTGCACGACTTCCTCACGCCCGACGTCTACCTGGGCGCCACGAGCGTCGTGGTCGACAGCGCGGACCCGGAGACGATCCTGGCCACGGTCGAGGCCGAGCGGATCACGAAGATGTTCTGCCCGCCCACGGTGTGGATCCGGCTGCTGCGCTCGCCGGCGTTCGACACCCACGACCTGTCCTCGCTGCGCAAGGGCTACTACGGGGCGGCGATCATGCCCGTCGCGGTGCTGGAGGAGCTGGGCCGGCGCCTGCCCGACATCCGGCTGTTCAACTACTACGGGCAGACCGAGCTCGCGCCCAACGCGACGGTGCTGTTCCCGGAGGAGCAGATCAGCAAGGCCGGGACGGCCGGGCGCCCGAGCCTCAACGTCGAGACCCGGCTGCACGACGACGAGGACCGGCCGGTGCCGGTGGGCCAGGTCGGCGAGATCGTGCACCGGACCCCGCACGCCATGCGCGGCTACTGGGGCAAGCCGGAGGCCACGGCCGAGGTCTTCAAGAACGGCTGGTTCCACAGTGGCGACCTCGGCGTGATGGACGCCGACGGCTACCTGACGATCGTCGACCGCAAGAAGGACATCATCATCACCGGCGGCGAGAACGTCGCGAGCCGCGAGGTCGAGGACGCCATCTACACCCACGCCGCGGTCAGCGAGGTCGCGGTGTTCGGCGTCAAGCACCCCGAGTGGATCGAGGCGGTCGCCGCCGCGGTGGTCCTGCGCGACGGGGAGCGGGCCGAGGCCGGCGAGATCGTCGCGCACGCCCGGGGGAGGCTGGCCGGCTTCAAGGCGCCCAAGTACGTCGTCCTCGTCGACGAGCTGCCCAAGAACCCGAGTGGCAAGATCCTCAAGCGCGAGCTGCGGGACACCTGGGCCGGGCTCGCGGAGGACGGATGAGATGACCACGACGGCGCCCGTGCCGGATCGCGAGGAGGAACGGCCGACGGTGCCTCCGCGCCGCGGTCCCGTGCCCCGCGACGACGCCGCCCGCAACGTGCGGCTGGTGGCCGTCGCGTTCGGTGTCACCGTCGTCGTCACCCGGCTCTACCTGGCGCTCACGGGCTACCCGCAGATCGGCGGCGGGGAGTACCACCTGGCCCACGCCCTCTGGGGCGGTCTGCTGCTCCTGGTCGGCGGGCTGGTCGCGCTGCTCTACAGCAACCGGTGGGTGCCGACGGCGACCGCGGTCTGCGTGGGTGTCGGCTCGGGACTCTTCGTCGACGAGGTCGGCAAGTTCATCACCGCCCGCAACGACTACTTCACCCCGCTCGCCGCCCCGATCATCTACGCGGTGTTTCTGGGGGTGCTCGGCCTCGCGGTCCTGGCGCGGCGGGCCCGGCTCGACCGGCCGCGGGCGCTCGCGTTCTCCGTCGCGGTCCGGTCGCGGTATCTCGCCGACGGCCCGCTGCGCCCGGACGACCGGGCGGCCCTGCTCCGCGACCTCGTCGCGCTCGAGGCGGACACCGCGCGCCCGGACCTCGTCGCCTACGCCGCCGCGCTGCGCCCCGTCGTCGAGGCCACCCCGGTCGAGGAGCCGCGGCAGCGCGGGCGCCCGGTCGTGGCCGGTCTCCGGCGCGCCGAGGCGGTCCTGCTCCCGCGCTGGGTGCACCGGGTCGTCGTGGTCCTCGGCGCGGTCGCGCTCGGACTGGTCTCGCTGGTCGGGCTCGTCGTCCTGCTGGCCCTGTGGAGCAGCGACCCGGACGTCCAGATCGTCCTCGACGACCAGGTGGTCCCGCGGGGCTCGCGGCCCGCCATGCTCGTCGTCGCCTCGGCCGGCGAGGCGGTCGTCGGCGTGCTCCTGCTCGTGGCGGCCGCCGCGCTGGTCCTGCGCCGCGACCACCTCGGTATCCGGCTCTGCCGGCTCGGCCTGCTGGTGGCCCTGGCCGGGGTCAACGTGGCGCTCGGCTACCTCGACGCCGAGCTGGTGGTCGTGGCCGTCGTCGCCGAGCTCGCGCTGCTCGTGCTCGCGGACCGCTACCGGACCCGCTTCATCGGCCCGGGTCCCTGAGCCGGCGCCCCTCGCCCTCGGCGTGCGCCAGCCGCAGCGTCGTCGACAGCCACAGCAGCACGTCGTGCAGGCGCAGGCGGGTGGGCCGCGCGTCGCCGATCGCCGCCGCCACGGCGGCCTCGAGCTCGGCGAAGGCCTCGTCGTTGGCCCGCAGGTCCCGCCGCACCACCGCCTCGACGCCGCTGTCGCCCTCCTCGAGGTGGGGCAGCAGCGTGCGGCGGGTGGTGCGGGTCAGGTGCGGCACGAGGGCGGGATGACGGTGGTGCAGCGCCGCGAGCACGTGCGCGGCGTGCGACCCGGACTCCTCTCCGACCTGACGCAGCAGCGCGCCCACCGTCCCGGGCTCGCCGAGCACCGAGAGCTCGTCGTCGTCCTGGGCCCAGAGCGGGCTGCCGTCGGCGCGGGCGACCAGCGCGTCGACCAGCGGCGCCGTGCGGTCGAGGGTGTCGTGCACGTCGTGCCACCCGGCGCGGTCGAGGCGCCCGTGCAGGCCCTCGGCGAGCAGGACGTCGGCGTCGAGACCCGTGCTGGCCGGACGGGCGTCGAACCGCGTCCAGCCGAACGCCGGCACCTGCGCCCACCGGCCCTCCGGGCTGCCAGGGGACCGGAACCGCAACCAGCGCGTCGCCCGCGCGTACCCCACGACGGCGTCGAGCGCCCGGTCGAGCCCCATCGGCTCGGGACCGAGGCACGGCAGCCGCAGCACGGCCTCCGTCCGCTGCGCCCCCGCCACCATGCGCCCATGGTGCCGGAGGCGAGCGGCCCGCTACGAGGTGCGCTCCTTGATCTCACCCGCGGCCATGTCCTTCTTGCCGCTGTACTCGAGCTTCTTGTTCTTGGTGGCCTTGCCGGTGACCTCCTTCGCCTTCCCCTTCACCTGCTGCGAACGGTTCTTGACGGTGTCGTCGGCTCCCATGGCGATCGACTTCCCGGCTCGGCGATCTCCAGACGCTCCGGGACCGAAGAGCGGCCGATCGCCCGGAAGGAGGGTCCGTTCGGTCGGCAGCGCGCTGGGCCCGAGGTACGAGCCGGAATGCGGCCGGGGCGGGGCGGGGTTGTCCGGGCGTGACGGATGAGAAGGCGGAGCTGAGCCCGACCGACTGGGTGCGGGGCCAGACGCAGAAGATCCTGGAGACGGGCACGACCGCGGGCGTCGAGGTCCGTGGCGCGCCGATCGTGCTCATGACGTTGCGGGGCGCGAGGTCCGGCAAGCTCCGGTACACGCCGGTGATGCGCGTGGAGCACGACGGCAGCTACGCGGTGGTCGCGTCCAAGGGCGGCGCGCCCGAGCACCCGGTCTGGTACGAGAACCTCCGCGCGCACCCGGAGATCCGGCTCCAGGACGGCGAGACGACCCGGGCCTACCACGCCCGCGAGGTCTCCGGCGACGAGCGCGCGCAGTGGTGGGACCGCGCCGTCGCGGCGTTCCCGTCCTACGCGGAGTACCAGACGAAGACCGATCGGCAGATCCCCGTCTTCGTGCTCGACCCGCGCTGACGGGTCACGCGGTCCCCACGAGCTGCGCCCGCAGCTCGTCGAGGTCCGCCGAACCCGGCGCCCGCCCCTCGCGGGCGGCGCGGCGGGCGAGCCTCGTGAGCCCGGCGTTGATCGGCGCCGTGCGCCCCAGGCGCCGGGCGATCAGCACGATCTCGCCGTTGAGGAAGTCGGTCTCGATGGTGCCGGTGCCGCGCACGAGCGACTGCCAGCTGGAGCCGCCCATCACGGGCGGCTCGCCGGGGACGGGGCGGATCGCGACGCGGTCCGGTTCCCAGCCGGGCCAGGCCTCGTCGTCGGGCGTGACCGCGACGCCCGCCGCGTCGAGCACCGCGCGGGCCTCGGCCTCGGCCGCCCGCTGGATGTCCGCGGCGCCCGAGGCGTCGCCGAGCAGGGCCTGCAGCGCGTTGCCGAGGTTGGTCAGCAGCTTGCGGTACTTCCACGGCATCACCGCGTCCGGGCGCTTGACCAGCAGTCCGGCCGGCGTCCAGTCGCGTTCGAGGGCGTCGAGGACCCGGGCGTCGCCGGCGGGGTCGGCGGAGACGCCGTACCGGCCGACGTGGAAGACACCGCGCTGCGGGGCGGTCCGGACGAGGACCTCGCCGGGCTCGACCATCACGACCGGGAACCAGACGCAGACCGCGACGACGCGCTCGGCGTAGCGCAGCGCGATCTCCTCGCTCGCGACGCCGTTGAGCGCCGTGAGCACCGGCAGCACGTCGGCGGCGCGCCCCGTCACGGTGCCGTCGTCCCCGCGCACCGGGACGTCCGCCCAGGCGTCGATGGCCTGCTCGGCCTGGTGGGTCTTGGTGGTCAGGACGAGCACGTCGTCGACGTGGAGCCGCGCCTGGTCCGGGCCGGTCACGACGGGCACCGGCACGGTCATGCTGGTGTCGGGGCACCGGAGCGTCACGCCCCGCTCGGCCATCGCCCGGGCGTGCTCGCCGCGGGCGACGAGCAGCACGTCGCGGCCCTCCCTGGCCAGCAGGCCGCCGATCGCGCTGCCGACCGCGCCGGCGCCGACGAAGACGTATCGCGTCACCCCCGAACCCTACGCAGGACTCAGAGCGACACCTCGGTGCCGACGCCCACGCGCTCCGCGGCCGCGAGGACGGTCGCGGCACCGGCGGCGTCCTGCACGGCGACGCCGACGGACTTGAACACGGTGATCCGCTCGTCGTCCTGGCGCCCCGGGTGGTCGCCGGCGACGAGCTCGCCGATCTCGACGACGTCCTCCCGGGCGACCTCGCCGCGGTGCAGGAGCTCGGCGAGATCGTTGGAGCCGGTGGGGAACGGCTCCAGGGTCGTGGCGCGGTGCTCGACCGCCAGGACGGCCTCGCGCAGGATCGCGGCGTCGACCTCGCGCCCCTCCGGGATGTAGCCGACCGAGGCGATGTGCGTCCCGGGCCGGACCTCGCCGCCCCGCAGGATCGGCGCGACGGTACTGGTCGCCGCGCAGATCACGTCGCTCCTCGCGACCGCCTCCGGGATGGTGGTGGGTCGGGCGGGCAGGTCGAGCTCGCCGGCGAGCGCCGCGGCCTTGTCCGGGTCGCGCGCCCCGATCAGCACCTCGTCGAAAACGTGGACCCGAGCCGCGTACCGCGCGTGCTCCCGGGCCTGGGGGCCGGTGCCGAGCACGGCCAGGACGCGGGCGTCGGGCCGCGCGAGGTGGCGGATCGACAGCGCCGAGCACGCGGCGGTGCGGGCGGCGGTCAGGAGGTCGCCGTCGACGAGGGCGCGCATCCGACCGGTCGGCGGGTCGAAGACCGCGATGGCCGCCTGGTGCACGGGAAGTCCGGCGGCGGCGTTGTCGAGGTGGACCGTCAGCAGCTTGGCCGCCAGCACGCCGGCGCTCGGGCTGTAGGCCGGCATCGTCGCGAGGAGCCCCGCGCCCTCGACCCGTGCGGCGATGCGCGGCGGGAGAGAGGCGCGACCCCGGCTCAGGTCGACCATCGCCGTCGCCACGGCCGACAGGAGGGCGTCCGGGTCGAGCAGCTCCGCGACCGTCCCGCTGTCGAGCACCCGCACCCGGCCGATGGTCGGGTGCGGGTCTCGGCGGGTCAAGGCACGGGATCACGAGCATGATCGCTCCAGCTGCTCCGCTGACCCGATGACATCGGGTGGGAGGAGCACCTGGAGCGATCATGGCCGGCACCTCGCCCTCAGGCGCGGCCGGCGGGCTCGCCGGCTCGGGACGCTTCGGTCTCCGGAGCACCGGCGCCGGCCCGTGTCACCGGCCGCACGAGCACCGCGACGAGGACCGCGGCGGCGAGGGCGGCGACGCCGGCGACGGTGAACACCGTGTCGAGCCCGGCCGGGAACGCCGCGCCGACGACGGGCCCGAGCGTCGGGTGGGCGGCGAGTACGCCCGGGGCCCCACCGCCGGCCAGCACCGTCGCCAGGCCGTCGGCGTCCGGGACATCCACAGCCGTGAGCGTGGACGCGATCCGCCCCGTGAACACCGTCCCGAGCACCGCGAGCCCGACCGCGAGGCCGAGCTGGCGGAACGTGTTCACCGCCGCGCTGCCGACGCCCGCGCGCCACGGCGGCAGGACGGCGAGGGTGGCCGAGACGAGCACCGGGGTGGCGAGACCGACCCCGAGGCCGGCCACGACCAGGCCCGGGACGAGGACCCACGGCGCGGAGCCGGCGCCGACCACGGTCATGAGCAGCGCCCCGGTCCCGATGAGCGCCAGACCGCCGGCCACGGGGCGGGCGGGGGAGCCGGAGTGCAGGAAGCGCCCGGCGACCGCGGAGACGGCGAACGACGCGAGCGACAGCGGCAGCGCGACCAGCCCGGCGCGGATCGGGCTCAGACCCAGCACCGACTGCAGCCACAGCGACACCAGCGCGAGGTGCGCGAAGGCGGATGCCGAGAGCACGGCGGCGGCGACCATGAGGGCGGTGAACGAGCGGTTCGCGAACAGGGCCAGGTCGAGCATCGGCGCGGCGCTGCGGTGCTCGACGACGACGAACACCGCGAGGGCGATCGCCGCGAGCGCCAGGGCGACGACGGTCGGTGTCGCGCTCCAGCCCCGCTCGCCGCCGGAGACCAGGCCCCACACCAAGGTGCCCGCGGCGAGGGTGAAGCTCGTCGCGCCGGCGACGTCCAGCCGCCCCGTGCCGCGCGACGACGACTCGGTGACGACGGCGAGGGTCAGGGCGACCGCCACCACCGCGACCGGGAGGTTCACGAGGAAGATCGCCCGCCAGCCCCACGCCTCGGTGAGCAGTCCGCCGAGCAGCGGCCCGCAGGCGGCGGCGAGGCCGTTGACCGCGCCCCAGAGGCCGAAGGCGGTGCCGCGCCGCGGTCCGTGGTACGTCGCGGCGATCAGCGCCGCGGTCGTCGCGAACATCGCCGCGCCGCCGCAGCCCTGGGCGACGCGCGCGGCGACGAGGGCGCCGGCGGACGGTGCCAGGCCGCAGGCGAGCGAGGACACCGCGAACACCCCGAGCCCGGCAAGGTAGAGCCGGCGGCGGCCGCAGCGGTCGGCGACGGTTCCCGTGATCATGAGCAGCGCGGCGAGCGCCAGCGCGTACCCGTCGATCATCCACTGCAGGGACGAGAAGGAGGTGCCGAGCGACGCGGCGATCGGCGGGAGGGCGACGTTCACGATCGTCACGTCGACCAGGAGCATGAAGGTGCCCAGGCAGATCGCCACCAGGGGCCACCACGGACGCATGTGCTTCTCCTCGGGAGGCTCGACGACCGGACGTCGTCACTGCGACCATCGTCGACACCTGGTGCGGAGACGGACGACGTTCACGGACGTTCTCGGCGACTCTCGACCTCGGAGGTCCTCGTGACGGTGGAATTCGACGACCTCGACCGGGGTCTCGTCCACGCGCTCCAGGTCGACGGGCGGGCGCCGTTCCGCCGGGTCGCGGAGGTCCTCGGCGTGTCCGACCAGACCGTCGCGCGTCGCTACGCGCGCCTGCGCACGGCCCGGGCGCTGCGGGTCGTCGGCTTCAGCGACCCCACGGTCGTCGGCGACGAGCAGTGGCACGTGCGGTTGCGCTGCGCGCCCGACGCGAGCGTCGAGATCGCCGACGCCCTCGCGCGCCGGCCGGACACGTCGTGGATCGGGCTCATCGCGGGCGGCACCGAGATCGCGTGCTCACTGCGCGGACGGAGCGCCACGGCCGACGAGATGCTGCTGCACCGGCTGCCGCGCACGCCGCGCATCCTCGACGTCAGCGCCCACGAGGTCCTGCACGTCTTCTACGGCGGCGCCCGCGAGCCGTTCACGAAGCAGGGCGCATTGAGCAACGAGCAGGTCGCCCAGCTCGCCGAGCACCTGCCGCCGGCGGTGCGCGCGCCGCGCCTCGACGACGTCGACCGGCATCTTCTCGATCTGCTGGCGGTCGACGGCCGGGCGCCGGTGGAGGACATGGCGCGGACGTGCGGGACGTCGGCGTCGACCGTCCGCCGGCGGCTGCACGACCTGCGCGGGGGCGGGCTGCTCTACCTCGACGTCGACGTCGACCCGGAGGTCATGGACCTGCCGCTGCGCACGATGTTGTGGCTCGAGGTCGCCCCGGCGGACCTCGACGCGGCCGGCGTGGCCCTCGCGGCCCACCCGGAGGTGCCGTTCGCCGCGGCGATCGCGGGGAAGGCCAACATCTACGCCAGCGTCGCGACCACCGGTGCCGCCGGCCTGTACCGGTACCTGACCACCCGCGTCGCGACCCTGCCCGGCGTCCGGAGCGTCGAGACGGCGCCGGTGATCCGGACCGTCAAGGCCGCGGGGACGCACTACCCGGTGCGCTGATCACCTTCAGAGCCCCAGCGCCCTCCGCACCACCGGCACGTGGCGCCGGGACACCGGGATCCGCTCCTCCGGCGCCGTGCTGATCACGAGCCGGTCGCCGTCGCGGGCGACGTCGCGGATCCGCGCGACGTTGACGAGGTGGCTGCGGTGCACGCGCAGGAAGCCCGCGCTCGCCAGGTCCCGCTCGACCAGGTCGATGCCCCGCCGCGTCGCCCGCCGCGGCCCGTGATCGGTCGCGAACCAGACGGCGTGCCCGTCGGCGCGTGCCGAGCGGATCTCCCGCGGGTCGAGGACGACGATCTGCCCTCCCGGGCCGACGGCGGGGACCCGCTGCGGCCGGCCGCCACGACGCGGCGCGGGGAAGCGGTCGAGGGGCTCCCCGCACCCGGCGCGGAGATCGGTGCAGGCGAGGAAGGCGATCGGGTCGGCGCCGGCGACAACGGGGATGACGCGGAAGGTCTCGTCGTCGTCGGTGACGGCGGACCGCAGCGAGACCGTGCCGCGCCAGCCCGGGTCGTCGCGGACCCGCTCGCGGACGTCAGGGGCGACGTGCCCGAGGCTGTGGATGTCGCGGGGCCCGGTGGCGCGCTCGGTCGCGTACTCGCCCGGCACGGCGCCGCGGCGGCGCGCCGCGGTGTTGGCCGCGACGACGCGGCCGGCCAGGTCGAGGGCGAGCAGCGGCCCGGTCGTGCGCCGCTCGAGCTCGGCGAAGGCCGCCGCGATCCGGCGACCGTGGTGGGCGGCGGTGCCCTGGAGCAGGGCGGCGACGGGCGCGGTCGCGACGAGGAGGTCGACGGGCCGGATCGGCACCATCTCCCGCCAGCTCGCGAGGGTGAGCGTGGCGAGCGGAGCGCCGGTGACCGGGTCGGCGAACGCGACGCCGGTGCAGCTCCACTCGTGCAGCGCGGTGCTCCAGTGCTCCGGGCCCCGCACCGAGCAGACCCGCCGCGCCACGAGCGACGTCCCGACGCCGTTGGTGCCGGCGACCGGCTCGGACCAGGCGAGGGCCGGGTCGAGCCCGGCGTCCGGGGCCCGGCGGCGCGCCGGCCCGTCGCCCCACGTCGCGAGGACCGTCCCGTGACCGTCGGTGACGGTGGCGACGCGGTTGCCGGTCCGGCTCGCGAGCGCGGCCCCGAGCGCACCGAGCCGCGCGAGCACGCCGCCGTGCACCGGGCGGCCGGCGGGATCGGTGGGGTCGGCGGCAGCGGGCGCGGGTGCGGGTCGGGCGCGCGTCGGGTCGATCCGGTAGACGTCGCGGCAGCGGTACCAGGACATCGCGATGGCGGGCGGCACGTCGGAGGCGTCACCGTCGCCGGCGGCGAAGCGCTCCCACGCGGCGTAGGTGCGCGCGAAGGCGCGGTCGAAGGATCGGGCGGGGGCGTCCACGTCTCAGCCGATCTCCGAGATCACGCCGTAGCCCTCCATCGACTTGGTGAAGACGATCGGGTCGCCGTCGACGAAGGTGTCCGGGGAGAACGCCGGGTCGGCCATGACGCCCCACGCCCGGCGTCGCTGCATCGCGAGGTTCCCGGCGTCGTAGAGGGGGAAGACCATCGACTCGCGGTAGTACCGCGCCATCGGGAACTTCCGGTCCAGGGCGTTGACGCCGACGATCCGCATGCAGTCGAAGACGACGCCCTGCATGAGGTCACCGCAGTAGGTCTTGCTCATGGCGCCGAGCGCGTGGCCCTCGCCGCCGCTCGCGTCGAGGTGGTGGGCGGCCTTCCAGCAGAGGTAGCGCCCGGCCTCGATCTTGGCGGCGATCTCGGTGAGCAGGTGGCCCACCGCCTGGTGCTGGATGATCGGGCCCGCACCGCCGCCGGTGTAGGTCCTGGCCCACTTCAGCGCGAAGTCGTACGCCGCGCGCGCGACCGCCACCGCGGCGATCGCCGCGATCGGGGCGGACCAGGTGAAGTTCCGGTTGACGAGCAGGTCGCCGTCGCCGGGTGCGAGGAGGTTCTCCTCGGGGACCCGGGCGCCGCGGAAGGTCATCGTGACGTTCTGGCACGTCCGGTGGGCCATCTTGTCGATCACCGTGTACGAGACGCCCGGCGTGCCGCGCTCGACGAGGATCGCCGACAGGGCCTCCTTGCCGCCCGCGCGGCGGTCGGTGCGCACCACGCAGAGGTTCACGTCGGCGCCCTGGAGGTCCCAGCCGCCCGCGTTGCACGGCCAGTGCTTCTCGCCGTGCAGGACGTACTCGCCGCGGGCCCGGTCGTGGTCGGCGACGAGCTGGATGCCGGCCTGCGGGCTCGGGTGGTCGAAGTTCGCGGTGCCGCCGCGCTCGCTGACCACCCACCCGGCGAGGAAGTCGCCGCGCACGTCGGCGGCGGCCCGGCCGATCCAGCGTTCGCGCTGGGCGTCGGTGCCGTACCGCAGCAGCGGCATGAGGGCGAGCCCGTTGACCAGCAGCACGGTCGGGAAGCCGGGGTCGACGGCGCAGAGCTCCTCGATCGCGACGAGGAAGTCGACCGTCGACGCCCCGCCCCCGCCGTACTCGGCTGGCAGGAACATGCTCGTGAAGCCGAGCGCGGCGGCCTGCTCGTAGACGGGCCGCATCGCGCGGAACGCGTCCTGCGGGTCCGGGAGCGCGTCGGCGCGGTCGGCGACGGGGCGCAGCACCTCGCGCGCGAACTCGCGGGCGACGTCCTTGGTCTTGCGCTGCTCGGCGGTCAGGTCGAAGTCGATGGGCACGTCGTGTCCTCCCGGGCATCCGGCCCGCGGGCGGCCAGAACCGCTACGGCCCGCCGGCCACCAGTCCGAGCGCTCCCTTGAGCCCGAGATCGTTCGCTGCGATGTCCTCGAGGGAGGCCTCGTCGAGCACCGCGAAGTACGCGTCCAGCGCGCGCGAGAAGACGCTGCGGGCGCCGCAGACGCCCGCGACCCGGCAGAACCGCGCCGGCCCCAGGCACTCGACGACCGCGAAGTCGGACTCCATCGCCCGCATCACCTCGCCCACCGTGATCGACGCGGGGTCGCGCACCAGCCGCACCCCGCCGCCGCGACCCCGCGAGGTCTCGACGATGCCGGCGCCCGCGAGCCCCTGGACCACCTTCACGAGGTGGTGCCGCGACACGGCGTGCGACTCGGCCATCGCCGCGACCGACCCCCGCCGCCCCGGCGCCACCCGGAGGTAGAGCAGCACCCGCAGCGCGAAGTCGGCGTGACTCGTGTGCTTCATGACCTGCTCGTCTCGCTCGGGCCGCGACCATGGTGAGCTTCTCTCGCCGCAAATCGGTATCGCGGATGCTAGTTAGCTACTGACGGGTCCGGAAGCCGTTCGTGCCGTGCCGCGCCGCTCGTGACCGATGTCGTGCCGTCCGTGCCGCCGTCCTTCCGCCGGCGGCGCGCGCCGCTCCACGCTCATCGACGTCGCGTCGGGTGCCGGGCCGATTCCCGCACGGCGCGTACCTCTCATCCCGCTCCGTGGCCGTGGCGGGCACCGCACTGCGAGGAGGACCCATGACCGTCAACTTCACGATGTCGGACGAGCAGAAGAAGCTGCAGTACGAGGTCCGGGCGTTCGCCGAGAACGTGCTCAAGCCCGTGGTGGCCGCGGCCGACGCCGAGCCCGACCCGCTGGAGGGCTTCCGGATGACCAAGCCCGCCTACATCGAGTCCTACAAGGCCGGCATCGCGATGTGCATGCTGCCGGCCGCCTACGGCGGCGGCGGGGTGTCGTGCGTCGACCTGGTGATCGCCGCCGAGGAGATCTGCGTCGTCGACCCGGGCTTCGCCTGCACCGTGCTCTGCAACGGGCTCGGGCTGATGCCGGTCGCCTGGTACGGCTCCGAGGAGCAGAAGGAGCGCTTCCTGCGGGCCGCGACGTCCGACCCCACCGGTGAGTACCTCGGCGGGTGGACCGCCAGCGAACCGCCGGGCAACCCGTCGGGCACCGCGAACTTCGACATCCCGCTGCCGCGTCCCGCGGGCGTCGGTCTCACCGCCGTGCGCGACGGCGACGAGTTCGTCGTCAACGGCCGCAAGTACTGGCCGTCCTCGGCGGGCTGGGACGAGCGCGGCGTCAACGCCGGGACCCTCATCGTCCGTACCGACTCCGAGAAGGGCGGCACCGAGGGCCTGTCGGCGCTGGTCCTCGAACGTGACACGCCCGGCGTCACTTACAAGCACCTCGACAAGGTCGGGCACCGCCTCGCGTCGAACGCCGAGATCGTCTTCGACGACGCGCGCATCCCGGCGGCGAACCTGCTGCCCGGGGCCGAGGGCAACGGCGACCTCGTCATCAACCGCAACTTCGCGTGGTCCGGCCCGGTGGCGGCGATCGCCGCGGTCGGCATGGCCCGCGCGGCCTACGAGATGGCGTTGGAGTTCGCGCGCGGCAACACGGCCGGCGCGATCCGGCCGATCATCGGCTTCCAGAACGTCGGCTACGTCCTCGGCGACGTCGCGGCGAAGATCGAGATGGGCCGGTACTTCTCCTGGCGCGCCGCGGACTACCTGGACAAGCACGACCAGCACGCCGAGCTCGTCGGAGCGATGAACAAGATCCAGGTCACCGAGATGATGTTCGACTGCGTCTACAAGTGTCTGCAGATCGTCGGCGTCAACAGCCTCGAGACGAAGCACGGCTTCGGGAAGATCCTCCGCGAGGCGGCCGTCCTGCCGATCTACGACGGCGGCAACATGGGCATGCAGCGCCGCCGTGTCCACGGCATCCTCGCCGACCCGCTGTTCAACCCGCGGGCGATCATGGAGGACGACTACGTGAAGTTCGAGAAGCACCACGAGGCGATCGACACGGTCGTCGGCTGACGTCTCGGGCCGTGGGTCACTGGCTGGTATCGCTCACTGGGCGAGTGATACCAGCCAGTGACCGCGCACCGGTCACCCCGCGAGCCTCCGGTCGAGGTTCGCCAGCACCCCGTCGTGGATGCGCTGCAGGCCCTTGGGCGCGAAGAGGCGCTCGAAGAAGCCGCCGACGCCCGTGGCGCCGTTCCAGCGGGTGTCGACGGCGACGGTCGTCCCGCTGCCGGCGGGCTCGACCGTCCACGTCGTCACCATGCTCGAATTGCGGTCGCGCTCGACCACCGCGTGCCCGTCGACGGTGACGTCGACGGTCTGGTCGCGCTGCCGTTTCGAGGTCGCCTGGAGGATCCAGTGCGCGACGGTGCCGGCGCCCCGGCCGCCCTCCTCGACGCGGTAGTCGCGGTAGTGCTCGGTGAGGACGGCGGGCCGGACCTCGCGGTAGTCCGAGATCGCGGCCAGGACGTCCTCGGGCGGGGCCCCGATGGTGCGGTGCGTCGTCGCGGTCACCTGCGGCACGGTGCGGCCTCCTCGGTCGGTGGGTCCGGCGTCTGTCACGTTCCCGCCGTGCGTCGCGTCCTGTCGGTGACGGAACACCACGTACGGGAGGACACCATGACGCCACGCGTCCCCAAGAAGGAGCTCACCGGGGTCACCGGAGCGGTGGTCAAGCTCGTCAGCACGCGGATGTTCGGCCAGGTCGCCGAGCCCGCCGAGGTCGGGTGGCACCACCGGAAGGTGCTCATGGCGAGCATGGGGTTCGGCCGCAAGGTCCAGAGCTGGGACGTCGTCGACGCCGGCCTCAAGACCTACGCGCACATGGCCGTGGCGGCGAAGGTCGGGTGCAGCTGGTGCCTCGACCTCGGCTACTTCCAGGCGCAGAACGAGCACCTCGACCTCGCCGTGGCGAGCCAGGTGCCGCGCTGGCGGGAGGCGGACGTGTTCACGCCGCTCGAGCGGGACGTCCTGGAGTACGCCGAGGCCATGACGGACACGCCCCCGACGGTGACCGATGCGCTGGCCGCGCGGCTGCTCGACGCTCTGGGGCCCGCCGGGATGACGGAGCTGACCGCGGTGATCGGCTACGCCAACCTCACCACGCGCAGCAACGTCGCCATGGGCATCGAGTCGCAGGGCTTCTCCGCGTCCTGTGCGGTGCCGCTCGCGCCGGTGAGCACCCCGGCGACCACGGATCGTGCCGATCACGAGTCGGGTTTCGGACAGAACCTCCGTTCGGTCTAGTCATTGACGCGACAGTCCGTTGACACGGTCACGCAGCGTCAGAACGCTCGGAGACCGGCAGACGGTTCCTGTCCGAGGAGGAACGACGTGACCCGAATGATCGCCCCAGCGACGTCGACGGCGGCCCGCACGCGCGCCCGTCGCGGGCTCGCCGTCTTCTTCCCTCTCGTGATCGTGTTCGAGGCGCTGTGCCTGTCGGTGATGCTCGCGACCGGCAGCGTGCTGTGGATCTACGCCCTGATGTGGAGCGTCGCGCTGGCCTCGGTGATCACCCGCGTGGTGAACCGCGAGGGCTTCCGCGACGTGTCCTTCCGCTGGGGCGGGGGCCGTTCGGTGACGTGGTCGGTGGTCGGGGTGATCGTGCCGCTGGTGGTGGGCGCGCTCGCGTTCGGCACGGCGTGGATGACGGGGCTCGTGCCGTTCGCCCCGGGTCCGGGCGGGTTCTGGATGGGCCTGCTCGGCGCGCTGACCGTGGGCCTCGTGATCAACATGGTGTGGGCCGCCGGCGAGGAGATCGGCTGGCGCGGCTACATGCTGACCCGCCTCGTCGACGCGGGCGTCCCGCGCCCGGTGCTGGTGCACGCGGTGATCTGGGGTCTGTGGCACCTGCCGCTGATCCTCGCCGGGCTGATCTACACCGAGCACCCCGACACGGTCGTCGCCGCGATCGTGTTCATGGTCAGCGTGATCCCGATGGGGTTCGTCCTCGCCCGCATCCGCCTGAGCACGGGCTCGGTGTGGCCCGGCGTGATCGCGCACGGTGCCTACAACAGCATCATCCAGGGCGCCTTCTGGCCGGCCGCGGCGGCCGGCGGCGCGAGCGCCGCGGTCTGGGTCGGGATGGAGGCGGGGCTCCTCGTCGCGGTGGCCCTCGCCCTCGTCGCCACCGTGCTGTGCGTGGGCACGTGGACCTACCGGCGCACGCCCGACGAGATCATGGAGGGAGCGCCGCGGCCCTGAGCTATCGGTTAAGGGCGTCGCGATCGGTAGGTGATGGCATCAGTTGATCACTCAAGTTCCGCCATTGGGGGTGGGTGCCAGTAAGCGACGGGTATCGCACCTGTTGCTGTGCACAGCCTCGCTGTCTCGCACGTTGAGGCGACCTCGACGCTTCCGATGAGAGCCACTCGCTACTGACCGATATGTCTGCTTTATGACACAATCCCGTTATCCGGGCTCCCGGGCGCAGTATCACGTGGAGTAACAATCCCCCCGCGACACGCGAAGTAGCTTCGACTAGCCCTGTCCGGAGACGGGCGAAGGTCAACAATCCGCCAACAGGCGCAAGGGGGAGCTGTGAGCGTGGTGGCTGATTTGCATGTCGAGTCGTTCGATGACTGCTCTAATGAGGATATTGAAACCGCAGCGCGCCAACTAAGATCAGAACTGTTAGCTCTCGACGTAGAAGCGGTCGAGTTCCGTGAGTCGCCTGCACCGGGAAACGCGAAGGGCGCCGCGATCGGATTGGCCGACCTTGCGGTGACTCTGGTCGCTTCCGGAAGCGCGCTTACGGTCATGCTGCAAACAGTTCGTGACTGGCTATCGCGCAGGGGGCAGAAGCAGTCCGTAACGATCACGATCGGAAACGACACCCTCAGGCTCGACGACGTCTCTGACGTCGAAAGAGACGAGATTGTCAAGGTGTTCGTTCAGAAGCATTCGGCCGACTGAGATGGGTGGCCGTTTCGCACTTCTGATTGCAACGTTTGAGTACGAGGATGAGACGTTGCGCCGGCTTGAGGCGCCCCGATACGACGTAGAATCACTTGCAAGCGTTCTGCGAGATCCTGCTGTTGGCGAATTCGAGGTGGAAACCCTCATCAACGAGCCTTTGGAGGTTGTCGGCAACGCCATCCACGAATTCCATCGCAACCGCCGATCGAGTGACCTGACTCTTCTTTATTTTACGGGCCACGGCGTCAAGGATGCGCGTGGTCAGTTGTATCTGGCTCTGAAGAATACCAGGAAGTCGAACCTCCTCTTTTCGGGGCTCCCGGCGGTTGCGCTCGACGAAAGTCTCAGTGAGTGCCGGTCTCGCGAAAAAATCTTGGTGCTAGACTGCTGCTACAGTGGAGCTTTTCCTGCTGGTCGCCTGGCAAAAGGGGCAACCGATGTGGGCGCGCTCGAGCAGTTGGGTGGGCGCGGCCGGGCAGTCTTGACCGCCTCTGATTCCACTCAGTATTCGTTTGAAGGCGTAGCGGTTAATGAAGAGGGCATCAGCGCGCCGAGCTCGGTCTTCACGCGCTACATGGTCGAGGGTCTGCGGTCCGGTAAGGCGGATCTCGATGGCGACGGAGTGATCTCACTAGACGAGCTATATGGATACGTATACGACCGAGTCTTGGAGGAAGCTCCAGAGCAGCGCCCAAAGAAGAAAGATGACGTCGAGGGTCGCATCGTAGTTGCTGCGAACTCTCGCTGGGCTGTGCCGGAGTACATCAGATCGGACCTTATGAGTCCGATCGCTTCCACTCGGCTCTCTGCTGTCGACGCACTCGCGGCTCTTTATCGAGGTCCGAAGGTGATTAGGTCTGAGGTACTGGGTGTCCTGCGGCCTTTTTCTGAGGACGACAGTAAGCAGGTGTCTGCGCGCGCAGTCGAACACGTAGAACGTCTGCAGGCGATCGAGCAGGCGGAGCGTGAGCGCGCCGAGCAGGACAAGGCGGAGCGTGAGCGCGCCGAGCAGGACA
>NZ_JBTWNF010000023.1:0-110131 GCF_054796175.1 Actinomycetospora sp. C-140 | reverse complement strand
GACGAGAGCCCCTCCCGCACGGTGCGGGAGGGGCTCTCGGCGTTCGCGGGGCTCAGGCCTCGGGGGTGTTGGGCATCTTCCCGGTGACCATGAAGACGACGCGTCGGGCGACCGCGACGGCGTGGTCGGCGAAGCGCTCGTAGAAGCGGCCCAGCAGCGTCACGTCGATGGCCGGGGCGACGCCGCTCGGCCACTCCTTGCTCAGCAGCAGCGTGAACAGGTGGCGGTGCAGGTCGTCCATGGCGTCGTCGTCGGACTCCATGGTGAAGGCGAGCTCGACGTCGCGGGTGAGGATCACCTGGCGCGCGTCCTGGGCGAGGTCGAGCGCCACGCGGCCCATCTCGGCGAAGTACGGGGCGACGTCCTCGGGCAGCACCTTGGCCGGGTGACGCCGGCGGGCCGCCTTGGCGACGTGCAACGCCAGGTCCCCCATGCGCTCGAGGTCGCCGGCGGAGTGGATCGCGGCGATCACGGAACGGAGGTCGCCGGCGACGGGCGCCTGCAGGGCGAGCAGACCGAACGCCTGCTCCTCGGCGCGGGTGCGCAGGGCGTCCAGCTTGGTGTCGTCGGAGATGACTTCCTCGGCCAGGTCGAGGTCGCCCTCGAGCAGGGCGGTGGTCGCCTTCTTCATGGCTTCGCCCGCCATCTGGGACATCTCGGCGAGCTCGCCCGAAAGGGCGTCGAGCTTCTCGTGATAGGCCGCGCGCATACCGCGCAACCTACGCGGAGGCGCCATCGCGGACCCGACGGCGGCATGAACCGCGGGTGAACGCGGTCGCCGCGACACCCGCGCCGACCAGCGGTGACGTCAGGCGCAGGTCGCGTCGGCGGCCGTGATGGTCGGGTTCACGGGCGCCGTGGCGGTGCTGCCCTCCGGTGCGGCGGCGGACCGCACGCGGCCGTCGAAGTCGTCGCCGAGGACGAGCGTCAGGACACCGCGTCCGGTCGCGCTCGGTTCGAGGGTCGCGCCCGGCACCGCCGCCGAGAGGGACTGTGCCGCGGCCGCCTGGTCCGGCGAGTACCGGATGGTCGTCGCGCCGCCCGACCCGGCCGACCCGGTTCCCGAGTCGTCGGTGACGACCCCGAAGCCGTCGGCCCGCAGCCGCCCGGCCACCGCGGATGCCGAGGGGCCGTGCGAGGACGACGCCGACCCGTCCCCGCTCTCGTCGCCGTACCCGTCGGAGCCCCCGGAACCCTCGGAGCTCCCGTCGACCGGCGAGCGCCCGTCGACGAGCCGGATGTCGGCCGGCGCCGCCGGGGTGGCGGGCCCGGGCGTGGCGGGGGCGGCGCCGGGCGTCCCGGGCAGCGGGCGCTCGCCGATGATCGCGTCGAAGAGCGCGCGCTCCTCCCCGGCGCGCAGCACCTCGTTGCCGCGGTCGTTGGCGATGCCCGTGGTCGGCACGGTGACGAAGTTGACCGTGCGCGGGTCCAGGCTGCCGAGCGACTGCGCCAGCGTGAGCAGCTGGTCGGAGCCGATGTTCTCGCCGAACGTCGAGCGCGAGACCGCCTCGACCAGGCCCTCGAGGCGGGTCGGGTCGAGCAGCGTGCCGGCGGAGAGCACCGAGCGCAGCAGCGCGCCGAGGAAGCGCTGCTGGCGCTGGATCCGCCCGTAGTCGCTCGACGGGTCGCCCTCGACGTGGCGGGCGCGCACGAAGTCGAGCGCCTGCTGTCCGTTCAGCTGCGTCAACCCGGCCTGCGGGACGATCGGGCCGAGCACGGAGTCCTCGACGGGTCGCTCCACGCAGATCGGCACCCCGTGCACGGCGTCGACCATGCCCTGGAAGCCCTGGAAGTCGACGCCGAGGAAACGGTTGATCGCGAGCCCGGAGAGCTCCTGGATCGCGCGGGTCACGCACCGCGGGCCGCCGGCGGCGTACGCGGAGTTCAGCTTGACCCGCGGGGTGGGCGGCAGCATCTGGGGCGAGTAGGCGCCGCTGACGGGGTCCCACCGCTCGCACGCCGGCCGGGTGATCTCCAGGTCGCGCGGGAACGACACCACGGTCACGCCCGCCCGGTCCTCGGGCACGTGCACGACCATGATCGTGTCCGTGCGCGCGCCGGGGACGTCGGCGGAGTCGCCCGCGTCCTCCGACGGCGGCGCCCCGGCCCGGCTGTCCGAGCCGACGACGAGGAAGTTCTGGTCCCCGGCCTGCGCGGCGGCGTCCTGGATGGCCGGCGAGTCCGGGTCGAGGGCGCCGATCTGACGGACCGCGGCCTCGACCCACGACGCGGCACCCCAGCCGAGCCCGCACACGACGACCACGAGCACGGCGCACAGGGCGGTGAGCACCCGCAGCATCCGCGGCAGCGTCCACCGGCGTCGCCAGGTCGCCACCCGCGCACCGGCCGAGGCCAGCACGGCCGACGTCGCCGCGAAGTGCTCGTCCCCCTCGCGGGCCGCGGTCGCCACCGGGCGCCGCGTGACGGCCACGGGCTCGCGGACGGGGGCCTTCGCGGGAGCCGGGGCCGGCGGGTCGTCCGCCGGCGGGTCGTCGACCGGGGCCGCCGTGTCCTCGGGCGGCGCGGGGACGGACGCGACGCTCGCGGCGCGGACGTGGCGCACCGCGGGCGACTCCGGCGCTGCCGTGGCGCCGCGGTCCTCGGGGGTCGGCTCCGGGGCCGGTGTCGGGATCGGTGTCGCCTCGCGGACCGGTGGGGACGGCGCCGATGGCCGTGCGGGAGGTCCGGCCGCGGCACCGGGGGGCTGCAGGCGAGCGCGGGGTGGTTCGGCGCGGGGTGGTTCGGCCCGGGGCGGCTCCGGGCGCGCCGGCGGGTCCGCGGGTGCCGGGCGGGCGCCCGCCTGCACCGGCACTCGGCCCGCGGGCAGGGTCACGGCGTCGACCGGAGCCCGGGTGGACGGCGGTGCGGGGGCGGCCGGGGAGGACGGGGAGGGCGGCGAGGCGGCGCTGCCGGACGCGGGACCCGGGGGCGGGAGCGTCGTCGGTGACGTCACGAGCGCCGCGCCCGGCGGACGCAGGCCGAGGCGGGGTCCGCGGCGGCGGGTCAGCGGCACCATCGTCGGGCGACGTCCGGCGACCGACGGTGTCGCGACCGGGACGCGGAACGGCACGGACGTCGGCGCCGACCCCCGGGTGGCGGCGCGGTCCGCGTCCGAGCCCGGTGTCGCGGGGCGGGAGCCCCGGACCGGGTCACCGGCGCGGTCGTCGGTCACGCATCTCCTCGCGGGTCGCGCCGTGGGGCCGTCGGCCCAGGTGGTCGGGGGCTCAGCAGCGGAATAGTACGGCGCGGCCGGACCCCGATCCCGCCGGGTCCACTACGCCACGCGGGCATCCGGACACAACCGTCGCCACACGACCGGGCGACACGCGGCGTCCGTTCGCTCACCCGTCCGTTCAGGTTCGGCTCAGGGCCGACCACGGCCGGGTGACGGACCTCAGGACGAGGGGAAGGCGCGGCGTGCTGCGGCCTCGATGCCCCGCCGCGCGGAGGCCGGTCCGGCGAGGCGGACCGCGCCGTCCGCGGCGTCCCGGTAGGCGACCGCGTTGCGGCCGGCGCGCTTGGCGACGTAGAGGAGCGCGTCGGCGGCGTCGAGACCGGGCGAGCCCGGCCGGTCGCCGTCGTCGAGGCACGCGACACCGACGCTGACCGTGACCCGCAGGTCGGCGGCGACCTCGTGCCACGGGTGGGCGTCGACGCGCGCACGGGCCTCCTCGCACACCCGCACGGCGTCGGCGGGCTCGAGCCCGGGCAGGACGAGGGCGAACTCCTCGCCGCCGTACCGGGCGCAGAAGCCGTCCTCGGGGAGCCCTTCGCTCATGAGGTCGACCAGGCGGCGCAGGACCTCGTCGCCCAGGGCGTGGCCGTGGTCGTCGTTCACCGCCTTGAAGTGGTCGACGTCGGCGAGGGCCACGCAGACCGGCGCGTCGACCGACGCGCTGCCCTGGTCGCCACGCAGCGTGCCCAGTCGCTCGTCGAGGTAGCGCCGGTTCCACGTGGCCGTCAGGCTGTCGCGGCGGCTCTGCTCCCGGGCCTCGGCGCGTTCGCGACGGAGACGGTCGACCTCGAGGCGTAACTGATCGGGCACGCTGGCCGGCGCTGTCCGCTCGTCACGGACGATCGAGACGGCGGCCTTCAGGTGCTGGTACGCGCGGCGCCAGTCGCCGCGGTCGGCGAGGACCTCCGCCGCGGCCTCGTGGGCGCGCGCCCGATCGGCGCGACCGTCGGCCGTGGGGGCGTCGGACGGGACGGTGGTGAGCCCGACGATCGGCGAGGTGGGGAAACCGCAGGTGACGGACTTCTCGGCGGGCTCCGGGCCGGTGGCGGTCGTGCCGGTGTCGGTGTCGTCCGGGGACGGCGCGGTCGTCACCGCCGCGTTCCCGCGCCCGTGGGGCAGCCCGGCCAGCCGCACGCACACCACCTCCGTCCCGCCTACCAGTGTCGCCCTCGATCACCGCATCGTCACGGCCATTCGCCGTCACGCCATCAACGTCAATCGTCCGGCGCAGGTGACGCTGCGTAGATGAACCAGTGGCCGACCCGTTCGGCCCACCTTGAGTCGCCCGCAGCGGTGGTCCTGCGGGGCCGTCGCGTGCCGGCGGTGACGTGAGATCGGTGTGTACCCGAGTCCGGGTACGAAGCGTAGCGCTTCCGCGGCGTGTCTAGCCGCCGGAGTGCATGACGTCGGCGGCCGTCGGGACGGTGTCGTCCTCGGGGTCGTCGAGCCAGCCCTCGGGCAGCGTGACGTGCGCGGGCGAGCCCTGCCGGCCGCGGGGTCCGTCGGCGTCGGCGGGGAAGGGGAGTTCGGGGTCGAGGCGGGCCAGCAGCTCGTCGAGGCGCTCCAGCCCGTCGATCATGCCGAGCTCGCGGCGCAGCTCCGAGCCGACCGCGAAGCCGTGCAGGTACCAGGACATGTGCTTGCGGGAGTCGCGGACGCCTTTGTGGTGGCCGTGGTGGGCGATCAGCAGCTCGACGTGCCGGCGCATCACCGCCGCGACCTCGCCGAGCGTGGGCGGCGTCGGGATCGGGCGGCCGGCCAGTGCGGCCTCGAGCTCGCCGAACAGCCACGGCCGCCCCAGGCAGCCGCGTCCGACGACGACCCCGTCGCACCCGGTCTTCTCCATCATCGCGACGGCGTCGGACGCGGCGAAGATGTCGCCGTTGCCGAGCACCGGCGTCGTGGCGGGCAGCGCGTCGCGCAGCTCGGCGATGCGGTCCCAGTCGGCGTGACCCGAGTAGCGCTGGGCCGCCGTGCGTGCGTGCAGGGCCACCGAAGCGGCCCCGGCGTCGGCGGCGATCCGCCCCGCGTCGAGGAACGTCACGTGGTCGTCGTCGATCCCGACGCGCATCTTCACCGTCAGCGGCAGCCCGCCCCGGGACGCGGCCTCGACGGCGGTGCCCACGATCGACGCGAACAGCCGCCGCTTGAACGGCAGGGCCGCCCCGCCGCCGCGGCGCGTCACCTTGGGCACCGGGCAGCCGAAGTTGAGGTCGACGTGGTCGGCGAGGTCCTCGTCGACGATCCGCTCGACGGCGCGCCCGATGGTCACGGGATCGACGCCGTAGAGCTGCATCGACCGGGGCGTCTCGTCGGCGTCGAACGCGATCATCTCGGCGGTGCCGGGGTGCTTCTCCACCAGCGCCCGCGCGGTGATCATCTCGCAGACGTAGAGGCCGGCGCCCTGCTCGCGGCACAGCCGGCGGAACGCGACGTTCGTGATGCCGGCCATCGGCGCGAGCACGACCGGTGTCGGCAGCTCGAGCGGACCGATGCGCAACGCCTCCATGGCCCTCCATTGTGCGCCCCGCCGGGGAGCTCTCGCTCCGAGCCCCGGACGTGGTGGACTCCCCGCATGGCCGCGCCGACCGTCGACGAGCTCGAGGCGCTGCGCGTGCCCCTGGCCGCGCACTGCTACCGGATGCTCGGCTCCGCCGCGGACACCGAGGACGCGGTGCAGGAGGCCATCGTGCGGGCCTTCCGCCACCGCGAGCGCTACGACCCGGACCGGGGCGCCCTGCCCACCTGGGTGTACCGCATCGCGACGACGGTCTGCCTCGACCTGCTGCGCGCCGCGCGCCGGCGGGCGCTGTGCGTCGATCTCGGACCCGCCGCCGTGCCCGGGGCCGACATCGGTCTGGCGCTGCCGGCGGACCGTTTCGTCGAACCGATGCCCGACGCCCGCCTGGTGGCCCCGGCCGACCCGGCGGAGGTGACGGCGCAGCGGGAGACCGTGCGGCTCGCCTTCGTCGCCGCCCTGCAGCACCTCCCGCCCCGACAGCGGGCGACGTTGCTCCTGCGCGACGTCCTCGCGTTCTCCGCCGCGGAGACCGCCGAGATCCTGGGGACGACCACGGCCGCGGTCACCAGCGCGCTCCAGCGCGCCCGCGAGACCCTCGACCGTCACCGGCCGGCCCCCGGGGACCCGCTCGACGAGACCGACCCGGAGCAGCGGCGCCTGCTCGCGCGCTACGTCGACGCCTTCGAGGCCCACGACGTGGTCCGGCTGACCGACCTGCTGCGCGAGGACGCTCGCACCTCGATGCCGCCCTACGGGTGGTGGATCGAGGGTGGCGCGACGATCGCCGGGCTGGTCGGACTCGGCGGGTGCGCGGGCGCGCGCCTCGCGCCGGTCGCGATCAGCGGGCAGCCGGGGTTCGGCCAGTACCGCCCCGACGAGGGCGGCGTGCTGCGCCCCTTCGGCCTGGTGCTGGTCGAGACCCGCGGGGACCGCGTCGCGCACATGACGACGTTCCTCGGTACCGCGGACCGGTTCGCCGCGTTCGGCCTGCCCGCGGTGCTCGACCCGGATTCCTCCCGGGCGACCGATGAATCCGGGGCGGCACGGACGTAGCACCTGGCGGACAGTCCGTCGTCGGAGGAGACCGCCGTGCCGCGTCAGCTCGATCGCACCGACCCGCTCGCCCGCGAGACCGCCGCGGAGCGCGAGCGGCTCGCCGACCTCTACGCCGCGCTCGACCCCGACCAGTGGGCCGCACCGTCGCTGTGCACGGGGTGGCGCGTCCGGGAGGTCCTCGCCCACGTCACGATGCCCTACCGCCACTCGAGCTGGCGGGTGCTGCGGGGGATCGCGGCGGCGCGGGGCGACTTCAACCGCTTCGCCGACCGGATCGCGCACGACGACACCGCGCGGCACGCCGACGCCGAGCTCCTCGCGGCGCTGCGCGACAACGTCGCCCACCCCTGGCGACCGCCGGGCGGCGGCCA
Source organism: Actinomycetospora sp. C-140 (assembly GCF_054796175.1). Taxonomy (NCBI): domain Bacteria; kingdom Bacillati; phylum Actinomycetota; class Actinomycetes; order Pseudonocardiales; family Pseudonocardiaceae; genus Actinomycetospora; species Actinomycetospora sp. C-140. Next base: position 102,948 of record NZ_JBTWNF010000023.1, on the reverse strand, counting down.
GGCGGGCGCGCTGAGCCACGACGTCATCCACGGTCTCGACGTCACCGAGGCGTTGGGCCTGCCCCGCCCGCCCGCCGAGCGCGTCCGTCGGGTGCTGGCCTCCGCGACGCCGAAGATGCTCGCCTACTTCGGCGCCGACCTGGCCGGGACGCGCCTGGTGGCGACCGACACCGACCTGTCCGTCGGCGAGGGACCGCGGACCGTCGAGCTGCCCGCGGTCGACCTGCTCCTGCGGGTGACCGGACGGGCGCCGCTCGAGAGTTAGTCGTCCAGCTTCTGCGCACGGATCTCGTGGCCGGCGCTGGTCAGGCAGCGCCCGGTCGCGAGGTTGAACTTCCAGTTGTGCAGCGAGCAGGTGAGCACGTCGCCCTCGACGGAGCCGAACTTCGACAGGTCCGCCGAGAGGTGCGGACAGCGGGCCTGGACCTGCCAGCCGTCGATGACCACGTCGCGGCCGTCGTCGTTCTGCGCGTCGTACCAGTTCTCCACGTAGTCCATCCGCTCCTCGGACAGACACTTGAAGAACGTGTAGAGGTACTCGTTGTACTGGCCGACACGCGAGGCCCCGAAGCGCACCGACAGGAACAGCGAGTTCGACCAGTCGACCTCGCCGGTCGCGATGTTCGTCGCCACGAGCGTGCCCGGCACGGTCCAGCGGTAGCGGGCCTGCTCGCCGCCCCAGATCCGGATCTCGCGGGCGGTGAAGTCGAACGACAGGGGCAGCGTGCCCTCGTCGTCCACGCCCGGGACGCCGGCGGGCATGTCGGTGAGGTCCATGCGGACCGGGCCGCCGATGCCGTCGCACATGTGGTCGGCGCGCTTCATCAGCGGCTCGATCCACTCCTTGAGCTGGCGCAGGATGTCGGGCTGCGGCGTCGCCCACCGCGCCTTCTGCGCGTCGATCGCCGGGCGGACGCGCTCGGCGAAGTCGCGGAGGTAGCGCTCCTTGTCGACGAAGATCGTCTCGACCTCGTCGTCGGGGAGCGGGTGCGTCAGGTCCTCGACGGTGCCGTGCCCGATCTCCGCGGTGGTGCCCGGCAGCAGCAGGTGCCCACCCTCGTGCCCCAGCTCGCGCATCCGGCCGAGGAACTCCCACTGGTCGGTGAAGATCGACTCGCCCTCGACGCCCTCGTAGCCCAGACCGTTCCACCGGAACAGGTCGTCGTCGAGGAAGCACGGCGGGCCCGCGGTCGGGAAGACGTGCGGCGCCCCGACCTCGCGGATGTAGCGCATCGCCCGGTCCTCCTGGCCGATGCGCTTGCGGCGGGCGAACTCGCGCTTGGCGGCCTTGGGCAGGTCGTAGACCATCGGCCACCAGATCGCGCCGGAGAACTGCGTGAAGTGCGCGTCGTAGGCGCCGAACTCCAGCAGCTTCGGGATGTCCAGCGGGTGCGCGTCGTTCTGGTTGACGACGCGCGCGGTGCCGTCGTCCAGCGAGAGCGCGGAGTCGCCGATGGGCCCGTCACCGGGGCCCTTCAGCGACGTGATCATGAACCGCAGGCCGCCGTCGAGCTCCTGCGGCACGCCGGTCTCGGTGCGCACGAAGTGCCGGAAGCCCAGCGCGCGCAGCTCGTTCTCGAGCTCGTCGGTGGGGTAGTCCGGCAGCAGCACCCGCGCGTCCTTGGCGACGTGGGCCCGCAGGTTCTCCGCGTCGAAGTGGTCGCGGTGCAGGTGCGACACGTAGAGGTAGTCGCAGTCACCGAGGGCGTCCCAGTCCAGCTGCGTGTTGTCGGGGAACGGGACCCACGACGCGAAGAACGTGGGGTTCACCCACGGGTCGCACAGCACGCTGCCGCCCGCGGTCTCGAACCGCATCCCGGCGTGCCCGACTCCGGTCACCCGCACGAGCAGACCACCTCCCAGACGTCGCTCACCGCCGATTGTCCGTGGTGGCGCGCTCCGTGGGGGCTCCGGGTGGGGTATCCCTGGACACGTGACCGCCCTTCCCGTCGACGGCGACCCCGTGGCCGCCCTGCGCGCCGTCGCCTTCTACCTCGAGCGTGAGCGTGCCGAGACCTACCGGGTGAAGGCCTACCGCTCCGCGGCGGACAAGCTGGCGGAGCTGGGGCCGGACGAGGTCGCCACGCGCGCGCGGTCCGGCACGCTCACCGACCTCAAGGGCGTCGGGAAGAAGACGGCGGCGGTCGTCACGGAGGTCCTCGACGGCGGCACCTCGGCGACGCTGACCGACCTCGAGGCCCGCCACACCGAGCCGGTCGGCGGCGGCGCCGCGATCCGGGCGGCCCTGCGCGGCGACTGCCACACCCACTCGACCTGGTCCGACGGCGGCAGCGACGTCCTCGAGATGGCCCGCACCGCCCGCGACCTCGGCCACGAGTGGATGGTGCTCACCGACCACTCCGAGAACCTCACCGTCGCCAACGGTCTGACCCCCGAGCGCCGGCGCCGGCAGTTCGACGTCATCGCCGAGGTGAACGAGGAGCTCGCGCCGTTCCGCCTGCTGCGGGGGATCGAGGTGGACATCCTCGAGGACGGCGACATCGACGCGCCCGACGACCTGCTCGAGGAGCTCGACTTCGTCGTCGCCAGCGTGCACTCGAAGCTCCGGGCGCCCAGCGAGCTGATGACCGCGCGGATGGTCGCGGGCGTGTCGCACCCGCTGGTCGACGTGCTCGGGCACTGCACGGGCCGTCTGGTCACCGGCGGGCGCGGGACCCGCCCGCCGTCGACCTTCGACGCGGAGGCGGTGTTCGACGCGTGCATCGAGAACGGGGTGGCCGTCGAGATCAACTCGCGGCCCGAGCGCCTCGACCCGCCCCGGGATCTCCTGCGCCAGGCCCTCGCCGCGGGCTGCGAGTTCGTCGTCGACACCGACGCCCACGCCCCGGGCCAGCTCGACTGGCAGCCCTACGGCTGCGAGCGCGCCGAGGAGTGCGAGGTGCCGGCCGACCGGATCGTCAACACCCGCTCCGCCGACGCCCTCACCGCCTGGCGTTCCCGGGGCTGAGCGGGGGTTGTCAGCCTGGCGTCCACGCTGACGTTCAACGTCAGGAAAGCCACCACGATCACCCGGTGACGGCGACCTCGCCGGTCTCCAGCACCGACTTGAGGTTCGACAGGATGCCGGGCCAGCCCTGCTCGACGCCCCGCTTCATCTCGCTGTCGGGCACGAAGTCGTCGTGGGTGACGGTGAGCTTCACGGCCTGACCCGCGGGCTCGATGTCGAACGTGACCTTCGAGCGCTTCTCCTGCTGCAGCTCGGCGAGGCGTTCATCGCTCCAGCCGAACATCTCGGCCATCTCCGGCTGGTAGTTGTGCCAACGGTACGACAGCCGACGCGGCGGATCGGCCTCGAGGATCTGCTGGTCCCAGTCGTGCGGGCCGTCGCCCTCCCACATCGACCAGAGGACCTTCGACCCCACCCGGAAGTCCGACCGCGGCCCGCCGCCGTCGAAGTAGCGGCCGATGAAGGCCGGCTCGGTGAGGGCCTGCCAGAGCTTCTCGGGCGTCGTGCGGATGTAGGTCACGTAGACGAAGGCGTCGGACATCGCGGTCTCCTCGGTGTGGTCTTCCAGGGCCGTCCTGAGGTCGGCGAGGGCCTCCGCCCGCGCCCGGTCGTACCGCCGGATCCACCGGTCGGCGACCTCGTTGATCGGCGCGGCGTTGAGGTGGTGGTGCTTCTCCCGCCCGTGCCACGAGGTGACGACGAGCCCCGCCGCCTCCAGGACGCCGAGGTGCTTGGCGACGGCCTGCCGGCTCATCTCCAGCCCCTCGCCGAGCTCGCGCAACGACTGCCCGCCCCGGGCGTGCAGGGCGTCGAGCAGCGCCCGCCGACTGGGGTCGGCGAGGGCGCGGAACACCTCGTCCATCACCACTCCGATCAGGCAACCATGCGGTTGCCTGTCCGACGATAGGGAACCTTCTGGTTGCCTGTCAACGGGCGCCCGCGGAAGCCGTTTGCGGGGTGATCGCGACGCGCCTAGCGTGGCGTGTACACGGGAAAGGAGGTGGTCCAGCGTTGAAGAACGACAGGACTCGTGAGGTGTCCGTCAGCTAGCCGCTCGAAGGCCGTGGAATGGCCGGTCCGCGGGCACGATGATCCCGCGGCAGGGCGGCCAGCGAATCCAGGCAGGACACCAGCCCCCGGAGCCCCCGACCCCAGTCCAGTCGGGGCCCGATCCGCCCGGCACCGCCGGGACGCGACGGGAAACCGCTCCGGGGGCCTGCCTGTCTCCGGGGCCGGGTCGCCGGCCCCGGAGCGGGCGTCAGGAGGCCGACGTCACCAGCGGGCGTGCGGCCGGTCGTCGATCCCGAACGAGGAGCCGTACGGCGCGTCGAAGTGCGAGCCGTAGGGGCGCTCGCCCGTCGCGGTCGGCAGCGCGGAGTCGCCGAGCGGGTCGCCCGCGAAGGGGCGGTCGTCGAACCCGCCGCCCGACGGCCGCGACCAGTCGTTGCTCGAGGGGCTGCTCCAGCTGCCGGTCGAGGGGTAGGAGCTCGCCATCGGCGCGGATCCCCACTCGTCCGACGACGCGCGGGAGGAGCTCGCCATCGGCGCGGAGCCCCACTCGTCCGACGACGCGCGGGAGGAGCCCACGGGCTCGGGCTCGCGCGACGGCTCCCGCGTCGGCTCCGGCGGGCTGACGCGCGTCCGGCTCGGGCCGGGGCCGTGCGGGCCGGTGCCGGGCAGGCCGCCCTCGGCGACCCACTTGGCCTCCTGCGCGATGCGGTAGGTCTGGCACGGCCAGCTCGCCCGGCCTCCGTCGTGGAGGCAGGCGCGGCAGAGCTGGCGCTCGTCCGGGACGTGCTCGGCGAGCACCTTGCGCCAGACGTCGGGCATCTCGGACATGACCACGGCCATCGACATGTCGGTGGCCTCCTCTCCGTGCGGTCGGGGCGGCTGGTGATCAACCGACCCGTCGGGGCCCGCGGGGACCTGCGCCGCGCGGAGGGGTCGAGGCGTCGAAGCCGGGGAGCCGCTCGCACCCATCACGCGGGTCGTGCCCACCGGAGGCGCGACCCGCCGGTGTTCCGTGGTTGGTACTCGTTTCTCGCCCGCGGCACGACCGTGACCTGACGGTGACGTACGGGTACGGTCCGTCACCGGTTGCTCCGGCGCGTCGTCCCGGCGTGTCGGGTGCGGGTGACGTCGCCGTGAGTTTCGTGAGCCGCTGACCAGCGACGATGGGCGGAGGCGGTCTCCTCGGTGACCGCCACTCACCCGTCCGGGAGCAGTCACTGAGCCGACCGGCCGCTCGGATGGAGTACGGGACGACGGCTCGGTGCCCCTGCCCGCGAGGCGCTGAGTGGGCGGCCCGTTGCGCCGGACGGCCTACTCAGGGCCGGTCTCGCGTCGTCCGCCCGTCCGCGTGATGCCGACCCGCGGTGGCCCCGGCGTCCCGCTCGACGGGCCGACCGCAGTGTGACCCGGGCGCCGACCACGGGCCTTAGGATCACCCTCGGCCGTACCGGCCGGGGCCTCTAGCTCAATGGGCAGAGCCGCGGACTTTTAATCCGTTGGTTGTGGGTTCGAGTCCCACGGGGCCCACCAGCCTCTGGCCGACATCGCTGACGCCGAGGCGTCAGACGCTGACCTGCCCGGCGGCCGCGGTGAGCTGGAGCTCGTGTGTCCAGCACGATCGGTCCTGCTGGTGCAGGTAGTGGAAGGCGTCGGCGATGCCGGCGGGGTCGATCAACAGGTCCGGGCGCTCACGCAGTGCGGGGAGTGCCCGCGTCCCGGGCGAGTCGATGAAGCCGTCCACGACGACGTTGGCGACGTGGATGCCGTGCTCCGAGTACTCCTCGGTGAGGGCTTGAGCGAGGGCCCGCATCATGGTGCGGGGGTAGTAGAGCGACTGACCGGTCGACCGCTTGCGCCCGCGCAGCGAGTACTGGTTGTTGGAGAACAGGATCGAGCCACGGCCCCGCTGTCGCATCGCGGGCAGGACCTCCTTCGCCACCAGGAACGGGCCGCGGCACGCGGTGTCGAGGGCGACCTCGAAGAGGTCGACGGGGAAGTGCTCGAGCAGCTCCTCGTCCGCGGACAGTTCACGGCCCGCCATGTAGCCGGCGTTGTAGATCAGCACGTCCGGGGAGCCCGCCTGCTGGCGGATGGACGCGAAGGCGTCGGTGACCGACACCGTCGAGCCCACCTCCAGTTCGACGATCGAGCAGGAACCGCCCGCGCTGTCGATCGTCGCGGCGAGCGCCTCCGCGTTGGCACGTCGTCGCGTCGTCAGGACCACGTGGTGACCCTCGCGCGCGAACCGGTGGGCCAGCGCCCCACCCAGTCCCCACCGGATCTCGGGCGGGAGGTCCTGCCCGATGACCTCGCCGTGCACGAGACCGGTGTTCGGCCCGTCGGGCTGCCACTTCGAGGTCGCGCCGACGATGACGGTGACGGGCAGGTCACGAGGGTTGTCCGCCGTCGTATCCACTCGATCTCCTGTCGTCGGGACGGTGCGCGTCCTACTGCAGCAGAGCTCGAGGTGATGAGCGACCACGCAGCGGTCGTCACCGAGGTCATGATCCGCCCAGCTGCTCCATCGACCCCATGACATCGGGTCGGAGGAGCACCGGCAGCGATCATGGACGGGGACGCCGTCAGGTGGGCTGCACGACGGAGATCACCTGGCCGTCCGGGTCGCGGAACCACGCGATGAGGACGTCACCGAAGTCGGCGATGCCGCGCTCGTCGGTCCGCCACGGGGGTTCGCCGTCCATGGCGATCATGGTGACGCCGCGGTCGCGGAGCTCTGCGACGGTCGCGGGCAGGTCGTGCGCCCGGAACGAGGCGAGCGGCCAGCCGGCCTGACCGGCGTAGCCGGTGCCGGCCATGAGGTAGAGCAGCGTGCCGTCGCCGGCCCGCAGCACGTGACCGCCGCCGGGCACCGGGTCGCCGGCCAGACCGAGCGTCTCCTCGTAGAACGCCCGGGAACGGGCCATGTCCGACACGGGGATGACGGTCGCGACCGGGAGGTCGGCGGGGGACGTCGACGTCATGCTCTTCTCCTTCGCCGGGGCGCCAGGCACGGTAGTCCTACATCAGGATCAGATAGTAGGTCAAAGGTATCGAACAGGCCGGCGTGATGGCGGACCGGAATCGTCCGCCACCTCCGCCAGCGTCGTCGCCGTCCCCACCGCCACGGACCCCGGAGGCCGCCCGATGTACGCACCCGCCCGGCACGACGAGGTCACGGGCCTGGTCAACTACCTCGACGAGCAGCTCACCGCGATCCGTGCCGCCGCGTTCGGTCTGACCGAGGAGCAGGCGCGGGCGACGCCGTGCCGGAGCGCGCTGTCGATCGGTGGCCTCGTCAAGCACGCGGCGTACGGGATGCGCGGCGCGGTGGCGCGGTTGGACCGCCCGGTCGTCGAGCAGACCATCGACGCGGCCGCGTACGCCGCGTTCGCCGACAGCTTCGCCGTGCGCGACGACGAGACCGTGGCCGGCACCATCGAGGAGTTCGACAAGGCCCGAGCCGGGCTGCTGGCCACGGTCGCCGCGACCGACCCGGACGCCGAGACCACGGCTCCTCCCGCGCCGTGGCACGGGATCACCGACGCCCGGCCGATCCGCGCCCGCTACTACCGGGTGCACCTGCTCGAGGAGTACGCCCGGCACGCGGGGCACGCCGACATCGTCCGCGAACAGATCGACGGCGTCGCCGTACCCGCGCTGGTGCTCACCCTGGCCGAGGCGGGCGCGAACGACTTCTTCACGCCGTACCAGCCGGCTCCGGGGACCCTGCTGGCCTGAGCCCACCGCGCCGTTCGGCGACGGATTCCGGCGGTTCGGCGGCAGGGGCGCCGTCCTCGGGACTCCCCGGTTTGGGCCGGCGCGCGGCGAGGAATCGGGTGGGCGTCCACGCCGCCATCGATCTGTTCGACCGTTGTGGTCGCCACCGGGCACGCTCCCCCTCGAGCCCGTCGGCGTCCGTCAAGCTGCCGGGCCCCGAGCCGGCGCTGCCACGGTCCACGGCTCGGTGGCGGCGTGGCGCACGTCGGGGAGGTTCCTGCTTCCGTGGACGGCCCGCGGTGCCGGTCGGAGCAACCCTCCCACTCCTCACCCCCGGACGGGTCACCCGGCGTTCGTCCGGGTGGCGATCCGCGTCGGCGCTGGTACAACGGCCGCGAGGTCGGGGGACCAGGGGCGCCTGAGGAGGCGGCGCCGTGCAGCAGGGGGGAACGTGGGGGCAGGGCAGGATTCGCCGGTGCGGCGGTTCGACGTGGCGTCGTCGGACCCGGAGGTCGCCGACAGGTGGCTGCAGGACACGTACGTCAACTACCGCCGCCGGCTCCACGGTGATCCGTCGGCCTTCTCGTTCACCTTCACCGGCGCTGCCGCGCCGCGCTACTCGATCGCGACCCTGCACCACAGCCTCGGGTTCGAGACGAGGACCGAGCTGCTCGGCGACGCCGTCATCCTCAACACCACCGTCAGCGGGCGGGTCGCGATCTCGGCGGGCCGCACGACGGTGGAGCCCGGGCCCGGCGAGCCCTACCTCATGCCGCCGGGGCACCCGTGGTCGATCCGGTGGGACGACCTCACGAACCGGGCCGTGTGCCTCGCGCACCCGGTGCTGCGGCGGGCCGCGGCCGACCTCGGGTGGGACGGCGGCGAGGTGCGGTTCACCGGGTACCGGCCGGCGTCGCCCGGGCTGGGGCGCTACCTCGAGCTGGAGGTGGCGCACGTCCGCGACGACGTCCTGGCCGCGGAGGACATCGCGTCCAGCCCGCTCCTGCTGGACCAGGCCGGGAGGACGCTCGCCGGCGCGATCCTCGCCGCCTTCCCCAACACCGCGTGCGCGGCGATCGGGGAGCGCGCGCGACGGCCCGACGGGGGCGAACCCGCCGTGGTGCGCCGGGCCGTGGAGTACATCGAGGCGAACGCCCACCGCGACATCGGCACGTCCGACATCGCCCGGGAGGTCCGCATCGGCCCTCGGGGACTCCAGCAGGCGTTCCAGCGGCACCGCGGCCAGACCCCGATGAACTTCCTGCGGTCGGTCCGCATGGAGCGCGCACACCGCGAGCTCGAGACGGCCGATCCCACCCGCGGGGACACCGTCGGCGCCATCGTCGCCCGCTGGGGATTCAGCAACGCCGGGCGGTTCGCCGCGGCGTACCGGCGCGTCTACGGGCGCACACCGCAGGCCACGCTCCGGTCCTAGACGCCGGGTCGAACCCCGTCCACACCCGAGGATCATCCTCCGCGGGTGGGGACGCCCCGGCACGGCGCTTGCTATCACCGCAGCGTGTGCCTGCTCATCCTCCTGCTGGTCTTCGGCCCGCGCTTCGTGATCGTCGTGTGGTGGCTGCTCGCCCCGCTGCAGTGGAGCGTCACGTTCGGGACGCTGCTGTGGCCGATCCTGGGCTTCCTGCTGCTGCCGTGGACGACGTTGATGTACATGCTCGTCGCGCCGGGCGGCGTCGTCGGGCCGGACTGGATATGGCTCGCGGTCGCGGTGTTCGCCGACCTCGCGAGCCACGCCTGGGGCGGGGCCTACCGCCGCCGGCGCAACGCCGTGGCCTGACGCGGCCGCGCGGTCGCCATGACGCGACGCGGGAGTTGTTCACCCGGACGTGGACTAACGGTCCTGATCATCGGTGCGACATCCCGGGCAGATCGCGCGAGCGACGAGCCGGCGGGCCGCACCGGGCAGGGTGCGGCCCGTCGGTGTGCCCGCACCGGGACCGCGCGCACGGCCGGACGCGTGCCGACGCCGGGAAGCTTCGGGCGGCCCCGCCGGCACGTGTCAGAGAACCGGCGGGACCTGAGCCGACGATCAGCCCGCGGGCGTCCGGTCAGCTTGGCCGCGATGTACCCGACGGGGCGGCGGCCCCTAACGTCAGAACCAGCTGTGGAGCTGCCAATCGGGACGGTCGGCGACCCGCCCGCGGGCGTCGGGCTCCGGGCGCCACGCGAGGTCCAGCCCGGAGACGCCGCGCTCGGCCATCACCCGGCGGAAGTCGCCGTAGTGCCGGTGGTCGCGCGGGTCGGCGCCCTCGACCGCGTCGGCCAGGCGCACCAGCAGCCAGAGGCCGACGAACCGCAGCTCGAACCCGGCGACGATCCCCAGGACCGCCGCACTCAGGACGACGAGCACCGTCACTGCTGCTCCTCCGACGACCCGGCGTGACGATCGATCATCGGCGGGACGATCACGGCCGTTACGGTGCGCGTCCCCTCTGGACACACCACGGCCCCGGTACCGGCGTCGTGCCGGTCCGGGGCCGTGGGCGGGGTGTGGCCGACTACTGGTGCTTCTTCTGGTCGGCTTCCTTCTTGTCCGCCTGGGCGCGGGCCTTCTGGGCCTCCGCCTCCTTCTGGCGGGCGGTGTCCTCGGCGTCGGCCTTCTTCTGCTGCTCCTGGCCCTCGCGGGCCCAGTCGTCCTGGCCCGTGATGGCGCCGACGGCCTCCTTGGCGCGGCCCTTCAGGTCCTCGGCGGCGGTGTCCTCCGCCATGGGTGCCTCCTGCGATCGGTGGTCCTCGGTCGTGCGCGGGCCTACCCGATCGTCACCGCGATCGACACCACCGCGGCTGAGAACGCGCGCTACGCCGTCCGGGCTACCCGCCGACCGCTCGTCGTGCCCGACGGCGACGGTCGTCGGACGGGTCGTCGGGGGTTCTCAGCTCCGGGCGCCCGCGCGGAGGCGCCCCCTAGCGTCGCGCCGTCGATCGACGACCGGATGTGGGAGGTGGCGGCGTGGCGACCGACGTCGCGGATCACGCGGGGCCGTCCGGGACCCCGACGGTGACGACGGAGCTGGCCGTCACCGGCATGACCTGCGGGACGTGCGCCGCACGGATCCAGAAGAAGCTGGGCCGGCTGCCCGGTGTCGAGGCGAGCGTGAACTACGCCTCGGGCCGTGCGCGGGTCACCCACCCGCCCGAGCAGGACCCCGCCGAGCTCGTCGCGGCCGTGACCGGGCTCGGCTTCGGCGCCACCCCCGCCGCGCCGCTCGTGCCCGCGGCGACCCCCGGGGCACACGACCCGGCCGACCCCGCCGTCCCGGCACCCCGCCCGGCGCCCGACGGCACCGCCCGGCACGCGACCGCGAGCCCGGCGCCCGGCACGGCGGCCGAGGCGCCGCCCGACCCCGAGATCGGCGTCCTGCGCCACCGCGCGCTGGTGTGCCTGGCGCTGACGCTCCCGATCATCGCCGTGTCGATGAGCCCCGCCTGGCAGTTCCGGTACTGGCAGTGGTTCTGCCTGGTGCTCGCCGCGCCGGTCGTGATCTGGGGCGGGTGGCGCTTCCACAGCGCCGCCGCGCGGCACCTGCGTCACCTCTCGGCGACGATGGACACGCTGGTCTCGGTGGGCACGCTCGCCGCCTTCGGCTGGTCGCTCTGGACGCTCTTCTTCGGCGGCGCGGGCCTGGGCGGCATGCGCCACGGCATCTACCTCGTCCCCCAGCCCGACCAGTTCGACGGCTCCCGCACGATCTACCTGGAGACCGCGGCCGCCATCACGACGGCGGCCCTGCTGGGGCGCTGGATCGAGCGGCGCGGGCGGCGGCGGGCCCTCGGGGTGTCGGCGGCGCTGATGACACCGCCGGCGCTGGAGGCGCGGGTCGTCGCGGGCGCCCGGGAACTGCCGGTCCCGGTCGACCGGGTCCAGCCCGGTGACCACGTCGCGGTCGCCGCGGGCGAGCCGTTCCCCCTCGACGGGCGCGTCGTCGAGGGCCGGTCGAGCGTCGACGCCGGCGCCATGACCGGCGAGTCGACCCCGGTCGACATCGAGCCCGGCGCCGAGGTGCTCGCGGGCACCCGCAACGAGACCGCCCGCGTCGTCGTCGAGACCACCCGCGCGTCCGGCGACACGCAGTGGGCGCGGATGGCGCGCCGGGTGCAGGAGGCGCAGGAGGGCAAGACCGCCATCCAGCGCCTCGCCGACCGCATCTCGGCCTTCTTCGTGCCCGTCGTGATGCTCGTGGCGCTGTTCACGCTGCTGTTCTGGGGCGTCTCCGGCGAGGGCTGGGGCTTCGCGGTCGCCGCGGGGATGGCCGTGCTCGTCGTCGCGTGCCCCTGCGCGCTCGGGCTCGCGACCCCGACCGCGCTCGCCGTCGCGACCGGCCGCGGTGCCCAGCTCGGGATCCTGCTGCGCGGGCCCGAGGTGCTCGAGTCCACCCGCCGGGTCGACACGATCGTCCTGGACAAGACCGGCACGGTGACCACCGGCCGCATGACCCTGCGGGGCCTGGCGACGACGGGCGGCGTCGGGCGCGACGAGGTCCTCGCCCGCGTCGGCGCCCTCGAGGCGCGCCTCGAGCACCCGGTCGCGCGCGCGATCGCCGCCGCCGCCCGCGACGAGATGCCGCGGTACCTCGAGCGGGCCGGCGTCGCCGACGTCGAGGCCCTCGACGGGCTGGGCGTGGTCGGCACCGTCGACGGCACCCGCGTGCTGGCGGGGCGCCGGCGCCTGGTCGACGAGTGGCGCGTCCCGCTGCCGCCCGAGCTGGACGCGGCCCTGGACGACGCCGCCGCCCGCGGCGCGACGACGGTGGTCGTGGCCTGGGACGACGGGTCCGGGACGCTGCGGGCGCGGGCCGTGCTCGCCGTCGCCGACACCGTCCGCGAGGGCTCCGCCGAGGCCGTCGCCGAGATGCGGGCACGCGGCCTGCGCCCCGTGCTGCTGACCGGCGACAACCCCGCCGCCGCGCGGTCCGTCGCCGCCGAGGTCGGTATCGACCCGGCCGACGTCGTCGCGGAGGTGCTGCCCACCGAGAAGGCCGACGAGGTCCGGCGCCTGCAGGAGAACGGGGCGACGGTCGCGATGGTCGGCGACGGCGTGAACGACGCGGCCGCGCTCGCGCAGTCCGACCTCGGCGTCGCCATGGGCACGGGGACGGCGATGGCCATCGAGGCCGGCGACGTGACGCTCGTCCGCGACGACCTGCGCGCGGTGCCCGACGCGCTGCGCCTGGCCCGGCGCACGCTGGGCACGATCCGCGGCAACCTCTTCTGGGCGTTCGCCTACAACGTCGCCGCGCTGCCGCTCGCGGTCGCCGGGCTGCTCAACCCCATGATCGCGGGCGTGACGATGGCGCTGTCGAGCGTCTTCGTCGTCGGCAACAGCCTGCGCCTGCGCCGGTTCCGTCCCTGACGCGTTTCCTCCGCGCGCCGATCGGCAACGCCGTCCGGCGGCGCACGAGGAGGTGCACGGTGTCGGAGGATCCGGAGGAGCTCGCGCGGTCGGTGTCGCAGGTGGCGTCGCGTGACGGGCGTCGGCTGGCGATCGTCGAGTCGCTGACGGGCGGTCTGGTGTGCAGTGACCTGGCGGCCTCGCCGGGGTCGAGCGAGTGGTTCCGCGGTGGCGTGGTCGCCTACGACCGGACGACGAAGCACGGCGCGCTCGGCGTGCCCGACGGGCCCGTCGTCTCGGAGCCCGCGGTGCGGACGATGGCCGAGAAGGCCGCCGACCTGCTCGGCGCGGACCTGACGCTGGCGGTCAGCGGGGCCGGCGGCCCGGAGCCGCAGGACGACCAGCCCCCGGGCACGGTCTGGTTCGCGGTCACCGACCGCGGCGAGACCGAGGCGTGGCTCGAGCAGACCGACTCCGACGACCCGCAGGACGTCCTGCGGCACACGCGCGTGCGGTCCCTGCAGGCGTTGCTGGACCACCTCGACCGGTAGCGGATCATGGGTGTCGTGGTCGACCACGTCGTCTGGGACTGGAACGGCACGTTGCTCGCCGACGTGCACGCGGTCGTCGACGCCTCCAACGCCAGCCTGGAGGCCGTCGGGGCGGCGTCGTCGCTGGACCTCGAGCGCTACCGGTCGACGTTCCGCCGCCCGCTGCGGGCGTTCTACGCCGATCTCGTCGGCCGGGAGGTCCCCGACGAGGAGTGGGCCCGCCTGAACGCGGTGTTCGGGCGGCACTACCGGGACGCGGAGCCCTCGCTGTCGCTGGCCGACGGGGCGCAGGACGCCCTGGAGCGGTTCGCGGGTGCCGGGTTCGGCCAGTCCGTGCTGAGCATGCTCGCCCACGACGAGCTCCACGCGACCCTCGGGCGCCGCGGGCTGCACGACTGGTTCGCCCGCGTCGACGGCGACCACCACCACGACGGGCGCAGCAAGGCCGACGCGCTCGCGACGCACCTCGACACCCTCGGCCTGGACCCGGCGCGGGTCGTGCTGGTCGGCGACACGCTCGACGACGCGGCCGCGACGGCCGCGGTCGGCAGCGCCTGCGTCCTCGTCGCGGAGCACTCCACCCACCACGAGGCCGACCTGCGGACCGTCGCCCCGGCGGTCGCCACGCTGCCCGAGGCCGTCGAGATCGTCCTCGCGCTGCGCTGACCGTCGTACGCTGCACGGGTGGCCGTGCCGTCCGAACCGTCCCCGATGCCCGCCTACGACCGGGTCGTGCTCGTCTACAACCCGCAGAGCAGCGGCGACGGCGAGCAGCGCGCCCGGCAGTGCCGCGCCGCGCTCGAGGAGACCGCGCCGCAGCTGGCGGTCGCGCTGCAGGCCACCGAGTACGCCGGGCACGCGCGCGTCATCGCCGAGCAGGAGGCGCGGGCGGGCCGCACGCTGGTGGTGTCCGTCAGCGGGGACGGCGGCTACCACGAGGTCGTCCAGGGCGTGATGGCCGCCGGCGACGGCACGGTGGCGGCCGCCCCGGCCGCGGTGCTGCCGGCCGGCAACGCCAACGACCACCGCCGCGCGACCCGCGAACGCCCCCTCGTCGACGCCATCGCCGCGGCCCGGCTCCAGCACCTCGACCTGCTGCGGGTGTCGGTGGACGGCGACGAGCCGCGCTGGGCGCACTCCTACTTCGGGCTCGGCATCACCCCGACCGTGGCCCTCGAGCTCGAGCGCGGCGGCAAGGGCTCGGTGCGCGAGATCGTCACCACGGTGCGCGCGTTCTCCCGGTTCCGCCCGTTCGCGGTCGACGTCGAGGGCGAGGGCGAGCGGCGCTTCGACAGCCTGATCCTCGCCAACACCACCGAGATGGCGAAGTACGTGACGCTCTCGGACGGCGACCCGGCCGACGGGCTGTTCGAGGTCGTCACGCTGCCGCACCGCTCGAAGCTGCGGCTGCTGGCGTACGCGGTGCGGGCGGCCGTCGGCGGCCTGGGCCCGCAGCCGCGCACCGACCGCTTCGCGTTCCGCACCCTCTCGCCGCTGCCGGTGCAGCTCGACGGGGAGGTGCTCGACCTGGAGGCCGACCGCGGCGTGACCGTCGAGATCGCCCCGCGGGCCCTGGCGACCGTGGTGTGAGCGGGCTCGACGGGGCGCACGACGACGCGGTCGCGCGCATCGCGGCGCTGGAGGCCCAGCTCGCGGGGATCGTCGAGACGGCCTCGGCGAGCTCCGGCGACGACGAGCACGACCCCGAGGGCCAGACGATCGCCTACGACCGCGCCCAGGTCGCCGCCCTGCTCGCCGCGGCCCGCCACGACCTCGCCGAGGTCGACGCGGCCCGGGCGCGCGTCGACGCCGGCACGTACGGGGTCTGCGAGCGCTGCGGGCGCCCGATCGCCGCCGAACGCCTCGAGGCCCGCCCGGCCGCCCGCACCTGCGTGCGCTGCGCCGACCGTCGTACGTGAGCGAACTTCGGGCCTATGGCACCAAAGTTCGCTCACATGGCTACGGACGGCGGAAGGGGACGGAGGGGTCGCGGTCGGGGCGGGGGCCGCCGGCGGCGGCGAAGCGCTCGCGCGCGGACCGGGCCGTGGCGCCGTCCTCGCGCAGCCCCGGCGCCATCGCGTCGCGCACCGGCCCCAGGAGCAGCTTGCGGTCGGGGTGGAGCACGCTCGACAGGCGCAGGTGCGCGCGCATCCACTCGCTCAGCCGGTCCTCGTCGGCCCGGGTCAGGATGACGTCGGCGGCCCACGTCGGGGCGAGCCCGAGGTCGTCGAGCAGCAGGCCGGCCAGCGCGCGCCGGAACGGGGAGACGCCGGCGCGGTAGAGGTCCTGGCGGGTGACGCGGTTGCGCAGCATCGTGGCGTCGCCGACGTCGAGCAGAGTCCAGCCGTCGTCGGTCGGGTGGGCGGGACCGTCGATCGCGACGTCGGTGCCCCACCACGCCACCAGCCCCGCGTCGCGCCCCAGCGCCGCGACGGCCTCGTCCAGCGGGGCGAGCGGCGCGGCCAGGGCCCTCACGACGTCGTCGAGATCGCTCACCGCGCCAGTGTCCCCCGCGGCCGCAGCGACCCCGCCAGCACGATCGCGACGACCGCGGAGATCGGCACGAGGGCGAGCCCGGCCCCCACGGACACCCGGTCGGCGACGGCGCCGATGACCGGCGGGAACACCAGGAAGCCCAGCCGCGCGAGCCAGCCGACCACCGCGATGCCGTCGCCGGGGCGCACGCCGGGCACCCGGCCGGCGGCGGCGAAGCCGAGGGGGAACAGCGTCGACACGCCGAGCCCGGTCAGCGCGTAGCCCGCGACGGCCGCGACCGGGTGGGCCACGAGCAGCGCCGTGCCCATGGCGACCGCCGCCAGCGCCGCCCCGGTGCGCGCCACCGCGACGGGACCGAAACGGTCGACGACCCGGTCGCCCGCGAGGCGCCCGAGCGTCATGAAGGTCTGGAACGCGACGAACGGCAGGCCGGCGACGAACGCGCCGCCGCCGAGGTCGTCGCGCACGTAGATCGCGCCCCACGACGCCGCCGAGTCCTCGATCCCGCCCGAGGCCACGAGCAGCGCGGCGAGCGCGAGCAGCGGCCCGGCGGCCACGAGGACGGCGCGGATCGGGCCACGACGGCCGCCGGCCTCGTCGGACCCCTCGTCGTGCTCGGCCTCCGGCTCCGGCCCCGGCAGCGCCCACCGCCACGCGAGCACCGAGACGACGACCAGCACCGCCGCGACGACCCCGAGGTGCACCGGCAGCGGCACCCCGAACCCCGCGGCCGCGGCGCCGAGCAGGCCCGCGCCGACCGCGGCCATGCTCCACACCGCGTGCAGGCCGTTGACGATCGAGCGCCCGTAGCCGGCCTGCACCCGCAGGCCGTGCGCGTTCATCGCCGCGTCCGCCCAGGCGTCGGTCAGGCCGAGGACGAACAGCGCCGCGGCGAGAGCGGACCACGACGGCGCCAGGGCCACCGCGGGCAGCAGCACGGCACCGGCGAGCCCGACCCCGGCGCCGGCCCGCCCGCTGCCGACCCGGGCGATGAGCGGGCCCGCGAGGATCCCGAACAGCAGCGCCGCGAGGGGGAAGGCCGCGATCGCGGTGCCCAGGGCCGCGTTCGACAGTCCGAGGTCGTCGCGCAGCGTCGGGAACCGCGGGACGATGCTGTTGTACGTCGCCCCGTTGACGACGAACATCGCGATCACTGCGACCCGGGCGCGGCGCAGCTCGGGGGTCACGGGCTCCACGTGCCCGAGCGCCGGGCGACCTCGAAGATCTGGGCGACGGCGAGGTCGGACAGCGGCGCACCGAACGCCGAGAGCAGCCGGGGCAGCTGGCTGATGCGCGAGACCGTCACCCCGCGCGGGCGCCCCGCCCCGGAGAGGATCGCGCCGACGACGGCGATCACCGGGTGCACGGCGGGCGGGTCGAGGGTCTCGCTCGCGCCCGCGGCGTGGGCCAGCGCCACCGAGACGCGCTCCGCAGCCTCCGCCGCGATCTGCCGGCGCTCCTCCAGGCTCATGATCGTGCCGTCACCGAGCTCGACGGTCTGGTTCTCGAGGACCACCCGGCCCCCGGGGACGTTGACGTCCTCGATGACGAACAGCCCGGGCGGGCCGATGAGCACGTGGTCGAGGACGACGTCGCCGTCGGGCGCCGCCATCGGCACCGCGTGCAGGATGCGCCAGCGGGCGCCGCGCCCGCGGCGCAGCGTCGGGGGGCGGGTCAGCTTGCCCAGCGCCTCGGCCACCGCGTGCTGGCCGTCGGCGCGCAGCCGGTAGGGCCGGTCGGCCCCGGCGCCCTGGGCGGCCCGCACCTCCGCCGCCTCCTCCAGCAGCCCGTGGCCGGGACGGTGCAGGGCGAGGTCGTCCCTCCCCGGATCCCACCCGCCCGCCGGGGGTTCGGCGCCCGCGCCGAGGGCCGCGGGCTCGGCGACCTCGGCCGGGCCGCCCATCGGCGGCAGGCCGTTCTGCCACAGCCAGGCGTTGGCCTCCTGGACGAACCGCTCCCGGTACCCGGCCGGCACGTCGTGCGCGACGCGGGTGACGAGGTCGAGGTGGCCGAGGGGCAGGCCGTCGGACGACGTGACGTAGAGCCGGTCCGACCCGGGCCGGCGACGGCGGCGTGCGGGCATCAGCCCGCCCGCTCGGCGCCGGCGAGCCAGCGCGAGATGCGGTCGTGCTCGGTGCCCGTGAGCCCCCGGATGCCGGTGACCACGGAGCGCTCGATGCCCCCGCCCAGCAGCGGCACCGCGGCCGTGATCGCGAGGTCCACGGCGAGGCGGCTGTGACCCGGTTCCCCGGGCCGCACGGACATGGTGCCCGCGGCGCTGATCGGCGTGCCCGGCACGGCGACCTGGGCGCGGCCGTCGCAGCGGTCGGGTCCCAGGCGCCACTCCTCGGTGCGCTCGATGACGAGCACGCCGGCGAGCAGGCGCTCGACCACCGCCGGGACCTGCCCCGGGGGCACGGGCTGTCGCAGCACGACCCGGACCCGCTGCCGCCCGCCGGGCTCGTCGTCGCGCGCGAACGCGACCACCTCGATGCGGCCGGAGCCGTCGACGTCGAGCTTCACGCGGTGGAACTCCGGGTCGGCGAGCGCGGCCGCGAAGGCGGGGACGCCGTGCGGGTAGTCGCGGCTCAGCGCCAGCCGGGTGCTCACGCGCGCCGAGCCTAGTGCCGACGCGCCGCTCGGTCAGAGCGTGCGGACACCGCGCCGGGCGTGCGTCCTGTGATCGAGGGAACCGGCGGATCCGCGCGAGATCTTGGTCCGTGGAGGGCGCTCGGGGCGGCCGTGCGGTGACCGCTCGTCGGCCGTTCGTCGCCGTGACCTGCGAACTCGGCACGCGTAGCGGTCGCGGGGCTGCGGCCAGCGGCGGGTGCAGCATCTGCACGTGAAAACCGTGATGTTGACCACAAGGGTCGCTGCCGCGTTCAGTGACCTCCGCACGACGGCGAGCGAGCGGCCGGTCGGAGCAGCACGGACCACCCGACGACGGGGCCGACGACGGGGAGGAGGCACCATGATCGAACCGCGCCACGGCCGCGGTGTCGGCGGGGGCCGCTCCCTGAAGACCGCAGCCGAGGCGCTGGCGGCGCTGCGTTTCCTGGGCGCCGCCGACGGCGGTGTCACCGCCGAGGCGCTCGCCGCCGAGCTCGGCAAGAGCACCGCGACCGCGCGCTACCTCCTCAACACGCTGTGCCAGGAGGGCTTCGCGGTCCGCGACCGTCAGGCCGGCACGTTCCGGCTGCAGGAGACCCCGCCGTGGGGCGAGTCCTGGGGCGAGTCCGAGGCACACGACGAGTACTCCCGCTACGAGCTCCCGGAGCGCCTCTCGGACGCGGTGACCGAGCTCTACTGGCGCACCCGCCAGCGCACGTACCTCGCGCGGTGGGAGGACGACGACGCGACGGTGATCGTGGACGCGCGCGGCCACCAGGGCCTGGCGCGCATCCCCGACCTCGCCGAGCGGATCCCGCTCGCCTCCGCCCACGCGCTCGCCGTGACGAAGGCCCTCATCGCCTCGTCCGGCACACGCACCGCGCTCATGACGACGCGGGGCGACCTCGCGGCGTTCACGGGCACCACGATCACGAGCACCCCGGCGATCGAGCTCGAGCTCGCCCGGGTCCGCCGGCGCGGCTACGCGGTGGACCGCGAGGAGTACGCCGAGGGCTTCTGCTGCATCGGGGCACCGATCTTCGCGCCGGACGGGCAGGTCGCGGCCAGCATCGCGATCTCGACCCCGGCGCGGAAGTTCGCGACCGACGCCGACGAGCTCACGAGCGCCGTCCGCGACGTCGCGAGCACCGCGACACGCGGCTGGCTGGAGTCCGACCGGGACCTCCCGCCACCGCTGCCGGCCGATCCCGTCCCCCGGGGGAACTGACACCCCCGCGACGCCCGGCCACACCACCACGAACCACGGCTGCGGAACCCCGTACGCCGAGCTGGAACTCCACAAGGAGAAGAAGATGAGCCGTCAGAGTTTGGCGAAGGCTCACCAGAAGATCCAGGAACTTTCCTGGGAGCCGCAGTACCACGAGCCGTACATGAAGTACGGGACGGACTACACGTTCCGTAAGGCGGCCAAGAAGGACCCGCTCAAGCAGGTCCTCCGGTCCTACTTCCCCATGCAGGAGGAGAAGGACAACCGCGTGTACGGCGCCTCCGACGGGGCGATCCGCGGGAACATGTTCCGCCAGGTCCAGGAGCGTTGGCTGGAGTGGCAGAAGCTGTTCCTCTCGATCATCCCACTGCCGGAGATCTCGGCCGCACGGTCGATGCCGATGCTGTTCCAGGCGGTTCCGAACCCGGAGCTGCACAACGGCCAGGCGATCCAGATGATCGACGAGGTTCGGCACAGCACGATCCAGCAGAACCTCAAGCGGCTGTACATGAACAACTACATCGACCCGGCGGGCTTCAACAACACCCTCCGGAACTTCCACTCGGACTACTGCGGCACCATCGGCCGTCAGTTCGCCGAGGGCTTCATCACCGGTGACGCGATCACCGCGGCCAGCATCTACCTCACGATCGTCGCCGAGACGGCGTTCACGAACACCCTGTTCGTGGCCATGCCGGCCGAGGCCGCGGCCAACGGTGACTACCTGCTGCCCACGGTGTTCCACTCGGTCCAGTCCGACGAGTCGCGGCACATCTCGAACGGCTACGCCACGCTGCTGATGGCGCTGTCGGACGAGGACAACCGCCAGCTGCTCGAGCGCGACCTGCGCTACGCGTGGTGGAACAACCACCGCGTGGTGGACGCCGCCATCGGCACGTTCATCGAGTACGGCACCAAGGACCGGCGCAAGGACCGTGAGTCCTACGCCGAGATGTGGCGCCGCTGGATCTACGACGACTACTACCGGGCGTACCTGCTGCCGCTCGAGAAGTACGGCCTCGTGATCCCGCACGACCTGGTCGAGGAGTCCTGGAACCAGATCTGGAACAAGGGCTACGTCCACGAGGTCGCGCAGTTCTTCGCCACCGGGTGGCTCGCGAACTACTGGCGCATCGACGGCATGACCGACGAAGACTTCGAGTGGTTCGAGTACAAGTACCCGGGCTGGTACGACAAGTACGGCAAGTGGTGGGAGAACTACAACCGTCTGGCGAAGCCGAACGGTCACCACCCGATCGTCGCCGAGGACGTCGACTACGTGTACCCGCACCGCTGCTGGACCTGCATGGTCCCCTGCCTGGTGCGCGAGGACATGGTCGTCGACAAGGTGGACGGCCAGTGGCGCACGTACTGCCACGAGGCCTGCCGCTGGACGGACGCCGAGGCGTTCCGCCCGACCTACCAGGGCCGCGAGACCCCGAACATGGGCAAGCTCGTCGGGCACCGCGAGTGGGAGACGCTGTACCACGGCTGGAACTGGGCCGACGTGGTCTCCGACATGGGCTTCGTCCGCGACGACGGCAAGACCATGACGGCGCAGCCGCACCTCGATCTCGACCCGAAGAAGATGTGGACGCTCGACCACCTGCGGCGCATGCCGCACGTGGCCAGCCCCAACGTCATCCTCAACGAGATGAGCGACGCGGACCGCGAGGCCTTCGTGGCGGACTACAACCGCCAGGGCCCGGCCGGACGTCCGGCCGACGCGACCAGCTAGCAGTGGCCGGCTGGTCCAGACCAGCACGGTGAGGTGAGAGGGGGGCCGGGTCACACCGGCCCCCCTCGATCCCTCACGCCCTCGTCCGGGCATTTCTGACCGATTTGCCCGGATTTCGGCATCTAGCTCCCGAACGGAGAAGCCATCGATGGGTGACAAGCACCGGGTCCGTTTCGAACCGGTGGGCATCGAGATCGAGGTCGACGAGGACCAGACGATCCTGCGAGCCGCCTCAGAGCAGGGTCTGCAACTGATGCACGGCTGCAAGGAGGGCCAGTGCGCCGCCTGTAAGTCGTTCGTCCTCGAGGGCGATGTCGACGACATCGATCTCGACAAGTACTCGACCTTCGCGTTGCCGGACATGGAGCGCGAGGAGGGGCAGACGCTCCTCTGTCGCGCCCACGCCTACGACGATCTCGTGATCGAGCTCCTCAACTACGACGAGGAGATCATCCGGAGTGGCCTCCCGCTGCGGAAAGGCACCGTCGAGGTGGTGTCCAACGAGCCGGTCACCAAGGACATGCGCCACCTGGTGGTGAAGCAGGTGGCCGGCGAGGACATCAAGTTCTTCCCCGGTCAGTACATGGACCTGACGGTGCCGGACACCGGCGAGGTCCGGTCGTTCTCGATGGCCAACCTCCCGAACCGCGAAGGCGTGTTCGAGTTCGTCATCAAGATCTACCCGGACGGCGCGTTCTCGCAGTTCCTGGAGAACAAGGTGGCGGTCGGCGACCGCATCGAGGTGGAGGCCCCGTTCGGGACCTGCACCCTCCGGGAGAACCGGACCTCGGACATCGTCTTCATCGGTGGCGGCGCCGGCATGGCCCCGCTGCTCGGTCTCCTGCGGGCCCTCGCGGAGAAGGACGGCGAGCGCAAGGCGCGCCTGTACTACGGCGCCCGCACGAAGGCCGACCTGTGCTTCGAGGACGAACTGCACGCCCTCGAGGAGAAGATCCCCGGTTTCAAGTACGTCCCCGCGCTCTCCGAGCACGACGGCGACGACTGGGACGGCGAGACGGGCCTCATCACCGAGGTCGTCCGGGCGAACGAGCCGGGGCTGGAAGGGATGGATGCGTATGTGTGCGGGCCGCCGCCGATGGTGGATGCGGCAATCGCCCTGCTGACCCAGCGCGGAATGGACGAGCAGCACATCTACTACGACAAGTTCACCACCACTGGAGAGCCGGAGGACGAGGGCTAACCCATGACAAGCACCGAAGAACGTCCAGAGCGGAGCGTTCCGAAGCCCGTCTTCACCGACGCGGAGGCGGGCGCCAAGGAGTTCCCCGACTCCGGGCCCGGCGCCCGGCGCTACAACTACTTCAAGCCGGCGAAGCGCAAGCAGACCCACTACGAGGACGTGACGGTCGAGGTCCAGCCGGACCCCCGCCACTACCTCTCCCAGGGCTGGATCTACGGCTTCGCCGACGGCTCCCGCGGCTACCCCCTGAACTGGACCAAGCTCAAGGCGTGGGGCGTCGACAACCCCGAGCCCGAGCGCGGCCCCGGCTCCGGCGGCAAGCCGGTCCAGGACTGGCCTGCCCACGGCTGGCACGAGTTCCGTGATCCCAACGAAGAGTGGGAACTCACGATGTACCGGAACAACGCCAACGTTGTCCGGCAGGTCACCCAGAACGTCGAGAACGCCCGCCAGGCCAAGGCCTTCGAGCAGTGGACGCAGAACTGGGTCCGCTTCGTCGAGCGCAACGTCGGCGCCTGGATGCACATCGAGCACATCCTCGGGCTGTACGTGTTCGCCGGCTGCAACCGCTCGGGCCCGACGAACATGCACAACACGGCGATGGTCGTGAACAGCGAGCACAAGATCCGCTTCGCGCAGGACCTGGCGCTGTACAACCTCACCCTCAGCGAGGAGATCGAGGGTTTCGACGGCTCCGCGCACACGGCGGCCTGGAACTCCGACGCCGAGTGGCAGGGCGTCCGCAAGGTCGTCGAGGAGATCACCGCGATCGAGGACGACTGGGGCGAGATGATCTTCGCTACCAACATCGTCTTCGAGCCCCTGCTCGGCGAGCTCTTCCGCTCGAACCTGGTCATGCAGTCGGCCGCCGGCAACGGCGACTACGTGACGCCCACCGTGATGGGCGCCGGCGAGTACGACTTCGCCCAGCGTGACCTGCGCTGGACCGTCGCCGCCTTCGCCCCGCTCACCCAGGACCGCGAGTTCGCGGACCACAACAAGCAGCTGTTCAACAGCTGGCTGGCCAAGTGGGTGCCGAAGTGCCTCGAGGCGGCCCGCACCATGCAGCCGCTGTGGTCGCAGCCCGACGCCAAGCCCCCCCGATTCGAGGACAGCCTCGACCGCGCCAAGAGCCGCTTCGCCGGCATCCTCTCCGACCTCGGACTCGAGCCCCCGAAGGAGCTGAACCAGTGACCAGGAGCTTCAAGACGGCCGAGAGCCCGTTCAAGCAGGACAACACCGAGTCCGGCATGGCCGGCGTGACGCTGATGAACAACCAGGTCGGCGTGGTCGTGGCGGAGGTGATGGACCGCCAGGACAACGTGACGGTCAAGCACCTGCCGTCCATGATCCGCGTGGACTGCCAGGGCCGCATGGACTTCGTCTACGCGGACATCTCCGAGGCGCTCGGCGAGGAGCCCGACTTCTACAACGCCGCCGAGTTCGAGGAGAACATGTCGACCCACTACGGGAAGATGATCCACATGGATGACCGGACGATCATGTTCGGGAATCTGGAGGAGGCCGCCGAGTTCATCGGCGACATGCTGCCTCCGGTGGTGAACAAGTAGGACGCCGGCTCTCGGGTCGTCGCACGTCCGCACGGGGTGGACGTGCGACGACCCGGTGCCGTTCGTGACAGAACCGTTGACTCCCCGTTCGCGCCCCAGAGCACCGGAGAAGTGAGGACATGGCCAAGGAACTGCGATTCGGCGCCGACGCGCGCAGGGCTCTCCAGGCTGGAGTCGACCAGCTCGCCGAAGCGGTCAAATCGACGCTCGGGCCCAAGGGACGCAACGTCATCCTCGAGAAGATCACCGGCACCCCGGAGGTCACGAACGACGGTGTGACGATCGCGCGGGAGATCTACCTGCGCGACCAGTTCGAGAACATGGGCGCGCAGGTCCTCAAGGAGGCCGCCGTCAAGACCAACGACGTGGTCGGTGACGGCACCACCACGTCGACCGTGCTCGCCCAGGCGATCGTCCGCGAGGGCCTCAAGGCCATCGGCCAGGGCGGCAACCCGGTGCTCGTGAAGCGCGGGATCGACGCGGCGGTCGCCCGCGTCGTCGACCACCTCGCCTCGGTCGCGCACCCCGTGGACGACGTCGAGGCGCTCTCGCGCGTCGCCGCGATCTCGGCGAACGACGACGACTCGATCGGCCGCGTGGTCGCCGAGACCCTGCACACGGTGGGCGACGACGGCGTCATCACCGTCGACGACGGCCCGATGCTGGGCCTGCACGTGAACTTCGTCGAGGACTTCGAGTTCGACAACGGCTACGTCTCGCCGTACCTCGTCACCGACCCCGGCTCCATGCTGGCCGTCCTCGACGACCCCTACATCCTCTTCTCGGCCGAGAAGATCACCGACGTCCGCTCCCTGATGCCGGTGCTCGAGCGGATCATGCGCGACCCGCGGCCGCTCGTGATCGTCGCCGAGAAGGTCGAGGGCTCGGCCCTCCAGATGCTCGTGCACAACCACGTCAACGGGCACCTCAAGGTCACCGCGATCCAGGCCCCGGGCTTCGGCGAGAAGCGCGTGCACCTCCTCGAGGACATGGCGGCGCTGTGCGGCGGCAAGGTCTACTCCAAGGCGTCGGCGTTCTCGCTCGAGCAGATGGGCGCCGAGCACCTCGGCCGCGCGACCCAGGTCCGCGCCACCAGCGAGCAGACCGCGATCATCGGCGGGCTCGGTGACCCGGCGGCCCGCGAGACGCGCGTCCAGCAGCTGCGCGCCGAGCTCGACCGCGCGACGATCGGCACCGACGAGGACTGGTTCTCCGAGCGCATCGCGCGGCTCTCCGGCAAGGCCGCGATCCTCGAGGTCGGCGCGCCGACGAACGCGGAGCTCAAGGAGGTCCGCCACCGCGTCGACGACTCCCTGCAGGCGACCCGCGCGGCGATGGCCGAGGGCATCGTCGCCGGCGGCGGCGCGGCCCTGCTGCACGCCGAGGCGGCGCTGGGCAACCTCGACGGACTCACCGGCGACGGGCGCATCGGCGCCGAGATCGTGCGCGCCGCGCTGTCCGAGCCGGCCAACCTCATCGCCACGAACGCGGGCTACGAGGGCGGCGACGTCGTCAAGCAGGCCCGCGACCTGGGGGTCGACGAGGGCTTCGACGCCCTCGAGGGCCGCTTCGGCAACATGGTCGAGCTCGGCATCATCGACCCGCTGCGAGTGGTGCGCTCCGCGCTCCAGAACGGCGCCTCGGTGGCCGGTCTGATCCTCACGACGAACTCGCTCGTCGCCGAGGAACAGACCCCCTGGAACAAGTCCCTCATGACAGAGTTCGGCCAGCTCGACGAGGGCCTGCCGCAGCCTGCGCCCGACTCGAGCACGCCCCAGTCGATGGGCCTCGGCCCGTCCATGGGGTGACCACCGTGACCACCGAGAGGAGCTCATCGTGAAGGCCGTGCGGGTGCATGGGTACAAGCAGGACCCGAGCATCGACGACATCCCGGAGCCCAAGCTCCAGGGGCCGCTCGACGTCATCGTCAAGATCGGCGGCGCCGGTGTGTGCCGCACCGATCTGCACATCGTGGACGGCGACTGGGCGGACATCCAGAACCCCGAACTGCCCTACGTGATCGGGCACGAGAACGCGGGCTGGGTGCACGAGGTCGGTGACGCCGTCACCAACGTCCGCCCCGGCGACACGGTGATCCTGCACCCGCAGCCCTCCTGCGGGCTCTGCCTCGCCTGCCGGGCGGGGCGGGACATGCAGTGCACCGGGGACGCCTTCTTCCCGGGCCTGTCCAACAACGACGGCGGGATGGCGGAGTACCTCCGGACGACCGCCCGCGCCTGCGTGAAGCTGAACCCGGACACCAACCCGGCGGACGTGGCGGCGCTGGCCGACGCGGGCATCACCGCGTACCACGCCGTGCGCAAGGCGGTGCCGTACCTGTACCCGGGGACGTCGGCCGTCGTGATCGGGGCCGGCGGCCTCGGACACATCGGCATCCAGGCGCTGGCCGCGCTGACCGCCACGAAGATCATCGTGGTGGACAAGAACCCCGCCGCGCTGGAGCTGGCCAAGCAGATCGGGGCGGACGAGACCGTGGTGGCCGACGGCAACCACGTCGGCGCCGTGCAGGACCTCACCGGGGGCGGCGCCACCGTCGTCTTCGACTACGTGGCCGAGCAGGGTGTGGAGCTCGAGGCCTGGCAGATGACCGGGCCCGCGGGCTACCAGTTCAACCTCGGCTACGGCGGGGAGTTCCGGGCGCCGACGCTCGATTTCGTCGCCGGCGAGAAGAACGTCATCGGCAACATCGTCGGCACCTACAACGATCTCGCGGAACTGATGGTCCTCGCCCAGAGCGGCAAGGTCACCCTCCACACCGCGCAGTACCCCCTCACCGGGGCGCTGGATGCCCTGCACGACCTGGACGCGGGGAAGGTCCGCGGCCGGGCGATCCTCGTCCCCTAGCCGGCCGAGTACAGGAAGGACACCACCACATGTACGAGAAGGACGGCGAGAAGTACTTCATCGTCGATTCCCACATGCACTACTGGGACGCCTCGCCCGAGAACTGGGTGCAGGGGGCGGAGCAGTACGCCAAGGGCTGGATCGAGTGCTTCCACGCCTACCAGGGACTCGGCCCCGCCGACACGCACCAGCCCCTCGAGGAGTTCCAGAAGGTCTCCGAAGAGCAGCTGATGCGCGAGGAGTTCGAGGAGGGGCACGTCGACGTCGCGATCTTCCAGTCGACGTACCTGCGTGAGTGGTACAAGGACGGCTTCAACACCACCGAGCGCAACGGCTACCTCGCCGAGAAGTACCCGGGCAAGTTCATCCTGAACACGCGCTTCGACCCGCGCGACGGCGACGCCGGCATGCGCGAGTTCGAGGAGAACGTGCGGAAGTTCGGCTGCAAGGGCGCGAAGCTCTACACCGCCGAGTGGAACGGTGACTCGCGCGGCTACAAGCTGACCGACCCGGAGGCCTACCGCTTCCTGCAGCGCGCCGAGGAGCTCGGCGTGAAGAACATCCACGTGCACAAGGGCCCGACGATCTGGCCGCTGGACAAGGACGCGTTCGACGTCTCCGACGTCGACCACGCGGCCACCGACTTCCAGGGTCTGAACTTCATCGTCGAGCACGTCGGCCTGCCGCGCATCGAGGACTTCTGCTTCATGGCGACGCAGGAGCCCAACGTCTACGCCGGCCTGTCCGTGGTCATCGGCGGCCTCATGCACGCCCGTCCCAAGTTCTTCGCCAAGGTCATGGGCGAGCTGCTGTTCTGGGTCGGCGAGGACAAGATGACCTTCGGTTCCGACTACAACATCTGGGAACCGAAGTGGCAGATCGAGGGTCTCGTCGACTGGTCGATGCCCGACGACGACCAGTTCGCCGACTACCCGCGGCTCGACACCAACGGCAAGAAGAAGATCCTCGGTCTCAACGCCGCGAAGCTGTACGACATCGAGGTGCCGGCCGAGTGCCGGATCACCGAGGGTGAGGGCGCCCAGCTCGTCGACGAGCGCGAGGTGGCCCAGGCATGACGCTCACCTCCGACACCCCGCCGGTCACCCTGGCCGGCGGGGTGTGGGAGGCGCTGCGCACCGTGCGCGACCCCGAGCTCGATGCCGACGTCGTCTCGCTCGACTTCGTCGCCGAATGCCGGGTCTCCGACGAGGAGCCCGGCCCCGTCGCCCACGTGCGCCTGCGCCTGCCCACCTACTTCTGTGCCCCGAACTTCGCGTTCCTCATGGTCGCCGATGCGTGGGACGCGGTGTCGCAGGTCCCGGGGCTCGCCGACGTCGACGTCACGCTCATCGACCACTTCGCCTCCGACGCCATCAACGCCGGCGTCGCGGCGCGGGCGGGCTTCGTGCACTCGATGGCCGGCACCGAGGTCGGCGAAGCGGTCGAGGAGCTGCACGACCTCCGGCGCAGCTTCACCGAGCGCGCGATGCTCGCCGGCACCGACCTCGTCGTCCGGCCGCTGATGCGCGCCGGCGCGACGCCCGAGGACGTCGCGGCGATGACCCTCGGCGACGCCCCGGAGAGCGGGGACCTGACACGGCTGCGTGCGCGGCGGCGCGAGCTCGGCATCGCCGCCGACGACGACGCCCCGCTCGTGGTCGACCCGGTCGGGCGGACGGTCGGGCTCGAGGCCCTGCCGCTGCACCTGCGCAAGGCGCGCTCGTACCAGGTCGGGGTCGACGCCAACACCAGCATCTGCCGGGGCCAGCTCGCGGCCCGCTACGGGCTCGCGAGCCCGGTCGCGGCGCCCGAGGACTAGCGCGAGGAGGGAACGCCCGCCATGCCGTGTGACCCGGTGGGGGATCCCGTCCGGCTCGACGCCGGCAACCACGACGACCCCGGATCCGGCCGCTGCCTCATGGAGCACGTCTCGGTGCTCGCGGGCGAGCCGTTCCGGGCGTGGCCCCGGTGCACCCACCCCGCCGTCGCGGCGCTGGCCACCCAGGTCAATGACCGCTGCTCGCCGGCGGGGCGGGCGCGGCTGGCACGCCGGGCCGAGGCGCTGGCCCGCGCCGACAGCGACGACCCGGCGCTGACCTGGCGCCTGGTGGCGCTGGGTGCCGAGGCGGTGCTGGCGCTGCGCCCGGGTGATCCGGTCGCGACCCGGCGGCTCGCCCGCGCCCGCCGGTCCCGGCGGGTGTGGGGCGTGCTCGTCCCCCGTCGGCTGGCCCGCGGGCTCCCGCGCTGGGCCGCGGTCGGGTGCGGCCTCGCCGCGCTCGACGAGCTCGTCGCGGCGCTGCACGCCCTGCTGGCCGTGTCCGGCCCTCCGCAGTCCCCCGAGCGCGACATCGCGCTCGTCGCCCTGCTCGACAGCGTCCTCGACCTCGTCCTCGACGAGGTGCCCGACGAGGACGCCCCCGAGCCCGTCCCCGACACCGGCGCCCGGCGCGGCATCCCCGCGCCCCGGACCGGCAGAGAGGAGCTGTGCGCATGACCGCGCCCAGCGAGACCCCGCGCACCGTCCGGAGGGTCGGATCGCCGGCCGCGTCGGCGCTCGCCGACCTCGCCGCGATCTTCGACGACCTGCAGACCGTGCTCCTGTGCTGCGAGCGGCTCGTCCCGCAGCTCAACGTCCCCGAGCCGGACCCGGTGGTCGTCGAGTCGCTGTGGACCACCGCGCTGCTGTCGTACGCCCGCTGCTTCACGCCGGGCGGACGGGGCATGGGGCTCACCGAGGACGACGTCCAGGGCCTCGAGCTCGAGGGCGAGGTGCTCGGCTGGCACAAGATGCTGCGCCAGCTCAAGAAGCACTACGCCGACCCCGCGGTCAACCCGCGCGAGTCGTTCGAGGTCGGGGTCGCGGTCGTCGACGGCACCCCGCAGGGCGTCGCCATCACCTCGACCCGCCAGGACCTGCCCGACACGATCTCGGTGCACCAGACCGGGGCGATCGCCTACCAGCTCTCCCAGCTCGTCGACCGGCGGATCGCCGAGCACCAGGGGACCGTCCTGGAGGGCGTGCGCAGCCTCAGCCCGGCGGAGCTCGAGACGCTGGACGAGGTGGAGCTCACCGACGTGCCCGGCGACGGGGAGTGATCTCGGAGTGATCGAGAAGTACAACCCGTGGACCGTGGTCAACCTCGTCTTCTCCCACCTCGCGGAGAAGGGGCTGCACCCCGTGCTCGGCGAGTCCGGCGACCCGTCGCAGGCGGCCTCCGAGCTGCTGCGCTCGCTCGGCATCGAGCCCGGGGACCCGTCGTGGGGCGAGGGGCAGGACGCGGTGCGCGTGAAGGACGACCTCGCCAAGCTGCGGGCCGCGTTCGAGTCCGACGAGTCACGGAGCTGAGCCGTGGTCGCGATGCGCTTCGCGCGGCTCGTGGTGCACCGGATGACCCGCGAGCCGCTCGCGCTGCTGGTCGAGGAGGACGCCGACCGGTGTCTCGTCGTCTCGGTGCGCGCACCGCAGGCCGAGGTGATCGACCGCGGGCCCCGTTCCGCGGAGCCGACCGACGACGACCGGATGACCCAGGACCTGCTCGCCGAGCTCGCCGGCCTCCTCGGCCGCCGCCTGGACCGGGGCGAGATCGTCGACCTCGTGGACGACCGGTTCAAGGCCGAGCTGGTGCTCGACGACGGCACCCGCCTGCCCGGGCGCCCCAGCGACGTGCTCGCGGTGGCCGTGCGGGAGGGCCTGCGCATCGAGGTGGCGGACGCCGTGCTCGACGCGGTGGGCCAGTCGTTCTCCGAGCTCGGGGGCGACCGCCCGGAGCCCGCCCGCGAGGCCGCGGAGCAGGTGGAGCAGATGCGGGAGTTCCTCGAGGAGGCCACCGCGCAGGACTTCGCCCGGCCGCCGGACGGCGGCGAGGGCCGAGATCCGGGCCGAAGTCCCGGGTGAGCCCCCGGTGAGCCCCGGCCGGCCGAGGCCCGACCGGCCCTGACCTGCGACATCGCGTCGCCGGTCGTCTCGATCCGAGACAGTCGAAGGTCCCTGCGGAGGCCGTTCGGGCCGTACGATGCCGTGTTAACCATCACTTCGGCGTGGTGGGAGATGGCGAGGTGGCCCATGGACCGACGCGCCCAGAGCGCCCTCGGTCGCGCGCGCGAACACTTCGTCGACGAGGGCTCGGTGAGTGCCCGCGGTGTCGTCCGGCCCGAGATCGTCGACTCCTGGGAGCGCTCGCGGCGCGCCGGCGTCGACGCCACCCACCTCGCGCTGCCCTACGAGCCGGACCTCGACTTCGACGGCAGCCTCGCGAACTGCGCCCGTCCGGTGCTCGACGACCTCGCCGAGCGGCTCTCCGGGATGTCCGTGGCCGTCGTCCTCACCGACGCCGACGGCCGGGTGCTCGAGCGGCGGGTCGGCGAGGGCGAGCTGCAGCGCCGCCTCGACGCGATCTCGCTGGCCCCGGGCTTCTCGTACGCCGAGGAGTTCGCGGGCACCAACGGCGTGGGCACGTCCCTCGAGGGCGCGATGCCGGCCCTGGTCGTGGGCGCCGAGCACTTCAGCGAGCGCCTGCAGGCCTTCGCGTGCGCCGGCGCGCCCGTGCGCGGGCCCGACGGCGGCCTGGCCGGGATCCTCGACGTCACGTGCCTGCGCGCCGAGGCCAACGACCTCATGCGGTTCCTCGCCCAGCAGGCCGCGACGGACATCGAGGACGTGCTGCGCGAGCGCGGCGGCGTCGGCATCCGGCGGGTGATGGCCGCGTTCCGCGCCACCTGTGCGCGCGCCCGCGGGCCGGTGCTCGCGCTCACCGACGACCTCGTGATGGCCAATCGGCCGGCTCGCCTGCTCTCGGCCGCCGACCAGGACCGCATCACGATGCGGGCTCTCGAGCTGGGCTACGGGGCCCGGGCCCACCAGGACCGCGTGCTGCTCGCGGACGGGCCCGCCCGCCTGCTCATCACGCCGGTGCCCTCGGAACGCCCGTCCGGCGTGGTCGTCGAGGTCGTCCCCAGCCGCAGCAACCTGCGCCTGGCGCACGCCGACGACCCGCCCCCGATCATGCTGCCCGCGGCCACGCCCCCGGCCACCGCCTCGCGCGGGGCCGAGATGCCCGCACCCCCGCCGGCCGCGGACCGGCCGCTGCCCGGGCTCGCCGGCAACTCCCGGCCGTGGCGGTCCGCGGCCGCGTCCCTGCGCCTCGCCGCGGGTTCCGCGCGCAGCACCGTCGTGCTCGGGGAGCCGGGCGTCGGCAAGGCCGCCGCGGTCCGGGCCGTGCACGGCGAACTGCGCCCCCACGCCCGGTGGGTCACCGTCGACGGCTCCGACCCGGAGGCCGCCGTCACCCTCGGCGGGTACGCGGCCGAGGCATCCGACCCCCACGCCGGACCCGTCACCGTCGCCGTGCGGCACACCGAGGCCCTCGACGCGGCCGGGGCAGGCGCGCTCACCGCGCTGCTCGGCGAGGTCCCGTCCACGTGGTGGGTCGTCGGGATCGTGACCGCCGACCGGGCGCCCGAGCAGGGCGCGGTCGGCGACGTCCTCGCGGGGTTCGCGACCTCGGTGCTGATCGAGCCGCTGCGCCGGCGCCCGGACGACGTCCCGTTCATCGCCGCCGCGCTGCTCACCCGTCTCGCTCCGTCGCGGCGCGCCTCCTGCACCACGGAGACCGCGGCGCTGCTCGCCGGCGCACGGTGGCCGGGCAACGTCACGCAGCTCGCGGACGTCCTGCGCCGGGCGCTGGCCGCCCGCCCGGCCGGGGACGTCGAACCCGCCGACCTACCCGCCGAGTTCGCGGTGAGCGGCACGCGCCGGCGGCTGACGCCGCTGGAGACCGCCGAGCGCGACCTGATCGTGTCCGCGCTGGTGGAGGCGGGCGGCAACCGCTCGCAGGCCGCGGCCGCGCTCGGGATCGGCAGGGCGACGCTCTACCGGCGCCTGCGCGCCTTCGGCATCACCGACGTGGGCCGCTGAGCCCGCCGACCAGGGACTCGTCGACGCCGTCGGGCGTCGACACGGGGAGGCCCGACGCCTCGACGGCGTCGCGCACCGTGGGGACGGCCGGCACGGGACGGGCCCGGTTCTCCCCGGCCCACTGCGCGCTGGCTCGCCGCGCCACCTCGCGGACGGCGTCGACCAGCTCGTCCTCGTCGAGGGCGAGGCGGCGCGCGGAGCACGAGAGGCCGACCGCGACCGTCGACGACCCGGAGGGCGACACCACGGGCGCCGCGATGGTGCAGAAGCCCTCGGCGTACTCCTCGCGGTCGAGCGCGACACCGGACTCGCCGACGTCGGCGAGGTCGGCGCGCAGATCGTCCAGGTCGGTGAGCGTCGTCGGGGTCAGGGCCTGCAGGGGCTCGGCCTCGATCGCCTCGCGGTAGGAGGGCGACACCGCGAGCAGCACCTTGGTCATGGCCAGCGCGTGGGCGTGGTGCGGCGGCACGTGGGTGCCGAGACCGGGCAGCTTGGCGAGACCCTGGTGGCCGCGGGAGTCGGTCACCGCTGCCACCAGGGTCCCTGTGCGGCGGACGAGATAGGAGCGCTGCCGCGTGCGGCGGTAGAGCTCGGTGGTGGCCTCGGCGAGCACGGCGCCGGGGTCGGGGTCGCCGGGCACCGGGCTCAGCGTCTTCTCCTCGGCGCCCCACGAGCCCCACGGGGGCGCGTCGGTGAGGCGGCAGCGGCCGGAGCCGTCGCGCTCGGCGTAGCCGGCGTCGCACAAGGTGTTGATCATGTAGCGGGCGGTCGCGGCGCTCTTGCCCAGGCACGTGGCGAGCTCCGCCGCGCACAGGCCCGCCGGGTGGTCACCGAGCAGGCGCAGCGCGCGCAGGACCGTCGCCGCGGTCTTCAGGGACCGCGCGCCGCCTCCCGCGGGCACTCCGTCGTCGTCCACGAGGCTCAACGTAGGGCCAATGCGTCGTGATGCCTGTCTCAATGTGGGACGACCTCGGGCTCCGACCCCCGTGTGGGCGATCTCCCCCGACCCGCCCGGACCCCGGCGATCGGGGTTTCCCCGGCGAATGTCCGGGTCGGGCACGTAGGCGGCGCCCCGCACGTTGGAGGAGTGTCGGTCCCGGGGAACCCTCGGGACGGGCCCGGGGGCGAGGAGATCGGAGGCGTCATGGCCACGCTGACCAGGCCGAGGAACAACGCGGTCATCGCCGGGGTGTGCGCGGGGCTCGCGCAGCGCTTCGGTGTCTCGGCGAACCTGGTGCGGGTGCTGTTCGTGCTCTCGTGCCTGCTGCCCGGGCCGCAGTTCGTCATCTACCTGGCGCTGTGGGTCGTCATGCCGAAGCAGTAGGGAGTCGGCGATGGAAGCGTTGCTCGTCGCGCTGATCGTGGTCGTGGTGCTCGCCCTGGTCACGGTGAGCGCGTCGGTGCAGGCCGTGCAGCAGTACCAGCGCGGGGTCGTGCTGCGGTTCGGCCGGCTGCTGCCGGCCGTCCGCCAGCCCGGTCTGCGGGTGATCGTCCCGTTCGCGGACCGCATGCGGAAGGTGCCGGTCCAGACGACGGTGCTCGACGTGCCGTCCCAGAACGCCATCACGCGGGACAACGTGACGATCGGCGTCGACGCCGTCGTCTACTTCCGCGTCAACGACCCGGTGCGCGCGGTGGTCAACGTCGACGACTACCTGCGGGCGACGTCGCAGGTGGCCCAGACCTCGCTGCGCTCGGTCATCGGCCGCGCCGACCTCGACACGCTGCTCTCCGACCGGGAGGCCATCAACTCGGAGCTCAAGGCGGTCATCGACGCGCCGACCGAGGACTGGGGCGTGGCCATCGACCGTGTCGAGATCAAGGACATCGCGCTGCCCGAGGGCATGCGCCGCTCGATGTCCCGGCAGGCCGAGGCCGAGCGCGACCGCCGGGCCCGCGTGATCTCGGCGGAGGCCGAGCTGGAGGCGTCGGAGAAGCTCACCCAGGCGTCCGAGCGGATGAGCGCCGCGCCCGGGGCGCTGCAGCTGCGCCTCCTGCAGACCGTCACCGACGTCGCGTCGGACAAGAACTCGACGCTGGTCATGCCGCTGCCGGTGGAGCTGCTGCGGTTCTTCGAGAACGCCCCGGTGTCGACCCCGACCCCGACCCCGACACCGCCGCCGCCGCCACCGCCGCCACCGGAGGTCGAGGCGGGCGACGACGCGGCTACCAGAGATGACCCGGGAGATCCTCGGTGAGGGCCGCGAGCTCGCTGCGCGTGCGGGCGGCGTAGGCCTTCGCCGAGCGTTCGTCGAACTCCTCGACGGTCAGCCGCCCGGTGCCCACCGCGCGCGCCAGCCGTTCCACGGTGAGTTCCCGCTCCGCGTCGGAGGCCCGGACGTCGCGCTGCACGGCTCCATCATCCCGTGCCCGCCGTCGGGTCGCGGGGGGACAACGGGACGGCGGGCCGACCGAAGCGCGCGTCCTCGGGGTCGGCGAACACGTGCAGGCCGAAGGTCGCGGACAGCTCGCGGCACAGCGCGACCCCGCGCACCGAGTTGCCGTGCACGTCCAGCCCGGGGGAGTACACGCCGAACCCGAAGTACCGGGGCAGCACGCAGACGATGTCGCCGGAGACCCCGCTCTTGGCCGGGATGCCGACGTCGTTGGCCCACTGACCGGCGGCGTCGTACATGCCGCAGGTCATCATCACGCTGACGATGTCGCGGACGTGCTCGCGGGGAACGGCCCGGTGGCCCGTCAGCGGGTTCGTCCCCCCGTTCGCCAGGGTGGCGCCCATGACGCTGAGGTCGGCCGCGGTCACCGTGATCGAGCACGCGGACAGGTAGGTCTCGACGACCTCCTCGATGTCGCCGGTGATCATGCCGAGCGAGCGCATGATGTAGCAGAGCCCGAGGTTGCGGTCGTTGCTGCGCAGCTGCTGGCGCAGGATCCGCTGGTCGACGGCGAGGCCGGGGTTGCCGGCGTACGCGCGGTAGCGCTCGAGGATGCGGTCGACCTTCTCGTCGACGTCGCGGCCCGCCACGAGATCCGCGGCGACCAGCGCGCCCGCGTTGATCATCGGGTTGTAGGGCCGGTGGTGCGCCTCGTCGAAGGTGATCGAGTTGAACGGGTCGCCGGAGGGCTCGACGCCGACCCGGCGCAGGGTCTCCGCGGCCCCGTTGTCCTCCAGCGCGAGCCCGTAGGTGAAGACCTTGGACACCGAGTGCAGGGGGAACGGGACCGAGCAGTCGCCCGCCTGCCACTGCATGCCGCGCACGTTGGTGCCGGCGACCCCGAACAGCGCGCCGTCGGCCTCCGCCTCGGGCGGGTAGTAGCTGACGACCTCGTCGGTGCCGTACGTCCGGAACCGCTCGTGGATCTCGTCGAGCTGCGTCCGGATCAGCTCGGGTTCGCCGGAGGCCGCCACGTCGTCGGATTCTGCCGCGACCGGCCCGGCGTGGGGAGCCCGTCAGGCGCGGGTGAGTCGCGGACCGCCGGTGCGCCGGAGGCGGCCGAAGCGCGTCTGGTCGGGCGTGGCGAACATGTGCAGTCCGTACCGGGCCGAGAGCTCCCGGAACACCGCCTGCCCGCGCACCGAGTTGCCGTGGGCGTCGAGACCGGGCGAGAACGTCGCGATCCCGAGGCGCCCGGGCATGACCGCGACGATCCCGCCGGAGACGCCGCTCTTCGCCGGGATGCCGACGTCGGTGGTCCACTCGCCGACCGCGTCGTACATGCCGCAGGTCATCATCACGCTGACGACGTCGCGGACGTGGGTCGCGTCGAGCGCGCGCTCGCCGGTGACGGGGTTGCGGCCCCCGTTCGCGAGGGTCGCCCCGAGCGCGGAGAGCTCGCACGTCGTGACCCGCACCGAGCACATCGAGAGGTAGACGAGCAGGTTGTCCTCGATGCTGCCGGCGATCATGCCGAGCGAGCGCATGAGGTAGCTGATCGCGAGGTTGCGGTCCGCGGCGGCGAGCTGGTCGGCGAGGAGATCGGTGTCGACCTCGAGGTCGGGCACGCCGGTGAACGCCCGCAGGCGCGCGAGGATCCGCGCGACCTTCTCCTCGGCGGTGTCACCGTGCACCAGGTAGGCGGCCACGAGGGCGCCCGCATTGATCATCGGGTTGTGCGGGCGCTGGTGCTCGTCGTCGAACGTGATCGAGTTGAACGGGTCGCCGGAGGGCTCGACGCCGACGTGGCGCAGGGTCGTCTCGCGCCCGTTGTCCTCGAGCGCGAGCGCGTACGTCACGACCTTCGAGATCGACTGCAGGGCGAAGCGGAACTCGCAGTCGCCGACGGTCCACTGGGTCCCGTCGACCGACGTGCCGGCGAGCCCGAAGACGTCCTCCTCGCCGTCCGCCGCGGGCAGGGCGATCGAGACGATGTCGTCCTCGTGCGCCTCGGCGTGGTGGTCGTGCAGCTGCTCGAGCTGCTCCTGGACCAGTGCCTCCTCGGCGTCGCTCACCACGGGCGGGCATCCTGCCTCCCTCCCACCTGGTGGATGCGCCGCGGGGGGGATCCGGGGCATCCTCGTCGGCGTTCGACAACGACGTCGACGACGCATCCGAGGTCTGCCATGGAAAGCCTGCCCGAGCCCCGACCCTCCGCCCTGACCGACCGCGAGCGGGTGGCGCTCGACCGCCTCGCGGCCCACGAGACCGCCGCGGACCCCGGCTTCGCCCGCCGCCTGCGCGGCCGTCGGACCCGCTTCTCGCCCTGGCTCGTCGTCGCCGGCCTCGCGGTCATCGGCGTGGCCCTGCTGCTCGTCCCGGGCGTGTTCGTCCTGGCCGCCGTCGCGACCCTCGTGCTCGTCGTCGTCCCCGCCGTCCTCGTCGCCTGGGCCCTGCGCCAGGGCGACCTGCCCCCCGGCTGACCCCCTACGTGAGCGAACTTTGGTGCTATGGCACCAAAGTTCGCTCACGTGAGCTTGGCGAGGGCCCGGGTGATGCGCTGGACGGAGACGGGCCCCGAGGTGCCGATCTCCTGGGCGAACAGGCTCACGCGCAGCTCCTGGACCATCCAGCCGACCGCGTCGTACGCGTCGGCGTCGAAGGTCCGCGGTTCGCCGGCCGCGCGGTGGCGCTGCGCCCTGTAGGCGCCCTCCACCTCGTGCACCGTCGCGGTCGCCTCCGCGTCGCGGCGCGGGGCGGTCGGGAGCTTCTCCAGCCGCTTCTGCGCCGCGCGCAGGTACCGGGCGACGTCGGGCAGGCGCGCGACCGGGGTGCGCGCGACGAAGCGGTCGCCGACGAGGACGCGCAGCTGCTCGCGGACGTCGTCGAGCGCCGCGCCCAGCGTGCCGCCCGGGCGCTGGGCGAGCTCCTGGAGCGCGAGCTCCACCCGCCCGGCCTCGCCGAGCACGGTCTCGGCGCGCGAGAGCACCTCGGCGGCCGCGGCGGGCAGGCGCGCGGCGACGTGGCCGCGCAGGGTCTCGAACGCGGCCGGGTCCCACGCCGGCCCGCCCCCGGTGGCGACGAGCGCGTCGATCGCGGCGTCCACGCAGTCCTCGGCGAGCGCGTCGACGTCGCGGTAGCCGCCGGTGCTCATCGCCCCGCGCAGCCGCAGCACCGCGCGGTTGTCGAGCGAGCGCACCAGCGAGCGCGCGGGCGACGACAGCGCGAGACGCAGCAGCCGGCGGGTCCCGGCGCGCATCGCGTCGCGGGCCTCGAGCGCCGAGTCGAACACCCGCACGTCGACCGCTCGGCCGGTGTCGACCAGCGCGAGGTGCGCGGTCACGGTGCCGCCGGCGCGGCGCTGCTCGCGGGTGCGCGGCAGCTCGCCGATCTCCGCGAACGACGTCAGCCCCCGGCGCTCGGCGCCGTCGGCGACCGCCGCCACGGCCGCCCTCGTCGCCGCGGCGTGCCGCCGGCGCAGGGCGCCGAGGTCGGGACCCTCCGCCACCACCCGCTCGGCGCCGGCTCCGCTGCGCTCCGCGTCGCTGCCGCCCGCGTCGTCGGTCACCCTGAACGTCAGCCGCAGGTGCGAGGGCAGGCCGGCGACGTTCCACGCGTCGACGGGGACGTCGAGCCCCGAGAGCCGGCGCACCGCGTCCGACAGCGCCGGCAGCAGCGGCTCGTCGGCCTTCGGCCGCCCGTCGTGGGCCAGGCGCGCCAGCAGGGCGCGCGCGGAGTCCGGCGCGGGTACCAGCGAGCGCCGCAGGTTCTTGGGCAGCGAGCGCACCAGCGCGGTCAGCATCTCCTCGCGCAGGCCCGGCACCTGCCACGCGAGGTCCTCCGCGCGCACCTGCCCGAGCACCGCCAGCGGCACCGTCACCGTCACGCCGTCGCTCTCGTCCCCGGGCGCGAAGGCGTACGACAGCGGCAGTGTCAGCCCGCCCGAGGTCCACGTGTCCGGGTACTGCTCGGCGGTCGGCGCCTCCCCGGCCAGCAGCGCCGCCGGGTCGAGGTCGAGCAGGTGCGGGTCGCGGCGTGACGCCTTCTGCCACCACCGGTCGAAGTGGCGCACCGAGACCACGTCGGCGGGCACCCGCGCGTCGTAGAACGCCACGATCGTCTCGTCGTCGACGACCAGCTCGCGGCGGGCGCGACGCTCCATCTCGGCGACCTGCTCGAGGCGCTCGCGGTTGCGCGTGACGAACGCGTGGCGGGTGTTCCACTCGCCCGCGACGAGGGCGTGGCGGAGGAACAGGTCGCGCGAGACCTCGGGGTCGATCCGCGCGTAGTCGACGGTGCGGTCCATGGCCAGAGGGACGCCGAACAGCGACACGCGCTCGGTGGCCACCGCGGCGCCGCGGCGCTTCGACCACCGCGGCTCGGAGTGGGTGCGGGTGACGAGCTCGCCCGCGGCCGCCTCGACCCACGCCGGGTCGACACCGGCGACCGTGCGGGCCCAGAGCCGCGAGGTCTCCACCAGCTCGGCGGCCATCACCATCGTCGGCGGCCGCTTGGCGACGGTCGAGCCCGGCCAGATCGCGAACCGCGCGCCGCGGGAGCCCTCGTACTCGATCAACGCGCGCTTCCGCGGCTTCCCCGTCCTCGGGTCCTTCGGGGGCTCCTGCGCCAGCCCGATCTGCGAGAGCAGGCCGGTGAGCAGCGCCTGGTGGACGCGCTGCGCGAGATCCTTGGTGATCTCCGGCGACGGCTCGTTGCGCGTGAGCCCGAGCTCGTCGCCGAGCTGGCGCAGCTGTGCGGCGAGGTCCTGCCACTCGCGGATGCGCAGGAAGTTGAGGAACTCCGCCTGGCAGCGCTTGCGGAACTGGTTCGACGAGAGCTCTCGGCGCCCCGAGCGCACGTGCTCCCAGAGGTGCACCCAGGACAGGAAGTCCGAGCGCGGGTCGGTGAACCGGGCGTGGGCGGCGTCGGCCTCGTCCGTCTTCTCCGCCGGCCGCTCCCGCGGGTCCTGCGCCGAGAGCCCGGCCGCGATCACCGTGACCTCGTGCAGGCAGCCCAGCTCGTCGGCCGCGAGCACCATCCGCGCGATGCGGGGGTCGACGGGCAGGCGCGCGAGCCGCCGCCCGGTGTCGGACAGCCGCGTCGCGTCGCCGTTGACCAGCGCGCCCAGCTCGGTGAGCAGCCGGACGCCGTCGCGGACCGCGAGCCGGTCGGGCGGGTCGACGAACGGGAAGTCCTCGATCGGGCCGAGCTTCGCGCCCGCCATCTGCAGGATCACCGAGGCGAGGTTGGTGCGCTGGATCTCGGGGTCGGTGAACTCCGGGCGGGCGTCGACGTCCGACTCCGCGTAGAGCCGGATGCAGATGCCGTCGGCGACGCGCCCGCACCGCCCGGCGCGCTGGGTCGCCGACGCCTGCGAGATCGGCTCGATCGGCAGGCGTTGCACCTTGGTCCGCCGCGAGTACCGCGAGATGCGCGCGAGACCCGGGTCGACGACGTAGCGGATGCCGGGGACGGTCAGCGACGTCTCGGCGACGTTGGTGGCGAGCACGACCCGCCGCCGGCCACCCGTCGCGGGCTCGAAGACGCGATGCTGCTCGGCCGCGGACAGGCGCGCGTAGAGCGGGAGCACGTCCAGGTCCTCGACGTGCGCCTGCTCGGCGTGCTCGCGCAGCGCGTCGGCCGCGTCACGGATCTCTCGCTCGCCGGAGAGGAACACGAGGACGTCGCCCTCCGGTCCCTCGCGCCGCAGCTCGTCGACCGCGTCGACGATGCCGTCGACCTGGTCGCGCTGGTCGCCCTCTTCGTCGACGAGCGGCCGGTACCGGATCTCGACCGGGTAGGTGCGGCCGGAGACCTCGACGATCGGCGCGTCGCCGAAGTGCCTGCTGAAGCGTTCGGGATCGATCGTCGCCGAGGTGATGATCACCTTGAGATCGGGTCTGCGGGGCAGCAGCTGGGCGAGGTAGCCGAGCAGGAAGTCGATGTTCAGGCTGCGCTCGTGCGCCTCGTCGATGATCAGCGTGTCGTAGCGGCGCAGCAGCCGGTCCTGCTGGATCTCGGCGAGCAGGATGCCGTCGGTCATGAGCTTGACCAGCGTGTCCTCGCTCGCCCGGCTGGTGAAGCGGACCTGGTAGCCGACCGTGTCGGTGCCGGTGGTGCCGAGCTCCTCGGCCACGCGCTCGGCCACGGTGCGGGCCGCGATCCGGCGGGGCTGGGTGTGCCCGATCGTGCCGAGCACCCCGCGCCCGAGCTCGAGGGCGATCTTCGGCAGCTGCGTGGTCTTGCCCGAGCCGGTCTCCCCGGCGACGACGACCACCTGGTGCTGCTCGAGCGCGGCCCGGATGTCGCCGACGCGCTCGGTGATCGGCAGGTCCGCGGGGTAGGTGACGGACGGGACCGACGCCCGACGTCGCCCGAGGCGCTCCTCGGCGGCGGTGACGTCGCCCGCGATCTTCTCGAGGGTGCCCGCGCGCCGGGTGGTGTCGTCGATGCGCTCCGCGCCGGCGAGGCGCCGCC
Organism: Actinomycetospora sp. C-140; assembly: GCF_054796175.1. Classification (NCBI taxonomy): domain Bacteria; kingdom Bacillati; phylum Actinomycetota; class Actinomycetes; order Pseudonocardiales; family Pseudonocardiaceae; genus Actinomycetospora; species Actinomycetospora sp. C-140. Next base: position 60,915 of record NZ_JBTWNF010000023.1, on the reverse strand, counting down.
GCAGCCGGTGCGCGTCCGCGGGCCCGAGGGCGCCGACGCGGGCACCCAGGTCCGCCTCGACGGCGGTCGCGCGATCGGTGGCAGCGGGCACCGGGCGGTCTCCTCCTGGTGGGACGGTGGGTGTGATGACGGGTGGTGTGGCGGCCTCGACAGTCTGCGTGTGTCGACCGGCGGCCTCGACTCCATTGTCAGCGCCGGCGCGCGCTGCGCTGTTCCCGGCCGTTCTGGTCACGCAGCGAAACCAATACTAGGCCGTACGAGTGAGTCATGTGGCTGTCGTGGTCGACAGAACGTAACCTCTGGGCCTGGGTCAGGGCGTTCCGGTCACCCCGGGTGACGCCACGGAGAGCGAGTCGGCGGAGGGGTCGTGGCGGTGGGTGCGGACGAGCGGCCGGACACCGAGCTGGCCGTGCTCGCCGCGGGCGGCGACCAGCCGGCCTTCGCCGAGCTCATGACCCGGCACCGCCCCCGTCTGTACGCGGTCTGCCGGCGGATCACCACCAACGACCAGGACGCCCAGGAGGCCCTCCAGGAGACGATGATCATCGCCTGGAAGCGGCTCGCGGAGTTCGACGGCCGGTCGGCGGTCGGCACGTGGCTCTACCGCGTGGCGACCAACGCCGCGATCGACGAGGTCCGCCGCCGCAAGCGCACGCCCGAGCCCACCGACGCCGAGGCGATGCCCGAGCCGACGCCGAGCCGCGGGGCCGACCGGGGGGTCGTCGCCCGGATGGACGTCGACCGTGCGCTCGCGCAGCTCCCGCCGCAGTACCGTGCCGTCGTGGTGCTGCGCGAGCTCTGCGACCTGACGTACGCCGAGATCGCCGAGCTGCGCGACATCCCCATCGACACCGTGAAGTCCCAGCTCTCCCGCGGGCGGCAGGCCCTCGTCGAACTGCTGAGCGACCGGCCGGCCACCCAGAAGGCATGAACCAGGGTCCCGTCGGGCCGGTGACGTCCCGTCTCGTCGCGCTGTGCGCGCAGACCCGCGACCGGCTGCGCACCCCCGAACTGCGCGACCGGCTCGACGGCCTGGTGACGCGGCTGTCCGAGCCGCGGATCCGCGTGGCGGTCGGCGGCCGGATGAACGCCGGGAAGTCGACGCTCGCGAACGCCCTGCTCCAGGAGCGCCTCGCGGCCACCGGGGCCACCGAGACGACGCGGCTGGTCACCTGGTTCTGCCACGGCCACCAGGCCCGTCTGCGCGTGCACCGCCGCGACGGCACCGAGCGCGTCGTGCCCCTCGCGGCGACCGGCGGGGTCGGGGCGTCGATGACGGGCGCGGACCCCGGGGAGATCGGCCACCTCACCGTCGAGACCCCGAACGACGCCCTGAGCCGCCACACGCTCATCGACACCCCGGGGATGGACTCGCTCTCGCGGCTCGACCCCGACTCCCTCGCCGCCCTGGGCGACGCCGACGCCGTCGTCTACCTCATGCCCCACCCCGGCGAGCGGGACGTCGAGGCCATCGACGCGGTCCGGTCCTGGACCGGCGACCTGCGGCTCGGCGCCGCGAACATGATCGGCGTCCTGTCCCGCATCGACACGCTCTCCGGCGAGGACGACCCGTGGCCCGACGCCCGCCGCGTCGCCGGGCGCTACGCCCGCGAGCTGCGCGCGGTGCTCTCCGACGTCGTGCCCGTCGCCGGGCTGCTCGCCGAGACCGCGCGCGGCCCGGACTTCGGCGAGCCCGACGCCCGGGCGCTGCGGGCCCTCGCCGAGGCCGACCGGGGGACGGCCACCCGCAAGCTGCGCACCGTGCAGCGCTTCCGGGGGTGGGAGGACGGCCCGGTCCCCGCGGAGGAGCGCGAGCGGCTCCTCGAGCTGCTCGGCCTGCACGGCATCCGGGTGGGTCTCGCGCTGCTCGACGACGGCCGTCGCTCGACGCCCGCGCTGCTGGAGGGCTTCGCCGCGCGCTCCGGGATCGACACGGTGCTCGAGCGCATCGACACCGTGTTCGTCGCGGGCGCCGACCGGCTCCGGGCGAGCGCCGGCATCGCCGCCCTCGAGCACCTCGGGTGGGACACCCCCGACGAGCTCGACCGCCGCGTCCTGCTCACGCTGCAGTCCGACCTCGACCGCCTCCGCCTCGAGCCCGCGCTGCGCCAGGTGGACCTCGCGGCGGCGCTCGTCGACCTCGAGGCCGGGCGGATGCGCCTCGGCGACGACGACGTCGCCCGCCTGCGCGACCTCGCCACCGGGGTCGACGACGCGCGCCGTGTCGGCCTCGATGCGGGAGCGGGGCGCGAGGAGATCGTCGCCGCCGCGAGGGCCCAGATCCCGCAGTGGCGCCGGCTGGAGGCCCGTCCGTCGCGCGTCCTGCAGCGCCACGTGCGCACCGCCCGCGAGCTCTGCGAGCGCATCCTCTTCTCCGGAGCCGACGAGCCCGACGATCCTGCGGCGCCCACCTCGCCGAGCTGGCAGGCTCGGACACCGAGTCCGTGATCGTCGCGCGACACGGAGCGCAGCGGGGGCCGGAGCCGAGGGGCGGGGAGGAGGCCGCGGTGGGGGTGCCATCCCGGGCCGGTCCGCCGGCCCTCGGGCCCTACGTGGTGTCCGACGTCCTCCACCGCGGGCGCTCGGGCGAGGTCGTGCGCGCCCACGACCAGGCGCACGACCGCGTCGTCGCCCTCAAGATGCTCGCCCCCGACGGCGCCGACCGGGAGTTCCGCACCCGCTTCGAGCGCGCCTGCGCCGTCGCCCGCACGCTGCACGAGCCCCACGTCCTGCCGGTGCTCGACCACGGCGAGCTCGCGGGCCGCCTGTTCGTCGCGACCCCGCTGCTCGCCGGGCCCGACCTGCGCACAGTCCTCGGCCGCGACGAGGTGCTCGACCCGGCGCGGGCGGTCGCCCTCGTCGAGCAGGTCGCGGGCGCCCTGGCCGCGGCGCACGCCCGGGGCCTCGCCCACCGCAACGTCAAGCCGTCCAACGTGCTCTTCGCCGACCCGCAGGCCACCGAGGTCCGCGTCGGCGACTTCGGCCTCGTCTCCCGCAACGGCCTGTCGCTGGACCACACGGCGCCCGAGCGCTTCCGCGGCGGCCCGACCGACCACCGCGAGGACGTCTACGCCCTGGGCTGTGTGCTCTTCACCTGCCTCACCGGCGAGCGCCCCTACCCCGGGCGCAGCCTGCCCGAACGGATGCGCGGGCACCTCGAGAGCCCGGTGCCGAAGCCCTCGGAGCACCGCCCCGGCGTGCCGGCCGCCTTCGACGCCGTGATCGCCGGCGCCCTGGCCAAGACCCCCGCCGAGCGCACCGCCACCGTCGGCACCCTCGCCGCCGCCGCCCGCGCGGCGCTCTAGGAGACGACCCGCCGAGAAATCTCGGCCCACGCCGGAACATCCGGGGGTGCCCGGACCGTCTGACGGCGTGAACGGTCCGCCGACGGCGACGGACCCCGCGACGAGGACGGGACGCGATGAGCGGCACCACCGGCACCGGCGACATGTACTTCAGCGCCGACGGCGGGGTCTACGACGCCTCCGGCACCATGATCGGCACGTACGAGACCGACGCGTCCGGCCAGGTCGACCTCGTCACGACCGACACCGACGCCGACGGCCGGCTCGACACGTCGATCTCCGACACCGACCACGACGGGACCTTCGAGACCGGCGTGGTGGACACCGACGGCGACGGCTACTACGACACCATGATCATGGATACCGACGGCGACGGCGACTACGACACCGCCGCGGTCGACGCCGACCACGACGGCACCGCCGACACGACCGCGTACGACCCCGCCGGGTTCTGAGTCCGGGATCCCGACATGACGGCCACCTCCGCGACCCTCGCGTCCGACCGGACGGTCCTCGTCGATCTCTGCATCGACCTCGCCGACCGTCTGCGCGACACCGGGCCCGGCCTGCGGGCCCGGGTGCACCGCGGGCTCGCCGAGGTGGGGGTGCACCCGGTCGAGCCGGACGGGCGGCCCTTCGACCGCGCCGCGCACGACGCCGTCGACCGCGAGCCCACCACCGACCCCGCGCGTGACCGCACGGTCGCGAGCACCGAACGCACCGGATACCTCGACCACGGCCGCGTCCTGCGCCGGCCCGAGGTCGTCGTGTACGCCCTGGAGAACCGATGACCACCGACTCGCGCACGGCACCGGCCGGGACGGGGCGCCGCCCCCACCCGATGGCCGACGACGTCCTGCGGCTCGTCGCCGAGGTGCGCGCCGCGGCCGAGGAGGACGGCGAGACCGAGGCGGCCGCGGCGCTCGACGCCGACGTCGCCCGGGTCGCCCGCGCCAGTGCCGCGGTGGTGGTCGTCGGGGAGAAGAAGCGGGGCAAGAGCTCGCTGATCAACGCGCTCGTCGGGCGCACGGGGCTGCTGCCCGTCGACGCCGATGTCGCCACCTGCACCCACATCGTCGTCAGCCACGGCCCCGACGGCGCGTCGGTGGTGTTCGGCGGCGGGACCGAGGGCCGCGAGGTGCCCCTCGAGGGCGTCGCGGAGTACGCGGCCCTCGACCCCGGCGCCCGCGCCCCCGAGCACGAGGACGTCAGCCAGGTGCAGGTGCGGGTTCCCGCGCCGCTGCTGGCCGGCGGGCTGGAGCTCATCGACACCCCCGGCGTCGGCGGTCTCGTCGCCGGGCACGCCGCCCTGACGCTCGCGACGCTGGAGCGCGCCGACGCCCTCGTGTTCGTCCTCGACGGGTCGAGCGAGATCACCGCGTCCGAGCTCGCGTTCCTCGAGCGGGCCACCGAGCGGGTCGCGACCGTCGTCTTCGCCCTCACCAAGATCGACCAGTTCCCGGCGTGGGAGGCCGTGCGCGCTCGCGACGTCGAGCTCATCGCCCGGCACGCCCCGCGCTATGCCGACGCGCCGTGGTTCGGCGTGTCGAGCCGCGCCGTCGCCGACGCCCTGGCCGCCGAGGCCGACGGGGAGCCGCAGGAGGCCGCCGAGGAGTGGGAGGCGAGTGGCATCGTGCCCCTGTCCGGCCACCTCGCCGGCCTCGCCGAGGGCGCCGACGGCCTGCGGCTCGCGAACCTGCTGCACCAGACGCAGGCGCTGGCCAAGCGCCTGGCGGCGCTGCAGGTCCGGCGGGCCCTGTCGCTGTCGCTGAGCCCGGAGTTCGCCGCGTCGGTCAAGCGCGAGAAGGACGCGCTGACCGCGCTGCAGGGGCAGAACGCCACCTGGCGCCAGACGCTCTCGGAGCGGGCGGTGCGCCTCGAGCAGCGCATGCGCACCGAGCTCGCCCGGCGCCTCGAGGACGTGCGCAAGGAGGTCGGCGACCGGATCGCCTCCGGCGACCACAAGGTGTTCGACGAGGTCGCGACCGACCTGCCGCCCCGCGCGCAGGCGATCTGGATCGACCTCGACACGATGCTGCGCCGCGAGCTGACCGAGCTCGCCGCGGCCCTGCTCGCCGACCTCCAGGGTGTCGAGGCCGACCTCGGCGGCGTCATCCCGGAGACCCCCGAGCGGCTCGCCCAGCTGCCCGAGGCCGCCCGCGGCCAGGGCAGCACGAGCTTCGCCGAGCAGGGCGTGATGTCCGCGAGCCTCGGCATGGGCATGGGGCACATGGCCTACCTCGTCATCCCCGCCGTGCTCGGACCGTTCGCGGTGGTCGGCGCGGTCGCCGCGGGCGTCGGCGTCGTCGGCTTCTTCACCTGGCGGCGCTGGGCGAAGGAGCGCGGGGCGCGCAGCCGTGAGGACGCGCGCCGCTACCTGCAGGACGTCACCGCGCGGCTGAACAACGAGATCCCGCCGGTCGTGAGCCAGGCCGTGGCCGGCGCCCGTGAGGTGCTCTCGCAGAGGATCACGACCGCGCTGACCGCGGAGAAGGACCGCCTGACCGCGAGTCTGGCCGAGCACGAGAAGAACCTGGCGGGCGAGAAGAGCGCACTGGCCCGCCGCAAGGCCGAGGTCGAGGCCCGGCTCAAGAAGCGCAACCAGATGCGGGAGAACGCCGAGCAGCTGGCCCACACGCTGCCGGCCCGGACCGGAGAGGAGTCGTCGTGACCGCGCCGCAGGAGGCCGGGGGAGCCGGATCGGACACCTGGCTGGACATGTCCCGCTACCCCGACACGGACCCGGACGCCGTGCTGAGCCCCGACCAGCACGAGCTGCTCAGCTCGTCGCTCGCGGTCGACGACGCCGCGCTCCCGGACGCCGTGTGGGAGCACATGCTCGCGGTGGTCACGGGGGATCCCGCGGGCGACGACGCGACCGACGGCGCCGATGACCCGGACGCCGCCGCCGGTGCGGACGACCCCGCCGTCGACGACGCCTGGTCCGAGGACCTGGCCCGCGCGTTCGGGCTCTCCGACGAGCACGACCCGGGTGGGCACGACCCGGGCGAGGACGGCGTGCACGACGGCCACACCGACCCCCACGACCACGGCGGCTGGGTGTGACCTCTCCCGGCTGGGACCTGGCGATCGACTTCGGCACGTCGTTCACCACGACCGCCACGCTGGCGGGCGGCCGCGTCGAGGTGCTGGAGATCGACGGCTCGAAGTACGTGCCGTCGCTGGTGTGCCTCGACGACGACGGCGCGATCCTCGTGGGACGGGACGCGCTCACCGAGGCGGCGATGGCCCCGGACCGCACCGAGCGGGTGCCGAAGCGGGCCCTGGTCGCCTCGGAGCAGGTGCTGCTCGGCGACCGCACGATCGCCACGGTCGACCTCGTCGCGGCGGTGCTCGCCCGCGTGGCCGGCGAGGCGGTCCGCCGGTTCTCGGGGCGCCGGCCCTCGCGGGTGGTCCTGACCCACCCGGCGCGCTGGCAGGCCGGGGGCCTCGAGCTGCGACGACTCGCCGAGGCCGCCGAGCGCGCCGGGCTCGGCGAGCCCGACCTCGTCGCGGAGCCCGTGGCCGCGGCGCACCACTACGTGCGCAGCGGTGACACGGTCCCGGACGGCGGCATGATCGGTGTCTACGACTTCGGCGGCGGCACCTTCGACACCGCGGTGCTGCGCCGCCGCGGCGACGGGTTCGAGCTCGCCGGGTCGCCGGGCGGGGACGTGGCGCTGGGCGGCGAGGACCTCGACGCCGCGTTCATGGAGATCCTCGCCGAGCACGCCGAGGCGCTCGACGCCGACCGGTGGTACGCGCTGTGGGAGGCCGAGGGGCGCACCGCGGAACGCCACCGCACGCTGCTGCGCCGCGACGTCACCCAGGCCAAGGAGACGCTCTCGCGCCGGCCCGCGGTGAACCTCTGGGTCCCCGGCTACGACGACGAGATCCGCGTGACGCGCCGCGAGTACGAGAGGGCCGTCGAGCCGCTGCTGGCGCGCAGCGTCACCGAGCTGCGCGACACCGTCGCGCGGGCCGGCACCACGCCCGACGGGCTCGTCGACGTCTACCTCACCGGCAGCACCAGCCGGACCCCGCGGATCAGCACGCTGCTCGCCGACGTGCTCGGCCACGTGCCGGGGATGCGCGACGACCCCAAGGCGGTCGTCGTGCTCGGGGCGCTGTCCACGGTGCCCGGCTCGGTCAGCGCCACCCAGCACGTCCGGATCGCCGTGCGGCCGCGCCGCCCGTCCGGTCCGCCCGCCGATCCGACGCCGCCGCTGACACCCGCCGGGTTCGAGGTGCCGGCGGCACCCTCGTCCGACGAGACCGAGACGGTCCGGCGGGCTCCCGCTGCCCGTCACGCCGCGCCCCCCGACCGCGACGTCACCGGGGAGATCGCCCGCGAGATCGCCGCGATCGCGGAGGCCGCCGGCGTCACCGACCTCGTCGGGACCGTGGCGCCGACCGTGCGGGCCGGGGGGCCGCCCGAGGTCCGGGCGAACCTGGCCGCGGCCGCCGACGGCGTCGGGACCGCGATCGGCACGCGCCACACCCCGTTCCCCGGGCTCCCGCCGCACGTCGCGCTGCAGGTGCTGCGCGAGGGCCGCGGCGAGCTGGAGACGCTGGGCCCGTGCCTCACGCGTCTCGACGCCGTGGTGGAGCGGGTCCAGGCGCTGTGACCGGTCGGCGTCCTAGAAGACCGGGACCGCCGCCTCGCCGCCGGACAGGACGGCGCCCGCCGCGGTCAGCACGTCGCGCTCGACCAGGAAGTGCTGGCGCAGGACCCCGATGTCGCGCAGCCGGCGCGCGAGCGTGCTGTCGGCGTGGACCGCGTCGCTGCCGGCGGCCGCGCTGTGAGATCGCTGTGGAATCCGGCATCGGTGATCGAGCCGGACACGATCCGGGTAGACCCGGGGGCGACCACCACGAAAGGTTCGTCCATGACCCACACCGCGACCGCGCGCCCGACCTCGGCGCCCGCCGTCACGGCCCTGCGTGTCCTCTCCGTGCTCACCGTCGTCGTGCTGCTGTGGCAGTTCGTCACGGCCGGCTCCCTCCTCGGCCCGCAGGGCTCCGAGGCGGCCGAGGGGCTCCACGCCACCGGCGCGATCGTGCTGCACGTCGTGTCCGGGCTGGCGATGATCGCCGCGGCACTGGTGTGGCGGGGCGGGGCGGCGCTGTGGCCGACGGTCGTGGCCGCGCTCGTGTTCGTGCTGAGCTTCGTCCAGGCGTACTTCGGCAGCGGCGCGACGCTCGCCGTCCACGTCCCCGGCGCCATGATCCTGACCCTGGGCGCGACGCTCCTCGCGGTGTGGTCCTTCACCGGGGGCGCCCTCCGGGCCCGCTAGTCGTTCGGGTTCGCCTGCCGCACGGGGCCGTAGAGCTGCCCGACGAAGTCGCACGTGGGCGCGGCGTCCGGGACACCGCTGCCGGCACAGGCCTCGAGGCCCTTCTGGAAGACGTCGACCTGCTGGGCCTCGCCGGGGTCGGCAGGCCCCGGGAGCGGTCCGCCGACGCCGGTGAGGTTCGGCGCCCGGCAGCCGCTGCTGGTCGGGTCGCACGGCGGCGGGTCGGCCGGGGCGGCGACCGCGACGCCGGCGGCGCCGATCGAGCCGGAGAACGCGGCGAGTCCGAGCACGCCGCCGACCAGCGTCCGGGACAGCGTGCGGGGCAGGGTGTGGGTCATCCGGGGCACCTCGATGTCGACGTCGTCGGGGGAGCACATGCGAGCCGGGACGGGCGGCGCGGGGAGCGGTGACGTCGTCACGGTCGCGAGGTGGGCGGGACGCTAGATCACCGGCGCCGCCGCCGGACCGGTGACGGCACCCGACCCTCCGGACGAGTGACGGGTGCCTACGGCACGTGAGCACTTCGGAGTGCTGGGGCACTCCGAAGTGCTCACATGCGCGACGCGCACCCCGGGGAACTCGGCGGGCCGGTGGCTGACGACGAGCATCGTGCGATCGCGCCCGGCGGCCAGGAGGTCGGCGCACAGTTCCTCGGCGGTGGCGGGGTCGAGGTGGGCGGCCGGCTCGTCGAGCACGAGCACCGGGCGGTCGGCCAGCAGCACGCGGGCGACACCGAGGCGCTGGCGCTCGCCGCCGGACACGGCGCCGCCGTGCGCGCCGATCGGGGTGTCGAGCCCGTCGGGCAGCTCGGCGAGCCAGGAGCCGAGGCGGGCGCGCCGCAGCGCGTCCACCAGATCGTGGTCGGTCGCGTCGGGCCGGGCGAGCAGCAGGTTCTCCCGCACGGTGGAGTCGAACAGGTGGCTCGACGCGCCGCACCAGGCCTGCCGTTCCCTCACCTCGTCGCCGGCGCACGATGCGACGTCCACCCCGTCGACCGTGGCCCGCCCGGCCCGCGCCGGCAGCGTGCGCGCGAGGGCGGCGAGCAGCGTGCTCTTGCCGGCGCCGGACGGTCCGGCGACCACGAGGGCGTCGCCGGGGGCCAGGTCGAGGTCGACGCCGTGCACCGCGTCCCGCGTCGCCCCGGGCCAGCGCACGGCGAGGTCCTCGGCGCCGAGGTGGTCGCCCGCCCCCACTGCCGCGGGCGCCACGGGATCGGCCACCGGCGCGGGCGTGCCCTCCAGCTCGGCGAGGCGACGCACCGCCGGCCCTGCGGTCGCGAGCCGCGTGGCGGCCTCGGGCAGCCCGGCCACGGCGTCGGTGCACGCCAGCGGGACCAGCGCGAGCACCGCCAGCGCGGTGCCGGCAAGGTCACCGCGCGCCAGGGCGGCGAGACCCAGCCCCGTGGTCGCCACGGTCGTCGCCCCGAGGGCGAGCACCCCGAGGCCCGCGCCGAGGCCGGTGGAGAACGCGGCGCGGCGGGAGGCGGCCGTGAGACGGGCGTCGACGGCGGCGAGGTCGCGGCGACGGTCCTCCGCGGCCGAGAACGCGACGATCTCGGCGGCGGCCTCGAGCGTCTCGGTCGTGCTCGCGAGCACCTCGCCTCGCAGCCCGGCGGTGCGCGCCGCCGCCGTGCGGACCGCGCGCAGGGCCAGGGCGGGCGCGACCACGCCGGCGACGAGCAGCCCGAGCGCGAGCGCGAGCCCGGCCGAGGGCAGCAGGAGCGCGAGCGCCGCCACCGCCGCGAGACCGACGAGGGTGGCGCGGGCGGCGGGCAGCGCCACGCGCACCACGATGTCCTCGGCCGCGTCGACGTCGCCCACGAGGCGGGCGAGCAGGTCCCCCCGGCGGCGCCGGGCGGTGGCCGCCGGGCCCAGGCGCACGAGCGCGCTCCAGATCCGCACGCGCAGGTCGGCGCCGAGGCGCAGCGCGGCGTCGTGGCCGACGAGCTGCTCGCCGTAGCGCAGGACGCCCCGGGCCAGGCCGAAGGTGCGCACCGCGACGATGGCGACCATCAGCGTCAGCACCGGCGGGTGCAGCGCGGCGGCGGAGATCAGCCAGGCGGACGTGCCGGTCAGGGCGATGCCGCAGCCGGTGGCGAGCGCGCCGAGGAGCACGGCGAGCGCCCAGCGTCCGATGCGCGGGCGCAGGAGGCGGGCGAGCCAACGCCACGTGCCCTCCGGTCCGGACGGGGTCACGAGGTCGGTGGCCGACGGGATCGGGACGGGGGCGCGGCGGGTCGTGGCGGGCGGGGCGACCTCCCCAGCGGTCGACGGCGCTGCGACCACGCGGTGCGGCACCTCCACGACCCGGTCGCACAGCGCCAGCACGGCGTCGCGGTGGCTGACCACGACCGCGCTGCGCCCGGCGAGCGCGGCGGGCAGGGCGTCGAGGATCGCCGCCTCGGTGTCGGCGTCGACGCCCTCGGTCGGCTCGTCGAGCAGGAGCAGCGGCCGGTCGGCGAGCAGGGCGCGCGCGAGCGCGACGCGGCGCCGCTGCCCGGTGGACAGGCCGGCGCCGCCGTCGGAGACCGGCGTGTCCAGCGGGACGTCGAGTGCCGCCGCCGCGGCCGCGGCCGCCACCTTCTCCCCGGAGGCGCCGGGCGCGCCGAGACGCAGGTTGTCGCCGACGGTGCCGGCGAGCAGCACCGGTCGCTGTGGCACCCACGCCACCCGGTCCCGCCAGGCCGCCGGGTCGATCGCGGTGAGGTCGACCCCGCCGACCTCGACGCGGCCGGTGTGGGGCCGGCGGGCACCGCGCAGCAGGTCGAGCAGCGTGGTCTTGCCCGCGCCGCTGGCGCCGGCGACCCCGACGACCTCGCCGGGGGCGACGTGCAGGCAGAACCCGGAGAGGACGGGATCGCCGCCGCGCCCGGCGACCCCGACCTCCCGGACGCGCAGCGGGACGCGGCGCGGGTCGGGGGCGGGCCGGCGCTCGCCCGCCCCGGCGGACAGGGGTTCGAGCTCGAGGACCGCGAAGGCCTCCTCGGCGGCGGTGAGGCCGCCGAGGCTGTCGTGGAACCGGGCGCCCACCGCCCGCAGCGGGAGGTAGACCTCCGGCGCCAGGACGATCACCAGCAGCGCGGTGTGCAGGTCGAGGTCGCCGTGCACGAGGCGCAGGCCGACCGCGACCGCGACGAGTGCCACCGACAGGGTGGCGAGCAGCTCGAGCGCCAGCGCGGAGAGGAACGCGACCCGCAGCGTGGCCATCGTCGCGGCGCGGTGGCGCTCGGCGATCTCGCGCATCCGCCCGGCCTGGCGCCGGGCGCGCCCGAAGGCCACGAGCACGTCGAGCCCGGCGACGAGGTCGAGGAAGTGGTGCCCGAGCACCGCGAGAGCCCGCCACCGCCGGGCGACCGCCCGCTGGGTGTACATGCCGATGAGGATCATGAAGATCGGGATCAGCGGGACGGTCACCGCCACGACGACCGCCGAGAGCGGGTCGGCGCCCAGGACGAACACCCCCACCGCGAGCGGCACGACGGCCGCCACCAGCAGCGTCGGCAGGTAGCGGCGCACGTAGCCGTCGAGCCCGTCGACACCGTGGGTCGCGAGCGTCGCCAGCCGGCTCGGCTCCGGCAGCCGGGGGTCGTCGGGCCCGAGCTCCAGCGCCTTCGCGACGAGACGGCCGCGCAGGCTCGCGACGACCGACGCGGCCGCCCGGGCGCCCGCGACCTCGCCGCCCCCGGCGAGCAGGGCCCGACCGGCGACGACGGCGAGCAGCGCCGCGAGCACCCCGATCAGCGCGGTGGGGCCCTCCCCGCCCAGGAAGCCGCGTGTCACCGCGGTGGCGAGGAGATCGGCCTGGACCACGACCAGCCCGGCGGTCGCGATCCCGATCCCGGCGCAGAGCACGACGTGGCGCCGCACCGGCGCCACGTGGCGCAGCAGGCGCGGGTCGAGAGGCCTCACGCGTGCTCCTCGACGGCCGGGTCCTGTACCGGCTGCCGCTCCCGGCGGGGCTCCGGGCGCGGCTCCGGTGTCCGGGCGGGCGGCGCGATGTGGGTCCTCGCGATCCGCTGGCGGAACACCCAGTACGTCCAGGCCTGGTAGCACAGGACGATCGGGGTCATGATCGCGGCGACCCAGGTCATGATCGTCAGCGTGTAGGGCGTGGACGCCGCGTTGGTGGTCGTCAGCCCGAACGCCGGGTTGATCGTCGAGGGCAGCACGAACGGGTAGAGCGCGGTGAACAGGAACGCCGTCGCCGCGACGATCGTGCCCGCGGTCAGCGTGAAGCCCCAGCCCTCGCGTCCGGCGCGGGTGGTGAGGATGCCGCCGACCAGCGCGGCCGCGGCGACCAGCGCGAGCACCGCGGTGACGACGGTCGCGCCGTGGGCGAGCCAGGTCCAGAGCAGGAACGCGGCCGCCACCGGCACCGCGACGACACCGACGCGCACGGCGAGCGCCCGGGCACGCGTCCGGATGTCCCCGTCGGTCTTGAGCGACAGGAACACCGCGCCGTGCAGGACGAACAGCGCCAGGGTCGTGAGGCCGCCGAGCAGGGCGTAGGGGTTGAGCAGCGTGAGGAAGGTGCCGACGTACTCGTGGTCCGCGTCCAGCGGCACGCCGCGGACGATGTTGCCGAACGCGACGCCCCAGAGCAGGGCGGGGACGGCGGAGCAGACGATGATGACGCGGTCCCAGGTCGCCCGCCAGCGCGCCGAGTCGACCTTGCCGCGGTACTCGAAGGCCACGCCGCGCCCGATCAGCATGACGAGCACGAGCAGGAGCGCGAGGTAGAAGCCCGAGAACAGGCTCGCGTACCACTCGGGGAACGCCGCGAACGTCGCGCCGCCGGCGACGAGCAGCCAGACCTCGTTGCCGTCCCACAACGGCCCGATCGTGTTGATCATGACGCGGCGGTCGGTGTCGTCGCGCCCGAGCACGCCCAGGAGCGCGCCCACGCCGAAGTCGAACCCCTCGAGGACGAAGTAGCCGGTCCAGAGGATCGCGATGAGCAGGAACCAGACGTCGGTGAGTGCCATCTCTCCTGCCTCTCAGTAGGCCACGGCGAAGGGGCGGTCGGCGGCGTCGTCCTCCCGGGGCGACACCGCCTCCGGGGGCGGTGCGGGCGCCGGGCCGGCGGTGATCGTGCGGATCAGCAGCCAGCCCTCGATCACGGCGAGCCCGCCGTAGAGCAGGGTGAACACGATCAGCGAGGTCAGGACGGACGCGATGCCCACCGACGGCGAGACACCCGAGGCCGTGCGCATCTGCCCGTAGACGACCCACGGCTGGCGGCCCATCTCGGTGAAGATCCAGCCCATGGAGTTGGCGAGCAGCGGCAGCGCCATGGACAGCAGCGCCACGCGGGCGAACCAGCGCGCGGGGACCCGGTCCCGGCGGCCGAACCACAGCGCCGCGATCGCCACGAGGGCCGCGAGGGCGCCGAAGCCGATCATGAAGCGGAAGGTCCAGTACGTCACCGGGATCATCGGCCGGTAGTCGCCGGGGCCGAAGCGGGCCTGCTCGGCGCGCTGGACGTCGTTGATGCCCTCGACCGTGCCGTCCGTCGACCCCGTGGCCATGTAGGACAGCACTCCGGGCACCCGCACGCTCCACAGCTCCTGGGAGCCGTCGAGGCTGCCGATCGTGAACAGCGAGAACGAGGCCGGTGTGGAGGTCTCGTAGAGCGCCTCGGCCGCGGCCATCTTCATCGGCTGCTGCTCGGTCATGATCTTGGCCTGGAGGTCGCCGCTGACGATGACCGCGACGCTCGCGACGAGCACCGTCCACGCCCCGAGCCGCATGGCGGGCCGGAAGAGGCCGTCCTCGCGGCGCCGGGCCAGGAACCACAGGCTGACGCCCATCACCGCGGCGCCGGCCACGACGAGGGCCGCGGTGATCGTGTGCGCGAACGTCACCAGCGCGGTCTTCTGCGTCAGCACCGCGAGGAAGTCGGTGAGCTCGGCGCGTCCGGAGACCGGGTTGAACCGGAAGCCGACCGGGTGCTGCATCCAGGAGTTCGCGGCGAGGATGAAGTACGCCGAGAGCACGGTGCCGATCGCGGCGAGCCAGATGCACGCGAGGTGCACGCGACGTGGGAGGCGGTCCCAACCGAAGATCCAGAGGCCGAGGAACGTCGACTCGAGGAAGAACGCCACGAGGCCCTCGATGGCCAGCGGCGCGCCGAAGACGTCACCGACGAAGCGGCTGTAGTCGCTCCAGTTCATGCCGAACTGGAACTCCTGGACGATGCCGGTCACGACACCCATCGCGAAGTTGATCAGGAAGAGCTTCCCGAAGAACTTGGTCGCCCGCAGCCAGTGCTCCGACCCGGTGCGGTGCCAGGCCGTCTGCATGACGGCCACCAGGAGCGCGAGGCCGATCGTCAACGGCACGAACAGGAAGTGGTAGACCGTGGTGATCCCGAACTGCCATCGGGCCGCATCCAGTGGAGACACCGTGCGCTCCGCCCCGTCTCGTGGTGGTGGCTGACGCCGGTCAGGATCACCCGCACCGCGTGGTCGAGATCAGGTCCGCGAGGTCCCCGGTCGCCGGGACCTCGGTCCCTCCTGCGCCGGGACCCCCGTGCCGGCGGCGCCTAGGCTGAGGGGCGTGATCCGCGTCTTCCTCGTCGACGACCACGAGATCGTCCGTCGCGGGGTCGCGGGCCTGCTCGCCGACGATCCCGACCTCGAGGTGGTGGGCGAGGCGGGCACGGTCGCCGAGGCCGTCGCGCGCGTCGGGGCGGCCGTCCCCGACGTCGCCGTGCTCGACGTGCGCCTCCCCGACGGCAACGGCATCGAGTTGTGCCGGGAGCTGCGCTCGCGTCATCCCGACCTGGCGTGCCTCATGCTGACGTCGTTCACCGACGAGCAGGCGATGCTGGACGCGGTGCTCGCGGGCGCGGCCGGTTACGTGATCAAGGACGTGCGGGGCAGCGACATCCCGGCCGCGGTGCGGGCGGTCGGCTCGGGGCGCTCGCTGCTCGACCACCGCGCCGCCGCCGCGCTGATGGCCGAGCTGCGTACCCCGGCGGAGGCGCCGGACCCCACCGCCGGGTTGACCCCGCAGGAGCACGCGGTGCTCGAGCTCATCGGCGAGGGCCTGACCAACCGCCAGATCGGCGAGCGGCTGTTCCTGGCCGAGAAGACGGTCAAGAACCACATCACGCGCCTGCTGGCCAAGCTCGGCCTCGAGCGCCGCGTGCAGGCCGCGGTGCTGGCGACGGAGGTCCGGCGCCGACGCGGGTGATCACCGGCGGAAGTAGTGGCCCTCGTCGAGGTCGGCGAGGACACCGGGATGCGTCGGCTCCCAGCCCACCAGGACGCGGGTCTCCGCGTTGTCCATCGTGAAGTCGAAGCCCATGAAGGCGCCGAACGCACCGAAGTGCTCCGTGGCCCGCTCGGCGGGGACGCTGACGGCGGGCACGTCGATGTGGCGTCCGATGCGCTCGGCGATCGCGCGGACGGTGACACCCGGCTCGGTGGCGCCGCGCAGCGTCGTGCCGGACGGGGCCTTCTCCAGGCCCAGGCGGTAGAGCGCCGCGAGGTCCAGGGTGTGGGCCGCGGGCCAGTGCTGGGTGCCGTCGCCGACGTAGCCGGACACCCCGGTGCGCCGGGCGATCCCGATCAGCGTCGGGAGGAAGCCGCCGCGGTCCCGGTCGCTGTGGACGACCGGCGGGATCGCGACGAGCAGGGTCCGCACGCCGCGGTCGGCGAGCGCGGTGACCGCGCCCGCGACGGCCGACCGGGGGTTCGCGTCCATGACGCGGTCCAGGTCCGCGTCGCCGGTGCGGGTCATCCCGACCCCCACCAGGGTCCCGCCGGTCGGGGCCAGCGCCTCGCCGAGCGCCCGGACCACCGCGACGTCCGCCGCCGCGGCGTCCGCGAGCGCCCCGCGGTGGACGGCGTCGTGGTCGTAGGCGAGGTGCACGACGGCGTCCACCCCGTCCGTGGCCGCGCGCAGGCCGTCGAGGTCGGCCACGTCGCCGCGGCGGGCCTCGGCGCCGAGCTCCTTCACGGTGATCGCCGAGGCCTCGGAGCGCGCGAGGCCGACGACGTCGTGGCCCGCCCGGAGCAGCTCGGGGACGACGGCCGAGCCGATGTGGCCGGCGGCGCCGGTGACGAGAACGCGCATGATGCCCTCCAGGGACATGACGGTACTGAGTACCGTCACCGTAGCACTGTGACGGTACTGAGTCGCATCACTAGGCTGGGACCGTGGCCCGCTGGGAACCGGACGCCGGTCCGCGGCTGGTGCGCGCCGCGCTCGACCTCATCGGCGAGCAGGGCTACGCCGCCACCACCGTCGCGCAGATCGCGGAGCGGGCCGGGCTGACGCGGACGACGTTCTTCCGGCACTTCGCCGACAAGCGCGAGGTGCTCTTCGCGGGTCAGGAGGTCCTCGGGCGGCTCCTCGCCGAGGGCATCGCCGGGGCGCCCCCCGACGCGACGCCGCTGGGGGCGGTCGCCGCGGGCCTCGACGCCGCCACCGGGGTGTTCACCGCCGAGCAGCGGGAGTACGGCCCGCGCCTGCGGGCCGTCATCGCCGAGAACGGCGAGCTGGCCGAGCGGGCGGCCTTCAAGCAGGCCTCGTTGCGCGCGGCGATGGCGGACGCGCTGCGCGCCCGCGGCGTCGCCGACCCGAGCGCGGGACTCGCGGCCGACCTCGGCGTGGACGCCTTCTACCGCGCCTTCGAGCGGTGGTGCGCCGGGTCGTCCGGGCCGACCTACCCCGAGCTCGCCCGCGACGAGCTCGCGGCGCTGCGGGCGGCGGCGGCCGCGCTCGGCTGAGACCCGGCCGGCGAGGTCAGCGCTTGCGTGAGCTGATCACGCCGGTGTCGAAGCCCGCGAGGTGCAGGCCGCCGTGGAAGCGGGCGTGCTCGACCTTGAGGCACCGGTTCATCACGACGGTGAGACCGGCCGCCTCGGCCCGCGCCGCGAGGGCCTCGTCGTAGAGCCCGAACTGCAGCCAGAACGTCGACGCCCCCGACGCGATCGTCGCGTCCAGGACGTCCGGCAGGTCCTCCATGCGGCGGAAGACGTCGACGAGGTCGGGCGTGACGGGCAGCGCGTCGAGCGACGGGTAGATCGGGTGCCCGAGCATCTCGGTGGCGTTCGGGTTGACGAAGTACACGTCGAGGTCGGTGGACAGCAGGTAGGTGGCGACGAAGTTCGACGCCCGCGCGGGGTTCGGCGACGCGCCGACCATCGCGACGGAGTGCGTCTTGCGCAGGATGGCCTGGCGCTCCTGCGCGCTCGGCGGGGTCCAGGTCACGCGCTCTCCTTGGTGGCTTCGGTGAGCGCCTGGTCGAGGTCCCAGAGGATGTCCTCGGGGTCCTCGATGCCGACGCTGATGCGGATGAGGTCGGGCCGCACGCCGCCCTCGCGCAGCTGCTCGGCGGTGAGCTGCTGGTGGGTGGTCGACGCCGGGTGCAGCACGAGCGTGCGGGCGTCGCCGATGTTCGCGAGGTGGCTGCACATCTGCACCGACTCGATGAAGCGCCGGCCGGCCGCGCGGGCGGCGTCCTCGTCGTCGGACGCGCCCCGGACCCCGAAGCTGAACACCGCGCCGGGGCCCCTGGGCAGGTAGTGCTGCGCCCGGGCGTGGTGCGGGTGGCCCGGCAGCCCGGCGTAGCTGACCCACGCGACCCGCTCGTCGGCGTCCAGCCACTCCGCGACCCGCTGGGCGTTGGCCACGTGGTCGTCCATGCGCTGCGGCAGCGTCTCGAGGCCCTGGAGCAGCAGGAACGCGGAGTGCGCGGACAGGGTCGCCCCGATGTCGCGCAGCTGCTCGGAGCGCACCTTGGTGAGGAAGCCGTACTCCTGGAAGTTGCCCCACCACGTCAGCCCGCCGTACGACGGGATCGGCTCGGTCATCTGCGGGAAGTTGCCGTTGCCCCAGTCGAACCGGCCGGACTCGAGGATCACCCCGCCGATCGTGGTGCCGTGCCCGCCCAGGAACTTGGTGGCCGAGTGGATCACGATGTCGGCGCCGTGCTCCATCGGGCGGCACAGGTACGGCGTCGCCATCGTCGCGTCGATGATCAGCGGCAGGCCGCGCTCGTGGGCGACCTCCGCGAGCGAGGCCACGTCGGTGACGTCGCCCGACGGGTTCGCGACGATCTCGGCGAACACGAACCGCGTCCGCTCGGTGATCGCGGCGCGGAACGCGTCGGGGTCGTCGCCGGCGACGAACGTGGTGTCGACCCCGAAGCGGCGCAGGGTCACGTCGAGCTGCGTGACCGTGCCGCCGTAGAGCGCGGCGGACGCGACGATGTGGTCGCCGGCGCCCGCGAGGGTGGCGAAGGTGAGGAACTCCGCGGCCTGCCCGGAGCTCGTCGCCACCGCCCCGAGCGCCCCCTCGAGGCTCGCCATCCGCTCCTCGAACGCCGCGAGTGTCGGGTTCGCGATCCGGCTGTAGATGTTGCCGTACTTCTGCAGCGCGAAGAGGTTCGCGGCGTCCGCGGTGTCGTCGAAGACGAAGCTCGTCGTCTGGTAGATCGGCACGGCGCGCGCGCCGGTCGACGCGTCGGGCACCGCGCCGGCGTGCACCGCGCGCGTGCGGAAGCCCCAGGGGCGGTCCTGTCCAGCCACCCCGCCGTTCTACCGCACCCGGGCGACGTCGGCTCCGCTCAGAACCCGAGCTTTCCGAACCAGGCGGTCGACGCGGCGTTCCATGCGTTGATCAGCGCGAGGGTGCCCCCGGCGAGCACGACCGCGCTCGTGGCGAGCGCGATGATCCCGTAGACGGGCAGGAAGGCCAGGAGCACGAACGCGCCGAAGAACGAGAAGACGCTCGACAGCATCGCGAGGCCGGTCAGGACCGTGAGCACGATGCGCGCCCACTGCGCGCGACCGCGGAAGTGCAGGGCGAGGAACACGCCGATCGCGCCGCCGAGCAGCGCGAACACGATCCCGACGCCGGAGAACACGTCGCCGACCCCGATCGTCGACAGGACCGTGCCGACGACGTTGACGGCGATGATCCCGATCCAGAGCAGGAACGCGCGCTGCACGGTCGGCGGGATGTCGACCGGCAGCGGGACGCCGCCGAAGCCCGGGGGGATGAGGGCGTTGGCGCCGGGGGTCGAGGGAGCGGACGGCCGTGGCTGACCGGCGGGTGGCGGCGGGCCGAACGACTGCTGACCGAACGGCTGCTGGCCGGGCTGCTGGCCGAACTGCTGCTGGCCGAACTGCTGCTGGCCGCCGGTGGGCGGGCCGTACTGCTGGCCGCCGGTGGGCGGGCCGTACTGCTGGCCGCCGGTGGGCGGGCCGTAGCGGGGTGGGCCGTACTGGGGTGGCCCGTACTGGGGTGGCCCGTACTGCGGGGACGGGCCGGACGTCGGGGGCGGGCCGTACGGCGGTCCGCCGGCGGGGGGCTGCTGGCCGTAGGGCGGGTTCGGGGCGCTCATGGCGAGAACGTAGGGCGCCCGTCATGACCCGGACAGACGAAGCGAATACTCAAAATCTGCGTGACCGGCGCCACCGATTACTCATGCGCGGGCGCGGAAGTACGGGTTCGCCGTGGCCTGGTAGGAGAAGATGATCGCCGCGACGATCAGCGCCGCCTGCACGAGGTTCGCGATCGTCGGCACCAGGGGCAGGCTGAAGCCGATGCCGGCCGAGAGCAGCAGGCCCAGCACCGTGAACAGCACCGAGATGCCGCCGACGATCGCGAGCGTCAGCCGTGCCCAGTTCATGCCCTGGCGCATCTTGACGGCGCCGACGACGAACAGCACGAGGAAGACGACGCCGACGACGAGGCCGCTGACGGCGCCGGCCGTCGCTCCGGGCAGGTCCGGGATCGGCGGGGCGGTGACGAAGCCGATGACACTGCCGAGGAGTCCGACCACCACGGCGGCGATCCAGAGCACGAACGAGCGCTGCACGGGGGCGGGCGGGGCTTCGCGGGGCGCGGTCACGGCGGCACGGTAGATCATCAAGGGGAGTTCAGGGGACCGTTCGGCTCAATCGAGGTCCCGCACCCAGCGCCACACCGTGCCCTCGTCGGAGTCGTCGGCCTCGCCGTCGAAGGTGAAGCCGCACCGGCGCAGGACGCGCACCGAGGCGTTCTCCTCGGCGCGCGTGTGGGCCCGGACCCGCCGCACGCCGCCGGCCCGCGCGCGCTCGAGCCACTGCCCGACCGCCGCCGTCGCGATGCCCCGACCCTGCCGCGACGGCGCCACCGAGTAGCCGATCTCGACCTCGCCGTCGGTCGGCGGACCCGTGAAACCGCCGAGCCCGACGACCTCGCTGCCCTCGACGAGCAGGTGCGCGAACCACGACGGGTCGACCCCGCCCTCGAGCGCGCGCACGGTGGGCTCGAGGGCCTCGGGGAAGGCGAGGTAGCCGTCCACGAGCGTGAGCCCGAAGCGTTCGGTGAACGCCTCCGGCTCCGTCAGCAGCGTCACCGCCTGCTCCGGCGGCAGCGGCACGACCCGCACTCCCATGTGAGTAGTTAACGCCCTCACCGGGGCGCCAACTGCTCACATGCCGTGCATCTTCGCGATGACCTGGAGCATGACCTCGTCGGCGCCGCCGCCGATCGAGGTGATGCGCATGTCGCGCAGGAACCGCGCCGTCCACGTCTCCTCGATGTAGCCCAGCCCGCCGTGGTACTGCAGACAGGTCCGGGCGACGTCCTCGCAGAGCCGGCCGATCGCGAGCTTGGCGATCGTCGCGAACCGCGACGTGTCCTCGCCGCGCATGAACGCCTCGGCGCACGCGTAGTTGTAGTGCCGGCACATGTCGACGCGGGCGTAGAGCTCGGCGAGCTGGTAGCTCAGGTACTGGTTGGTGATCAGCGGGCCGCCGAACGCGTGCCGGTTGCGCAGGTAGGTCGCGGTGCGGTCGAGGGCCCGCTCGCAGGCGCCGACGCGGCCGTAGCAGGCGACCATGCGCTCGTTCTGGAACTGCGCCATCTGCTGCTGGAAGCCGCGGCCCTCGCGGCCGATGGTGTTGCTCAGGGGGACACGGGCACCGTCGAACGACAGCTCCGCGGTGTCCGAGCAGCGGTTGCCCAGCTTGTCGAGCGTGCGCGAGACCGACACCCCGGGCGTGTCCGTCGGGACGATGATCTGCGACATCCCCCGCGCACCCCCCTCGTCGGACGTGCGCGCGAGCAGGCACAGCCAGTCGGCCTGCACCCCGTTGGTGATGTAGAGCTTCGACCCGTGGATCACCCAGTGGTCGCCGTCCCGGACCGCGCGGGTGCGCAGCCCGGCGACGTCGGACCCGGCGTCGGGCTCGGTGACCGCGATGGCGGTGACGTGCTCGCCGCGGATCGCGGGCGCCAGGTACCGCTGCTTCAGCTCCTCCGACCCGAAGCGGGCCAGCGAGGGCGTCGCCATGTCGGTCTGCACGGCGATCGCCATGCCGACCCCGGCGGCGTCGGCGCGCCCGATCTCCTCGGCGAGCACCACGGAGAAGAGGTGGTCGGCACCGCCCCCGCCGTAGGCCGGGTCGTACTCGAGGCCCAGGAAGCCCAGCTCGCCGAGCTTGCCGAACAGCTCGTGGGTGGGCATGCGCTCGTCGCGCTCCCACTGGTCGACGTACGGGTCGATCTCCCGCTCGACGAACGTCCGGACGGTCTTGCGGAACGCCTGGTGCTCCTCGGTGAAGGCGACCACTACTTCCCTCCCTGCAGGTGCGCCAGGGCCGGCCCCCAGCGGTCGGTCTGGGAGCCGGTCGGCGCGTAGAGCGGGATGCGCTGGGCGATGCCGCCGAACCGCGCCTCGAGCGCCGGACCGACCTGGTCGGGCTCGGCGACGATCGCGATGGTGTGCAGGACCTCGTCGTCGACGGCCTCCCCCATCGCCTCCCACTCGCCCCGCTTGGACAGCGTGTTGAGCTCCCGGGCGAGGTCGCCCCAGCCGTGCAGCTCGAGCACCGGGTGGTACGCCGGGGTCGAGCCGTAGAAGGCGACCTGGCGGCGGACGTCGCGGACGCTCTCCGCGAACTCCTCCTCGGTGTTGCCGGTGGCGATCAGCGCCGTCGCCGAGAACTCGAAGCCGGTGCCGTCGCGGCCGCTCGTCTCGAAGCCCTGGTGCAGCGCCGGCAGGGTCACCTCGTGCAGGTAGCGCTCGGTGGAGAACGCGTGCGCCATGAAGCCGTCCGCGACCTCGCCGGCGACCGCCGTCATCCGCGGGCCGACCCCGGCGAGGTGGATCGGCGGGGTGCCGTACGGATTCGGGTCGGGCGAGAAGAACGGCGTCATCAGCGTGTGCGTGTAGAACTCGCCGCGGAAGTCCAGCCGCTCACCCGTGTTCCACGCGGCCCAGATCGCGCGGACGGCGCGGATGTACTCGTGCATGCGGTCGGCGGGCCGCGACCACGGCATCGAGAAGCGCTTGGTGACGTGCGGCTTGATCTGGGTGCCGAGGCCCAGGATGTAGCGCCCGCCGGTGACCTGGTGCAGGTCGTTGGCGGTCATCGCCGTCGTCATCGGGGTGCGGGCGAACGCGACGGTGATCGCCGTGCCGAGCGTGATCGTCTCGGTGCGGGTGGCGGCCAGGGTGATCTGGACGGCGGGGTCGTGCTGGGTCTCCGACGCCCAGACGGCGTCGTACCCGGCCTTCTCCGCGGTGACCGCGTCGTCGGCGAACGCGTCCAGCCCACCCGTGACCACGGTGGCGTCGACCTTCATCGCAGCAGCTCCTCCGGGACCTCCGTGCAGCGAACGAGCTGTTCGCTGCTTCTCTGCGCGCGAACTCCCCGTTCGCGCCCGGCGCCGTCGCTCACTCGGCCACCGCCAGGGTCACGAGTGTCGCGTGCGCCTCGACGTACTGGCCGACCGCGACGTGCACGGTCTCGACGACGCCGTCGGCGGCCGCGAGCGCCGGGTGCTCCATCTTCATGGCCTCGAGGACGACGAGCTTCTGACCGGCGACGACAGGGTCACCCGCGCGGACGAGCACCTCGACGACGGTGCCGGGCACCTCGCTCACGGGGCCGGCGCCACCGGCCGCAGCATCCGGTGCGGGCAGGCGCGGCATTTCCCGCCAGGCGCTGTGCCCCTCGCCGTCGTCGACGTGGGCGGTTCCGTCGTGCTGGGTGACGCGGCAGCGGAACTCGACGCCGTCGAGGGTGACGCGGACGCTCTCGGGCGACAGGTCGCGCAGGCCGAGGTGTCGGCCGTCGAGGTCGATCCCGTCCGCGGTGTGGCGCGCGGCGACCGCGACCTCGCCGTCGGGGCCGGCCCAGGTGACGGTCGGGCGGGGCGCGCCGCGCAGGGGCCGCCAGCCGGGCGGGGCCAGCACGGCGAGTGGGTCGTGCCCCCGCCGGGTGGCGGACGTGCACGCGACGGCGGCGGCGAGGTGCACGAGTCGAGGGGTCGCGGGCTCCGGGGCGCGGAGGCCGGGGTGCTGATCGAGGAAGTCGGTACGGGTCCGCCCCGCCAGGAAGTCGGGGTCGCGCAGCACCGCGACGAGCAGGTCGCGGTTGGTCGCCGGGCCGTGGATCTCGGCGGCGGCGAGACCCGCGGCGAGCCGGCGCGCGGCCGCGACGCGGGTCGGGGCGTGCGCGATCACCTTGGCGATCATGGGGTCGTAGAAGGCGCTGACCTCGCCCGACGTCCCGAGCGCGTCCTCCCAGCGGAGCTCCGCGTCGTGGGAGTAGCGGTGGAGCGTCCCCGGGCTCGGACGGTCGCCGGCGGCCGGGTCCTCGGCGTAGAGCCGCACCTCGACGGCGTGGCCCCGCGGCTGCAGGTCCTCCTGGGTGAACGGCAGCGGCTCCCCGTCGGCGATCGCGAGCTGGAGGGCGACGAGATCGACGCCGTACACCTCCTCGGTCACCGGGTGCTCGACCTGCAGCCGGGTGTTCATCTCGAGGAAGTAGTAGCTCGCCGGTGTCAGCCTGGCGTCCACGCTGGCGTCAGACGTCAGGAAATCCGCATCCTCGAGCAGGAACTCCACGGTGCCCACACCGACGTAGCCGAGCTTCTCCGCGAGCGCGACGGCCGTCGCGCCCATCTGGTCGCGGAGCTCCGGCGTCACCACGGGCGACGGCGCCTCCTCGACGACCTTCTGGTGCCGGCGCTGGATCGAGCACTCGCGCTCGCCGAGGTGCAGGACGTGGCCGTGGGTGTCGCCGGCGACCTGGATCTCGACGTGTCGGGGCGCGTCGAGGAGGCGCTCGAGGAAGACGGTGTCGTCGCCGAAGCTGCGCGCGGCCTCGGCGCGGGCGGAGCGGACGGCGTCGGCGAGCGCGTCGGGCGACCGGACCTCCCGCATCCCGCTGCCCCCGCCGCCCGCGCTGGCCTTGACCAGCAGCGGGAAGCCGACGCCCTCGGCCGCCCGCCCCCAGCCGTCGGGGTCGTCGGTCTCCAGCAGGGCGTCGGGCAGCGTCGGGACGCCCGCCTCGCGCGCCAGCGCCTTGGCGGTGTGCTTGACGCCCATCGCCTCGATCGACGCCGGGTCCGGACCGACCCACGTGAGCCCGGCGTCGCCGCACGCCCGCGCGAACGACGCGTTCTCCGAGAGGAACCCGTAGCCCGGGTGCACCGCGTCGGCGCCGGTCGCCCGCGCGGCGGCGAGGACCTGCTCGGCATCGAGGTAGGTCTCGGCGCTCGTCGAGCCGCGCAACGCCACGGCGCGATCGGCCTCGGCGGCGTGCGGCGCGTCGGCGTCGGGCTCGGAGTAGATCGCGACGGTGCGGATCCCGAGCGTGCGCGCGCCGCAGATGACCCGTCGCGCGATCTCGCCGCGGTTGGCGACGAGCAGCGTACGGATCACCGGCACTCCCCTGTGATCGAAGTACCGATACGGACGCTCAGTGTCTGCAACGGCACTTCGCTGACACACCCGCCCACCCCGCTCACATCCGGAACGGCGCGAAGCGGGTCGCGCCGGTGACGGGGGCCGAGTGGACGGCCGAGAGCGCCAGTCCCAGCACGGTGCGGGTGTCGCGGGGGTCGATGACGCCGTCGTCCCACATCCGCCCCGACGCGTAGATCGCGTTGGACTGCGCCTCGACGCCGTCCTCGATCGCCTTCCGGGTGGCGCGGTCGGTCTCGTCCGAGTACCCGCGCCCCGCCCGCTCGGCCGACCGCCGCTGCACCATCGACATCACGCCGGCGAGCTGGGTGCCGCCCATGACCGCGATGCGGTGGTTCGGCCACGTGAAGACGAAGCGCGGGTCGTAGGCGCGCCCGGACATGCCGTAGTTCCCGGCGCCGTAGGACGCGCCGACCATGAGCGTCAGGTGCGGGACCTCGGAGTTCGACACCGCGTTGATCAGCTTGGCGCCGTCCTTGATGATCCCGCCGCGCTCGTAGGCCGACCCGACCATGAACCCGGTGATGTTCTGGACGAACAGCAGCGGGATCGACCGGGCATTGGCGAGCTGGACGAACTGCGCGCCCTTCTGGGACTCCTCGCTGAACAGGATGCCGTTGTTCGCGAGCACCCCGACCGGGAAGCCGCCGATCGAGCCCCAGCCGCAGACGAGCGTCGTGCCGTAGAGCGGCTTGTGCTCGTCGAAGCGCGAGCCGTCGAGCACGCGGGCCAGCACGTCGCGGACCTCGACCGAGCGTTTCGGATCGGACGCCGCGCACGCGAGCAGCTCCTCGGCCGCGAACACGGGGGCGTCGGGCGCTGCCGACGGTCCCGGCCCCGCCTTGCGCCACCCCAGGTCGGCGACGATCCGCCGCCCGATGCGCAGGGCGTCGCGCTCGTCGGCGGCGAGGTGGTCGGCCAGCCCGGACTCGCGGGCGTGCATCTCCGCGCCGCCGAGCGTCTCGTCGTCGACGTCCTCGTTGATCGCCATCTTCACCAGCGGCGGCCCACCCAGGTAGACCGTGGCCTGCCCGCGGACGAACACGGTGTACTCGCTCATCCCCGGCATATAGGCCCCGCCCGCGGTGGACGAGCCGAAGACGACGGCGATCGTCGGGATGCCCGCCGCCGAGAGCCGCGTCATCTCGCGGAACGTGCGGCCGCCGGGGACGAACAGGTCGGCCTGGCGGGGCAGGTCGGCGCCGCCGGACTCGACGAGGGCGACGACGGGCAGCCGGTTGCGCTCGGCGATCTCCAGGGCGCGCAGCTGCTTGGTGACGCCGATCGGGGTGATCGAGCCGCCCTTCACCGTCGGCTCGTTGGCGATGACCAGGCACTCGACGCCGCTGACCGCCCCGATCCCGACCACGAGGCCCGCGCCGGGCGTCGTCAGATCCGGCTCGTGGGCCCCGGCCAGCGCGCCGATCTCGAGGAACGCGGCGTCGGGATCGAGCAGGAGGTCGACGCGCTCCCGCGCCGTCAGCCGGCCGCGGTCGTGGTGGCGGTCGACGTACTTCGCCCCACCGGCGGCGAGCACCGTCGCGGCCACCTCGTCGACCCCGGCCAGCGCGTCGAGCATCGCGGCGCGGTCGGCGGCGTACTCCGGGGTCGACGGGTCGAGCCGCGAGCCCAGCACCGCCGGCGGCGAGATGTCGGGGGCGCTCACGACTCCAGCCCCAGGCGCCCCGCGACGACCTCGGTCATGATCTCGTTCGCGCCGCCGCCGATGCCGAGGATGCGCGCGTCGCGGTAGTGGCGCTCGACCTCCACGCCGTGCATGTAGCCCATGCCCCCGTGCAGCTGGACGGCCCGGTCGACGACGGCGTCGCACGCCGCGACCGCGGTGTTCTTGGCCATCGCGAGCTCGGTGACGACGTCGGCGCCCGCCTGCCAGCGTGCCAGGACGTCCCGGACGTAGGTCCGCGCCACCGTCGCCGTGCGCGCCATCTCGGCGATCTGGTGGCGCACGACCTGGCGCCGGGCCAGCGGTTCGCCGAACGTGCGCCGCGTCCGGGCCCAGTCGATGGTGAGGTCGACGCAGCGCTGGGCCGTCGCGTAGGCCTGCACGGCCATCGACATCCGCTCGGCCGCGAAGTTGACCATGATCTGGCGGAAGCCCGTGTTCTCGGCGCCGACCAGGTTCGACGCCGGCACCCGCACCCCGTCGAAGCGCAGCTCGGCGGTGTCGCTGCAGTGCCACCCCATCTTGCGCAGCCGCGAGCGTGACACCCCGGGGCGGTCGGTCTCGATCACCAGCAGGGAGATGCCGCGATGCCCGGGTCCGCCGGTACGCACGGCGGTGGTGACGATGTCGGCGCGCGTTCCGGAGGTGATGAACGTCTTCGCCCCGTCGACGACGAACTCGTCGCCCTCCCGCCGGGCGCGCGTGCTCAGTGCGGCGACGTCCGAGCCGGCCTCGGGCTCGGTGATGCCGAGGCTCGTGATCGTCCGTCCCGCGAGCGCCGGACGGACGAAGCGCTCGATCTGGTCGGGGTCGCCGGCCGCGGCGATGTGGGGGACGCCGATGCCGTGGGTGAACAGGCCCGCGCAGACCCCGCTCGACCCGCCGGACAGGATCAGCTGCTCGGCGACGAGGCAGGCGTCGAGGTGCTCGCCGGTCCCGCCCGCGGCGGCCGGGAAGCCCAGCTCGAGCAGGCCCAGGTCGCCGGCGCGCTCGTGCAGCGACCGCGGCAGCGCACCCTCGTCCTCCCAGCCGTCGAGGTGCGGGACGATCTCGCGCGCCGTGAAGTCGGCGACCAGCTCGCGCAGCGCCCGGCGCTCGGGCGTCGCCCACGCGTCGTGCGCCGAGCCGGTGGAGCGAGGGTGACCCTCGCTGCCTCCCACGCACCCAGGGCGTCCCTCGCTCCTCGCACTCGCCGACCCCGTCACCGGCGGACCGCCTCGGCCTGGCCGGCGAACTGCTCGCGCAGGACCCGCTTGAGGAGCTTGCCCGTGGCGTTGCGGGGCAGCTCGTCGACGATCTCGACGCGCCGCGGCGCCTTGAAGTGCGCGATGTGCTCGCGGGCGTACGCGATGACCTCGTCCGGGTCCAGCGGCCCGGAAGCGACCACCACCGCCAGCACCGTCTCGCCCCACTGCGCGTCACCGACGCCGACGACCGCGACGTCCGTGATCCCGGGATGGCGGTGCAGCACCTGCTCGACCTCGATCGGATAGACGTTCTCGCCACCGGTGATGATCATGTCCTTCTTGCGGTCGACGAGCGTCACGAAGCCCTCGGCGTCCCGGACCCCGAGGTCGCCGGAGTGGAACCAGCCGTCGCGCATGACCTCGGCGGTCGCCTCCGTGCGGTTCCAGTAGCCCGCGAACACCGTCGGCCCCCGCAGCACCAGCTCCCCGACCTCGCCGACCCCGACGTCCTCGCCGCGCTCGTCCACCAGCCGCGCGTCGACGTGCATGAACGGCCGGCCCACCGATCCGGCGTGCGTGAGCACGTCGGCGGCGTCGAGGAAGAGCGCGGCGGGCGAGAGCTCGGTCATCCCGAAGCCCTCGGTGAACGTCCAGCCGAGGCCGGTGAAGTGCTCGATGACGGTGACCGGGCACGGCGCGCCGCCCGAGATCGCCCAGCGCAGGCCGGGCAACGGCGGCAGGGACGGCAGCCGTGTCAGCGCCGCCCACATCGCCGGGACGAGGAACTGTGTGGTGACGCCCTCGCGGGCCATGAGATCGACGAACGCCGCGGGGTCGAACGACGGCACCACGACGACCGTCCCGCCGGCGTAGATCAAGGGGAGCGCGGAGAGGCCCAGCGCGCCGATGTGGAACAGCGGTGCCGCCGCGATCGTCACCTCGGTGCCGCCGATGCCCGGACCCGCGGTGACCATGTTGATCGCGTTCCACAGCATGTTGTCGTGGGTGAGCACCGCGCCCTTCGGGACGCCGGTGGTGCCCGAGGTGTACATGATCACGCAGGGGCTGCCGCCGTCGACCGGCTGTCCCGCGGCGGGCTCGTGCCCCGGCTCCGCCCCCAGCTCGACGACCGCCGCGCCGGGCTGCTCGTCGAGGGCCGCCTCGGCCAGGGCCGTGAAGGTCGTCGAGCGCACCAGCACCGACGCGCCGGAGTCGGCGAGCACGTGGGCCACCTCGGCGGGCGCGAGGCGGTGGTTCACGGGCACGGTCACCGCACCGAGCCGGGCGGCGCCGAAGAGCCACTCGAGGTACGCGGCCGAGTTCTCGCCGAGCAGCGCCACCCGCGTCCCGGCTCCGACGCCGAGCGCGGCGAGCGCCCCGGCGCGGGCGCCGACGCGACGGTCGAGCGCGGCGTAGGTGTGGCGGGCGCCCGTCGCGACGTCCACGAGGGCCGTCGCGTCGGGCCGGCGCTGTGCACGCCGGGCGACCCAGTCGGCGATCCCACCGTCCACGTCCGCTCCTCCCGCCTCGACGCGACCTCGGCTACTCTGCCCGTACGTGCGGTCAGTCCACAAGGGAGTGCCATGAGCGAGCCGGCCGTGGCCCCGGGACGTCCGCGCGGCGGGCGCCGCGACGAGATCCTCGAGACGTTCACCCGCCACGTCGCCGAGCGCGGCTACGACCGCGCCAACTTCGGTGACGTCGCCTCCGAACTGGGGATGAGCAAGGGCACGATCGTCCACCACTTCGGGACGAAGGACCGGATGCTCGCCGAGGTGCAGGAGCGCTACATGCGCCGCCGGCTCGACGAGGCCCACGGGCTCCTGGCCCGGCTCCCGGCACCGGCGGAGCGGATCGCGGCGTTCGTGCACGCCGGCGTGCGCTACTCGGTCGACGAGCCCGCGACCACCGTCGCCTTCCAGCGCGAGGTCGTCCGGCTCACCGACGAGCCCGGGATGGAGACCGCGCGCGCCCAGCGCGACGCGTACCGGGACCTCGTCGTCGCCGTCCTGCACGACGGCGAGGCCGCCGGCGTGTTCGTGCCCGGCGACGCGCGGCTGCGCAGCCTGCAGATGTTCGGCTCGCTGCACTGGATGTGGACGTGGTTCGACCCGCGGGGCCGGCTGTCCGCCGCGGACGTGGCCGCCGAGTTCTGCCGCACGCTGCTGCGGGGTCTCGGCGTCGACGAGCCGACCCTCGCCGCGACCGCCGACCCGGACGGTCCCGTCGCCCGCTGCGTCGCCGAGGTGTGCGCTCCGCGCACGTGAGCACTTCGGAGTGCCAGGACACTCCGAAGTGCTCACATGCGCTAGCGCACCCGGCGGTACGACGCGATCAGGGTGCCGGTCGCGGCCTGGGTGACACCGGTCAGCTCGAGCGGGCGGGCGACGCCGGTGGTCGGGAAGACGCCCTTGCCGCCGCCGAGCAGGATCGGCTCGATCATCAGCCTGTACTCGTCGACGAGGTCCGCCTCGGCGAGTGCCGCCGCGAGGGACGCGCTGCCCTGCACGAGCAGCGCCCCGCCGTCGCGGTCCCGCAGTTCGCGCACGGCGCCCACGGCGTCGTCGGCCGGCAGGAGCACCGAGCCCGACCACGTCATGTCCGCGTCGGTGAGCGTGCGGGAGGCGACGTACTTCGTGATGCCGTTGATCCGGTCGGCGAACGGGTCACCGGCCTGCTGGGGCCACGCGCTCGCCGAGACCTGCCACGTCCTGCGACCGAAGAGCATCGCCTCGGCCTCCTGCAGCGCGGCGTCCCAGGCGGCGCCCATCGTCTCGGGATCGAAGTAGGGCATCGACCAGCCGCCGTGGACGAACCCGCCGTCGGTGTCCTCCTCGGGACCGCCGGGCGCCTGGGTGACGCCGTCGAGGCTCGTGAACTGGGTGACGAGGACGCGCATCGTGCTCTCCTCCCGGACCGGTGGGTGGGTGATCAGTGCCGCGTGTACGCCGGGATGAGGACGGCGGCGACGGCGAGGTGGACCAGCGTCAGCCCGATGCGGGTCGGCGTCGTGGCCTCGACGAGCACGATCGGCACCAGCGACGCGGCGGTGACCACGACGGCGAGGACGGTCCAGGCGGCGCGGCCGTGGCGCGAGACCTTCTCGGCGAGGGCCAGGACGCCCCACCCGAGCAGCCCGAGGACGACCGTCGTGCCGATCGTGGCGGTGACGTCGACGCGGGCCGAGCCCATCGAGTCGGTGATCCAGTAGTCGGCGCCGACGAGGGCACCGACACCCCACGCGACCAGGGCCGCGGCGACGGCGCCGACGATGCCGAGCGCTCGGGTGCGGACGCGGGATCCGGTGGTGGGGGCGGCGGTGGCGGCGGGAGCGGTGATCGCGGACATGGTGACCTCCGGTGGGGCGCCTGGTGGGCGGTGCTGCCCTCAGGTCGAACGGCGGCCACGGTCCTCGACACGGGCCCGGAGATTTCTCGAGACTGTGTCCGCTGTAAACAGTATCTACAGGACACAGTAAGGCTGCAAGCCCCTGGACACACACCCGCCCGCACCGGAGGGACCGGTGCGGGCGGGCTCGGGGGAGTAGCGGGACTCGGGCGGGCTCAGACGGAGGCGCGGCTCCCGCGGTGCATCAGCAGGTACACCGCGCCGCTGACGAGGAAGCCGACCTCGAAGGCGATGTCGCCGACGGAGGGCACGGCCGACGCGACGAGACCGGTGAACGCCACCTGGTTGGCGAACAGCACGATCGACACGACGATCCCGGCGAGCATCGCGACGGGACCGGCGATGTTCCGGTGGGTCACGTCGAAGAGCAGGCCCTCGGCCTCTGAACCGCGGCGCAGCCACCAGTCCGCGAAGACGACCGCCAGCCACGGCCCGATCCAGTAGGCGATGATCAGCAGGAAGCTCTCGTAGGCGTGCCCGGCGTCGGCGAGGCCGAACAGGGCCACGACGAACCCGAGCACCCCGAAGGCCCCGACGGCGAGCGCCCGGCGCAGGTGCAGGGGCATCCGGAGGCCCATGGCGACGAACGACATGGCGCCCGAGTAGATGTTGATCGCGTTCGCGGCGACGGCGCCGACGGCGATGCACAGCAGGGTCAGCGCGGCGAGCCAGCCGGGCAGGTGGGCGGTGAACGCGCCGGTCGGCGTCGCGTCCGGGTCGCTGACGAGCGTCGCCGACGCCGCGCCGACGGTCTCGAGGATCACGCACGGCACGAACACCCCGAGCCCGGCGGCCCAGCCGGTGGCGCGCGGGCTCGTCGCCGGCGGGAGGTAGCGGGTGTAGTCGGTGGCGTAGGGGTTCCAGCCGGCGGCGTAACCGAACGTGGCGCCGACCGTGAGCAGGAACCCCGCGACCGGCCCGGCGGGCTGGCCGTCGGTGGGGACGAATGACGGGTCGACCTGGCTGAGGATCACCACCGACGTGATCGCGAAGACCACCGCGAGCACCGGCAGCACGACCTTCTCGAAGCCGTGGATGAGGTTGTGCCCGAGCAGGGCCACCCCGATCTGCACCGCCGCCACGATCAGCAGGCCGAGCCAGGCCGGCATGCCGGTCAGCGTCGCGAGCGCCAGCGCGCCGGACACGCTGTTGACCGCGAACCAGCCGATGCCGCCGACGATCGCGTTCAGGCCGGCGGGCAGCGCGTTGCCGCGGAACCCGAACCCGAGCCGGGAGAGCACCATCATCGGTACGCCCGTGGCCGGACCGCGCGACGAGAGCAGCCCGTGGGTCAGCGATCCCAGCGCGGTGCCGACGACGATGCCCAGCACGGCGCCCCAGAACGACAGGCTGAACGCGCTGACCGCGAGGACCCCGACGAAGATCGTCGCGAACTCGAGGTTGGGGGAGCACCACGTCCAGAACAGCTGGCGCGGGTGCCCGTGCCGCTCGGCGAGCGGGATGAACTCGGCGCCGCCGGGCTCGACGGCGACGACCTTGTCGCCGTAGACGCCCTCGCGGACGACGACGTCGGACGGATCCTGGGCGATCGACATCGCGGGGTCTCCCCTCACTGCACGGTGATCGCCGCCAACTTCGCGGCGAGGTACTCGCGGGCGCGCACCGGTGCAGCGGCCACGTGTCCGACGGGCGGGCCGAGGGCCTCCACCGTCGTGTCCGGGTCCAGCTCGTAGAAGTAGACGAGCGAGACCAGGTCCTCATCGGGCGCGACGTCCTGCGGCGGGAGCACGCGGTGCCGGGTGGAGCGCCAGCGCTCCCCGGTCCACCGCGCCAGCAGGTCGCCGATGTTGATCGTGAAGGCGCCCGCGTGGTGCGGGGCGTCGACCCAGCCCAGGCCAGGGACGTCGACCTGCAGCCCGCCGGCCCCGACCTCGCGGTCGAGCACGGTCACCGTCCCGAAGTCGGTGTGCGCGCCGATGCGGAACTGACCCGCGGCGGGCTCACCGGTCTCGGTCAGCGGCGGGTAGCGGTTGACGTTGAGCGTGTAGGACGGGTGCCGGGTGCGCCGGGTGAAGAAGTCCTCCGCCAGCCCCAGCGCGCAGGCCCCGATCACCAGCAGCTTGTCGGCCAGCGCGCGCATGTGCGCGAGGTGCTCGGTGAGCGCCGGGCGCAGCGCCGGCACCTCGCGCGGCCAGACGTTCGGGGCGAACCAGACGGCGTCCACCTCGGGGTCGCCGGTGGGCGTGTCCGCGCCGCAGGACCAGCTCTCCTTGAGGTCGGGCGGGGTGGTCACGCCCTCGGCACCCGCGTTCGCCTCCGCGCCGGGCGGGAGCCAGCCCCGGCCCCCGACGCCGACGGCGTACGCGTTCTTGACCTCGGCGGGCATGGCGAAGAACTGCCGCGCCGCCGACCGGGCCGCGGCGCGCACCGCGCCCGGCACCTCGTGCCCGGTGACGAGCAGGAAGCCCGAGGTGCACAGGGCCTCGTCGACGCGGCGCGCGACCGCGGCACGGTCGTCGGCGGTGCCGTGGAACCACGGCTGGAGATCGACCAGGGGGACGGGAGCGGTCACTCCGGCCCCCCGATGTCCTCGAGCCACGCCTCGGGGTGGTCGGCGGCGAAGCGCGCCATGAGTGCCGCGCACTCGGCGTCGTCGAGCACGCTGACCTCGACGCCGAGGTCGGCGAGCCAGGCGTGCTGGCCGCCGAAGTTCTCCGCCTCGCCGACCACGAGGCGCGGGATGCGGAACTGGCGGATGAGGCCGGCGCAGAACCAGCACGGCGACAGGGTCGTGACCATGGTCGTGTCGCGGTAGTGGGGGCGTCGCCCGGCGGCGCGGAACGCGGCGGTCTCGCCGTGGGTGGCGGGGTCGCCGTCCTGGATGCGGCGGTTGTGACCGCGCCCGAGGATCGCGCCGTCGGGGCCGAACAGGGCCGCGCCGACCGGCACGCCTCCCGCCGCCGCACCGGACCGGGCCTCCTCGAGCGCGACGGCGAGCATCGCGGTGGGGGTGAGCACGACGGTCACGCTGCCACCCTGCGCCTGCGCACCGGCCCGGAGGTGTCGTGGCTGTTACGTGTCGGTCGTGCACGACCGGGCATGCTGGTGCCGTGCCCGAGCTGCCCGAGGTCGAGAACGCGCGCCAGGTCGTCGAGAAGGCCCTGGACCGGGTGATCGCGCACGTCGACGACACCGACGAGTACGTGTGCCGCCCGCACCACCCCGGCGAGATCGACCAGGCCCTCAAGGGCGGCCGCCTGGTGGCCGCGCACCGGCGCGGCAAGACGATGTGGTGCGACACGGTCACCGCCGACGGCGCCGCGGGTCCGCACCTCGGCATCCACCTCGGGATGGGCGGCCGGATCTTCGTGACCGGGCCGCAGGGGGACGCGTCGAGCCTCTACGCCGGCGGCGACCCGCACGTCGGCGGCATGCCGAAGAAGCCCGGCGAGCGCCCGGACAAGCCGGAGTGGGACCGGGTCACGATCAGCTTCGACGACGGGGGCGCGCTGCGCCTGTTCGACAAGCGCCGGCTCGGGCGCGTGCACCTCGAGCCCGACGTCGACGCGCTCGGCCCGGACGCCGCCGAGATCACCCGTGACGAGTTCCGCGCCCGGGTCGGCAAGGGGATCGTCGCGATCAAGGCGAAGCTGCTCGACCAGTCGGTGCTCGCCGGCGTCGGCAACCTGCTGGCCGACGAGACGCTCTGGGAGGCGAAGCTCTCGCCGTCGCGCCCGGCGGGGGAGCTGTCGGTCGACGAGCTCGACGACCTGCGCCGCGTCCTGCGTAAGGCCACTCGCGACGCGATCAAGCGCGGCGGCGTGCACACCGGCGAGGTCATCCCGCACCGCGCGAAGGACGAGACGTGCCCGCGCTGCAGCGCGCCGATGGAGCGCGGGACCGTCGGCGGCCGGACGACGTGGTGGTGCTCGGCCGAGCAGGCGGACTGAGTCCGCCGACCGGCGGGTAACAAGCCCAGCGCACCGTACGGAACAACGACGTTTCGGAGGACCGCGATGGCGCGCGCCCAGGACGACGACCTCGGTCGGCTCCGGGAGGTGTGGCGCGACGTGCTGCGCCGCGACCCGGACCAGGAGCTCTTCCACGGCGTCGTGCGCGCGGTGCTGGAGAGCATCGGTCCCGTGCTCGTCGAGCACCCCGAGTACGCCGAGGTCGTCGGGCGGCTCTGCGAACCGGAGCGGGTGATCTCGTTCCGCGTGCCGTGGGTCGACGACGCCGGGACCGTCCGGGTCAACCGCGGGTTCCGCGTCGAGTTCAACTCCGCGCTCGGGCCGTACAAGGGCGGCCTGCGGTTTGCGCCGTCGGTGACGCTCGACGTCGTCAAGTTCCTCGGCTTCGAGCAAGTGTTCAAGAACGCGCTGACCGGCCAGGACATCGGCGGGGGCAAGGGCGGCGCGGACGTCGACCCGAAGCAGCTCTCGCCGGGCGAGATGATGCGCTTCTGCCAGTCGTTCGCCACCGAGCTCGCCGGCCACGTCGGCTCGTCGACCGACGTCCCGGCCGGCGACATGGGCGTCGGGCCGCGCGAGATCGGCTGGATCCTCGGGCAGTACCAGCGCGTCGTCGGCCTCCACGAGCCCGGCGCCTTCACCGGCAAGCCGGCCGCGCTCGGCGGGTCCGCGCTGCGCCCCGAGGCGACGGGTTACGGCACCGTCTACTTCACCCAGCGGATGCTCGCCGAGCAGGACCGCGACCTCGACGGCGCCCGCGTCGTCGTCTCCGGCAGCGGCAACGTCGCGCTGTTCGCGATGGACAAGGTGATCGCCGCGGGCGGCACCGTCGTCGGGTGCTCGGACTCCCGTGGCTCGGTCGCCGAGCCCGACGGCGTCGACGTCGACGCGCTGCGCGAGGTGAAGGGCCAGGGCGGGTCGGTCGCGGACTACGCCGAGAAGCGCGCCGGCGCCACGGCGGGCGACGGCTCACCGTTCACCGTCGACTGCGACGTCGCGCTGCCGTGCGCGACGCAGAACGAGATCGGTCCCGACGAGGCTCGCGCGCTCGTGGAGAACGGGTGCTGGGCGGTCGCCGAGGGCGCGAACGGCCCGGTGACCCCGGAGGCCCTCGCCGTGCTGCGTGACGGCGGGGTCGCGTTCGGGCCCGGCAAGGCCGCCAACGCCGGCGGTGTCGCCGTGTCGGCGCTGGAGATGCAGCAGGCCGCGGGTCGGGAGCGCTGGAGCGCCGAGGTCGTCGACGAGCAGCTCGCCGCGATCATGACCGACGTCCACGCCCGGGCGCGCGACGCGGGCGAGCGCTACTGCGGCGACCCGTCCGACATGGAGAACGGGGCCAACGCCGCCGGCTTCCTGCGGGTCGCGGAGGCGATGACCAGCCTCGGCGTGGTGTAGGACTCGGGTCATGTCCCACGCCGCACCCGTCACCCCGGCCGCGTTCAGCTTCGCCGAGCTGACGCCGACGGCGTTCCTGGACCGCTCGGCCCACGCCTTCGCCACCCGCGACGCGATCGTCGACGGCGACGGCCGCTTCACCTACGCCGAGTTCGGCGCCCGCTCCCGGCGCCTGGCCGGCGCCCTGCACGAGATGGGCATCGAGCCCGGCGACCGCGTTGCGGCGCTGGCGACCAACAGCCACGTCATGCTCGAGTGCCACCACGGCGTGCCGTACGCGGGCGCGGTGCTCGTGCCGCTCAACACGCGGCTCTCGGTCGACGAGATCGTCCACATCGTCGAGCACTCCGGCGCGCGGCTGCTGATCGCGACCCGCGAGCTGGTGGAGAACGCGCGGGCCGTGGCCGAGCGGACCGGGGTCCAGCTCGTCGAGGAGGGCGAGCGCTACGAGTCGCTCGTCGACGACGCCGACGAGCGCGTCGTACCGGTGTCCGACGAGCGGAGCCTCCTCGCGATCAACTACACCTCGGGCACCACCGGCCGGCCCAAGGGCGTCATGTACCACCACCGGGGCGCGAACCTCCAGGCGCTCGCGATGGCGTTCCACCTGCGTCTCGAGCCGGCGTCGCGCTACCTGTGGACGCTGCCGATGTTCCACTGCGACGGCTGGTGCTTCCCGTGGGCGGTCACGGCGGCGGGCGGGCTGCACGTGTGCCTGCGCGCGGTCGACGCGGAGGAGATCTGGCGGCTCATCCGCTCCGAGGGCGTCACGCACTACTGCGCCGCGCCCACCGTCCTGACGATGATCGCCCACGCCGACGCGGCGAAGGACGGCCCGGCGCCCGAGCGCGTCACGGTCGCGACCGGCGGCGCCCCGCCCTCGCCGACGCTGCTCGCGCGGATGGACGAGCTGGGGATGTCGGTGACCCACCTCTACGGGCTCACGGAGACGTACGGGCCGGCCAGCGTCAACGACTGGCACCCCGAGTGGGACGACCTCCCCGCCGACGAGCAGGCCCGGCTCAAGGCGCGCCAGGGCGTGGGCAACGTCGTGGCCCAGCGGCTGCGAGTGCTCGACTCCGCGGGCGGCGACGTGCCCTCCGACGGCGAGACCCTCGGCGAGCTCGTGCTGCGCGGCAACGACGTCATGCTCGGTTACTACCGCGACCCCGAGGCCACCGCGGAGGTCGACGCCGACGGGTGGTTCCGCACCGGCGACCTCGGCGTCGTGCACCCCGACGGCTACGTCGAGATCCGCGACCGGAGCAAGGACGTGATCATCTCGGGCGGCGAGAACATCGCCTCGGTCGAGGTCGAACGGGTGCTCGACAGCCACCCCGCGGTCATCGAGTCCGCCGTCGTCGGCGTGCCGGACGAGCGATGGGGCGAGATCCCGGTCGCGTACGTGACGGTCGCGCAGGACGTCGAGCCCGACGAGCTCGTCGAGCACGTCCGCACCCACCTGGCCCGGTTCAAGGCGCCGAAGCGGATCGTCTTCGGCGACCTGCCCAAGACGTCGACCGGGAAGATCCAGAAGAACGTGCTCCGCGAGCAGACGGAGTAGTGCCCGTGTCAGCGAAGTGCCGTCGCAGACTCTCAGCGTCCGTATCGGTACTTCGATCATGGGTGCCTACGGTGGCGGCGTGACCCCGCTGCCCTACGGCTCCTGGCCGACACCGATCACGTCCGAACTCGTGGTCGCCGCCGCGGTCCGGATCGACGGCGTCCGCCCCGACGGTCGCGGCGGTGTCGTCTGGGGCGAGGCGCGCGCGACCGAGGGCGGGCGCACGCAGCTCGTCCGCCGCGACGCCGAGGGCTCCGTGGCGGACCTGCTCGCCGACGACGCCAACGTCCGCACCGCGGTCCACGAGTACGGCGGCGGGGCCTGGTGGCTCCACGGGGACGTGGTCTTCCACGTCGACTGGTCCGACCAGCGCCTGCGCCGTCGCGCGGCGGACGGGTCCGTCACGGTCCTCACCCCGGAGCCCGCCGCCCCTCGCGGCGACCGCTTCGCCGACGGCGACGTCGCCCCGGACGGCACGTGGATGGTCTGCGTCCGCGAGCACCACCCGCGCGAGGGCGCCCCGGCCACCGAGGTCGCCAACGAGATCGTCCGCCTCGACGCCCGGGCACCCGGCACGCCGGAGGTCGTCGTCACCGGGACCGACTTCGTCGCGGCCCCGCGCCTCTCACCGGACGCGTCCCGGCTCGCCTGGATCTCCTGGGACCACCCGTCGATGCCGTGGGACGAGACCGTCCTCACGGTCCGCGACCTCGCCACGGGCGCCGACACCGTCGTCGCCGGCGGGCCGGGCGAGTCGGTCGGCGAGCCCGCCTGGCAGCCCGACGGCGCGCTGCACTTCCTGTCCGACCGCTCCGGCTGGTGGAACCTCTACCACTGGGAAGGAGCCACGGTCAGCCCGCTCGTGGTGGTGGACGCCGAGATCGGTCTGCCGGCCTGGCAGCTCGCCGGCTCGCGGTTCGCCACCGTCGGCGACCGGGTGGTCTTCGCCCGGTCGTCCCAGGGCTTCGACGCCCTCGCGGTGCGGGCCGCCGACGGCACCGTCACCGAGATCGACACGCCGTTCACCGCGATCCGGTCGGTG
This sequence comes from Actinomycetospora sp. C-140, assembly GCF_054796175.1. Taxonomy (NCBI): domain Bacteria; kingdom Bacillati; phylum Actinomycetota; class Actinomycetes; order Pseudonocardiales; family Pseudonocardiaceae; genus Actinomycetospora; species Actinomycetospora sp. C-140. Next base: position 21,382 of record NZ_JBTWNF010000023.1, on the reverse strand, counting down.
CGCGCGGACGGCCCGGACGCCGTGGTGTGCGTCGCCGGGTCCCCGACCGCGGAGCCCGGGGTGCACCGCATCGGGATCGACGGCACCGTCTCGACCCTGCGCCGACCCCGCGACCTGGGTCTCGACCCCGCGATGGTCTCGGTGCCCGAGCCGTTGACGTTCTCCTCGCTCGACGGCCAGGGCCGCCCGCGCGACGCGCACGCCCTGTACTACCCGCCCGCGGGAGACGGAGCGGAGCGGAGCTCGACCCGAGAAGGCGACGACGGGCCGGCGGACGAGCTGCCGCCCCTGCTCGTCGTCATCCACGGCGGCCCCACCGGATCGGCGCAGCCGGTGCTGGCCATCACCACCCAGTACTGGACGAGCCGGGGCTTCGGCGTCGTCGACGTCGACCACGGCGGCTCCACCGGCTACGGCCGCGCGTACCGCGAGCAGCTCCGCGGCGCCTGGGGCGTCGTCGACGTCGCCGACTGCCTCGCCGCCGCCCGGGCGCTCGCCGACGCCGGCCGCGTCGACCCCGCGCGGATGGCCATCCGCGGCGGCTCGGCGGGCGGCTTCACCACCCTCGCCGCCCTGGCCCGGGACGACACCCCGTTCGCGGCGGGTGCCGACCACTTCGGCGTCGCCGACCTCGAGGCGCTCGCGCGGGACACGCACAAGTTCGAGTCGCGCTACCTGGACGGGCTCGTCGGGCCGTATCCCGCGGCCCGCGAGGTCTACGTCGAGCGCTCCCCGATCACGCACGTCGAACGGTTCGCGACGCCGTTGATCGTGCTGCAGGGTGACGAGGACGAGATCGTGCCGCCCAACCAGTCGGAGGCGATCGTCGGGGCGCTGCGCCGCCGCGGGGTGCCCGTGGCGTACCTGCTCTTCGCGGGCGAGCAGCACGGGTTCCGGCGCGCGGAGAACATCCGCCGGGCGCTCGACGCCGAGCTCGCCTTCTACGCGCGGATGTTCGGTTTCGCGCTGCCGCCGGGCGAGGACATCGCGCCGGTGCCGATCGAGGGGTGAACGTCGGGTCCGTCCGCTTCCGTCCGGACCCCTCCGAGGTGCACAGTGGTCGATGTCACTCCGGGTGAGGAGGGGATCGCCATGGCGGGCTCACGACTGGGTCGGCTCTTCGGGCGGGGCCGGGACGACCGGGCGGCCGACACCGCGCCGCCCGAGTACACCGGCATCGGGGCACCGCGCCCGTACGACGCACCGCGCGGCGCGCCGGGCCACGGCCTCGCGGGGTACGGGCAGTCCGTTCCCCCGCCGCGTCCGGCGTCGCCACGCACGCGGTACGACGAGGCCGCGCGGCACCGGCGCGACGCCGACCAGCAGGTGGGCGTCCTGGAGCGCTTCGACGCCAAGCTGAGCCACCAGATCCACGAGGCGACCCAGGAGGAGCGGTTCGACTACGTGCGCGAGCTGCTCTCCCGCCAGCGCGCGGTCCGCTCGCGGCTCGAGGAGGCCACGATGCGCCGCAACCGGCTGCTCGCCCGCGAGGAGGAGCTCGGTGCCGACCGGGCGGGCGGGACGGCCGGCTGGGGTCGCTGAGCGTTACCGCTGCGCGGACGGCACGACGTAGACGGCGGTGCCGTACGCCGCGATCTCGCTGGCCGACTGGGCGATCTCGTTGCAGTCGAACCGCAGGGCGAGCACCGCGTTGGCGCCGTGCGCCATGGCCTCCTGCGAGAGCCGGCCGAGCGCCTCGTGCCGCGAGTCCGACAGCAGCTTCGACAGGCCCTTGAGCTCGCCGCCGGCCATCGCCTTGAAGCCGGCGCCGAGGTTCGAGAACATGTTCCGGCTGCGCACCGTGAGGCCGAAGACCTCGCCGAACACGCGCACGACCTGGTAGCCGGGCAGGTCGTTCATCGTCGAGAGCAGGATCGGGTACTGCTGGCCTGGCTGCTGCCCCGGGTGCTGGGGGAGGGCCTGGCCCGGAGGCTGCGAGGGCGGCTGCTGAGGCTGGTTCACGATCAGGAGAGTAGCCCCGATCACACCCGGATCCGGCCGTCTCGACGCGGCCGATCGGGTCAGGCGTGCTGGGCGTGCAGCGCAGCGCGGGTCATCGCGACGAGCACGGGCGCGGCCACCTCGGGGTGCGTGTGCCCGGCGCTGCGGGGCGTCGAGTTCATCAGGCCGAACGCGGCGTGGGCCCGGACGCGCGCCGCCTCCCCGCTCGCGGCGAGCCCGGCCCGCTGCAACGCGTCGACCCAGATCTCGACGTAGGCCCGCTGCAGCCCGCGGACCCGGCGGCGTGCCTGGTCGGGGAGGTTGGCGAGGTCGCGGTCCTGGACGGTGATCAGCTCGGGCTGGCGCAGCGCGAAGTCGGTGTGGAACGCGACGAGGGCGTCGAGCAGCTCCACGGGGTCGGCGTGCTCGGCCGCCCGCTCCTGACCGCCGGCGAGCAGGTGCTCGCTGATGCCCACCAGCATCTCCGCGAGCAGCCCCTCCTTCGACGGGAAGTGCCGGTAGAGCGCGGGGCCGCTGACCCCGACCGCCGCGCCGATCCCGTCGATGGACACGCCGTGGAACCCGTGGGCGGCGAACAGGCGCGCGGCCTCGGTGAGGATCTGCTCGCGGCGGGACACGGTGACGGGCACCCTCGGGAGCCTACGGCCTCCTTGCCGCCGACGTGAACGCTTGCTAACGTCGTGTTAGTCATCGTTAACTCGCCGGCGAGGAGGCCGACCGTGGCCGCGCCCAGCACCGACCATGTGAGCGAAGTTCCGGGCTATAGCACCGAAGTTCGCTCACATACCGGCCACCGCGCCCTCGTCGCCGACCTGCGCGAGCGGCTGGCGACCGCACGGCTCGGCGGCCCCGAGCGGTCGCGGCAGCGGCACGTCGAGCGGGGCAAGCTCCTGCCGCGCGACAGGGTCGACGCGCTGCTCGATCCGTCGAGTCCCTTCCTCGAGCTCTCGCCGCTCGCCGCCACCGGCATGTACGGCGACGCCGCGCCGGGCGCCGGGATCATCACCGGCATCGGGCGCATCGCCGGGCGCGAGTGCGTCGTCGTCGCCAACGACGCCACCGTCAAGGGCGGCACCTACTACCCGATGACGGTGAAGAAGCACCTGCGCGCCCAGGAGGTCGCGCTGCACAACCGCCTGCCGTGCATCTACCTCGTCGACTCCGGCGGCGCCTTCCTGCCCGAGCAGGACCAGGTCTTCCCCGACCGCGAGCACTTCGGGCGCATCTTCTACAACCAGGCGACGATGTCCGGGCTCGGCATCCCGCAGATCGCGGCCGTCCTGGGCTCGTGCACCGCCGGCGGCGCTTACGTCCCGGCGATGAGCGACGAGGCGATCATCGTCCGCGACCAGGGCACGATCTTCCTCGGCGGCCCGCCGCTGGTGAAGGCCGCGACGGGCGAGGAGGTCACGGCCGAGGAGCTCGGCGGCGGGGTGCTGCACGCGCGCACGTCCGGCGTCGTCGACCACCTCGCCGAGGACGACGCCCACGCCCTGTCGATGGTGCGCGACATCGTGGACACCTTCGGCCCGCGCGCGCCGGTGCCCTGGGAGCGGCGCTCCACCGTCGAGCCCGAGCACGACCCGACCGAGCTCTACGACGTCGTCCCGGTCGACGGCCGCACCGCCTACGACGTGCACGAGGTGATCACGCGGCTCGTCGACGGCAGCGCGTTCACCCCGTTCAAGCCCGACTACGGCACGACGCTGGTCACCGGGTTCGCCCGCCTGCACGGCCACCCCGTCGGGATCGTCGCCAACAACGGCGTGCTGTTCCGCGAGTCGGCGCTCAAGGGCGCGCACTTCGTCGAGCTGTGCGACCAGCGCGGCATCCCGCTGGTGTTCCTGCAGAACATCACCGGGTTCATGGTCGGCCGCGAGTACGAGGCCGGCGGCATCGCCAAGGACGGCGCGAAGATGGTCACCGCCGTCGCCACCACCCGCGTGCCGAAGCTGACCGTGGTCATCGGCGGCTCCTACGGCGCCGGCAACTACGCGATGAGCGGACGCGCGTACTCGCCGCGCTTCCTGTGGATGTGGCCGAACGCGCGGATCAGCGTCATGGGTGCCGAGCAGGCCGCGACGGTGCTGGGGACGGTCGGGTCGTCGGACGCTGAGGGCGTGCGCGAGCAGTACGAGCACCAGGGGCATCCGTACTACTCCACCGCGCGCCTCTGGGACGACGGCGTGATCGACCCTGCCGACACCCGCACCGTCCTCGGCCTCGCGCTCTCCGCCTGCGCCAACGCCCCCCTCGACGCGCCGCACTTCGGCGTCTTCCGGATGTAGCGGGGGGTTGTCAGCGTGGCGTCCACGCTGACGCTCGACGTCAGGAATCCACCCAGCTCGAGAGGCCACTGTGTTCACCAGCGTGCTGATCGCCAACCGCGGCGAGATCGCCGTGCGGATCACGCGGACCCTGCACGCGCGGGGCCTGCGCGCCGTGGCGGTGTACACCGACCCCGACGCCGGGGCGCCGCACGTGCGCGCGGCCGACGTCGCGGTCCGCGTGCCCGACTACCTCGACGGCGCCGCGATCGTCGAGGCCGGCCGCTCCGTCGGCGCCGACGCGGTCCACCCCGGCTACGGCTTCCTCGCCGAGAACGCCGCGTTCGCCCGCCAGGTCGCCGACGCCGGGATGACGTGGATCGGCCCGCCGCCCGAGGCCATCGAGGCGATGGGCGACAAGATCCGGGCGAAGGCCACGGTCGGGCCCGCGGGCGTGCCGCTGGTGCCCGGGTCCGACGGCTCCGGGCTCGACGACGCCCAGGTGGCCGCGGCCGCCCGTGAGATCGGCTTCCCGGTGCTGCTCAAGCCCAGCGCCGGCGGCGGCGGCAAGGGCATGCACGTGGTCGAGCGCGCCGAGGACCTCGAGCAGGCCGTCGCCGCCGCGCGGCGCGAGGCGCGCGGGAGCTTCGGCGACGACACGCTGCTGGTCGAGCGCTACGTCACCGACCCCCGCCACGTGGAGATCCAGGTCCTCGCCGACCGGCACGGCGGCGTCGTCCACCTCGGCGAGCGCGAGTGCTCGCTGCAACGCCGGCACCAGAAGGTCGTCGAGGAGGCGCCGTCGGCGGTGCTCGACGCGACGCAGCGCCGGGCGATGGGGCAGGCGGCGGTCGAGGCCGCGCGCGCCTGCGGCTACGTCGGCGCCGGGACCGTCGAGTTCGTGACGAACGCCGACGCGAGCGAGTTCTTCTTCCTCGAGATGAACACCCGGCTACAGGTCGAGCACCCCGTGACCGAGGAGGTCGTGCGGGTCCGCGGGCAGCGCCTCGACCTCGTCGCCGAGCAGCTGCGGGTCGCCGCCGGCGAGGAGCTGGGCTACGACCAGGGCGACGTGACGCTCGAGGGCCACGCCGTCGAGGTGCGCCTCTACGCCGAGGACCCGGCCCGCGGCTTCCTGCCGACCGGCGGGCGGATCCTGGACATCGAGTGGCCGGCGAACGCCCGCGTCGACGCGGGCGTCGCGGCCGGCACCGAGGTCGGGTCCCGCTACGACCCGATGCTCGCCAAGATCATCGCGAGCGGGCCGGACCGCGCCACCGCGCTCGACCGCCTCGACGCCGCGCTCGCCGCCACGGCCGTGCTCGGCGTGCGGACCAACCTCGCCTGGCTCCGGATGCTGATCACGGATCCGGACGTCCGCGCCGGGCGCCTCGACACGGGGCTCATCGGGCGCCTGCCGGCGTTCGAGGACCCCGTGCCCGAGGACGTCCTCGCGGCCGCGGCCCTGGCCGGCCTGCTCGACCTCCCGACCGGCGACGCCCCGTTCGACCGCCTCGGCGGCTGGCGTCTGGGCGCCGACCCCGCGCCCGCGCGCTGGCGCCTCGTCCCCGCCGCCGGCGCGACCGGCGACCCCGTGGACGTCGCGGTGGCCGGCCCGCCCGCCGGCGCCGTCGTCACCGTCGGCGAGGAGGGCACCCCGCGCCCGGCGGCGGCACTGCGGGACGGCGGCGGGACGCTCGTCGTCACCTTCGACGGCGCGACCCGCCACTACCGCGGGGCGGTCGCCGACGGCGTGCGCTGGCTCGCCCGCGACGGCGGCGCCTGGGCCCTGCGCGAGCAGGAGCGGCTGCGCGCCGCCCGGACCGCCGGCGGCCACGGCGACGGTCCGCTGACCGCGCCGATGCCCGGCACCGTCACCGCCGTCGAGGTCGCCGAGGGCGACCACGTCACCGCAGGCCAGCGACTCGTCGTGGTCGAGGCCATGAAGATGGAGCACGTCGTCTCCGCGCCGACCGACGGCGTCGTCAAGGACCTGGCCGCGAAGGCCGGGGCCGCCGTCGCCCTGGACGCGCCGCTGGTCACCGTCGTGCCCGAACCAGGAGAATGATCATGCAGTTGTCGGAGGAGCACGAGGCCCTGCGCGCGACGGTCGAGGACTTCGCGCAGAAGGAGATCGCGCCGGTCATCGGCGAGTACTACATCAAGGAGAAGTTCCCCTACGACATCGTCGCCTCGATGGGCGAGATGGGCCTGTTCGGCCTGCCCGTGCCCGAGCAGTACGGCGGGATGGGCGGCGACTACGTCGCGCTGTGCGTCGCGCTCGAGGAGCTGGGCCGGGTCGACCAGTCGGTCGCGATCACGCTCGAGGCCGGGGTGTCGCTGGGGATCATGCCGATCCTGCGGTTCGGGTCCGACGCCCAGAAGGACCGGTGGCTGCCCGACCTCGCCGTCGCCCGCACCCTGGGCGCCTTCGGGCTCACGGAGGCCGGCGGCGGCTCCGACGCGGGCGCCACGCGCACCACGGGCAAGCTCGACGGCGACGGCTGGGTGATCAACGGGTCGAAGGCGTTCATCACCAACTCCGGCACCGACATCACGTCGCTGGTGACGGTGACCGCGGTGACGGACCGCGCCGACGACGGGAAGAAGGAGATCTCGGCGATCCTCGTCCCGTCCGGCACGCCGGGGTTCACGGTGGCCCCGAGCTACTCGAAGGTCGGGTGGAACGCCTCGGACACCCACGAGCTCGCGTTCGACGACTGCCGCGTGCCGGAGGAGAACCTCGTCGGGCAGCGCGGGCGGGGCTACGCGCAGTTCCTCTCGATCCTCGACGAGGGCCGTGTCGCGATCGCGGCGCTGTCCACCGGCGCCGCCCAGGGCTGCGTGGACGAGTCGCTGCGCTACGCCCGCGAGCGCGAGGCGTTCGGCGCCGCGATCGGGTCCTACCAGGGCATCCAGTTCAAGATCGCCGAGATGGAGGCGCGCACCGTCTGCGCCCGCCTGGCCTGGCACGACGCAGCCGCGAAGATGGCGGCCGGGGCGCCGTTCAAGAAGGAGGCGGCCGTCGCGAAGCTCGTGAGCTCGAACGCGGCCATGGACAACGCCCGCGACGCCACCCAGATCTTCGGCGGCTACGGCTTCATGAACGAGTACCCCGTGGCCCGGCACTACCGCGACTCGAAGATCCTCGAGATCGGCGAGGGCACCAGCGAGGTCCAGAAGATCCTGATCGCGCGCCACCTCGGGCTGTAAGGCCCCTCAGCAGCGCGTGAACGCGTGGGGCAGGGCGTCGACCGCGGCCAGGAGCGCCTTGTAGCGCGTCCCGGGCACCGAGCGGGTCCGGCCGCGATCGCGGTCGGCCAGCGCCTGGTCGACGACCTGGTCCGCGTCGAGCCACCAGGACGACGACGCCTCGGGTGAGTCGCTGCCCGAGCGCGCGTGCAGCTCCGTCCGCGTCCAGCCGGGGCAGATGGCGAGCACGCGGACGCCGGTGATGCCCTCGGCCGCGCCGATCCCGGCGGTCGCTCCGGTGATCAGTGCTGTCGCCATGGCTCCATCTCCTTGCTGGCGTTCGGAAGTTATCACGTGTAACGCCAGCGAACAGCGGACGCGGAAGCGCTGCGGAGGGAACCCTCATGCCACTGGACACGGGTTACGGTGTCCCGATTCCGAGGTCATCGGGGCCGTCGGCCGCACGGGCGTCGGGATCAGGGAGGCGTGATGACCAGCGCAGCGAGGACGTCGGTGGGCTCGGACGAGACGCCGAGCCGCCGCGAGCGCATGCGCGCGCTGACCGTGCGGGAGATCCTCACGATCGCGCGGGAGCTCGTCGTCGAGCTCGGGCACACCGGGCTGACGACGCGTGCCGTCGCCCGCCGGATGCAGATGAGCTCCCCGGCGCTGTACCGCTACTTCGCGAGCCACGAGGAGCTCAAGGACGTCCTGCTGGCGGAGCTCTTCGACGAGCTGAGCGCGCACCTGCGCGAGGCGGCGGCGGCCGCGGACGACACGACGCCGCTCGATCCCCTCGTCGCCGCCAGCCGGGCGATGCGCGGCTGGGCGCTGGCCCACCCCCACGAGTTCGAGTTCATGCTCGTGCACCCCATGGGCGACCCGAGCGTCGAGTCCGACCAGCTGCGGGCCCGCCGGGAGTTCGGCGGCGTGATGCTCTCGCTGCTCGCGGACGCGGCCCGGCCGGAGACCATGCCCGCGCCCACGCCCGTCCCGCCACCGGACTCGGTCGACGCGATGGTGCGCTACTGCGCGAACACCGGGGTGGACCTCGAGCCGGCGGTCGCGCCGATCGCCGTGCAGTGCTGGGTGCGCCTCTACGGCTCGGTCTCCATGGCGACGATGGGCCAGCTGGAGCCGCTCGGCGAGCACTCCGCGGCGGTCTTCGAGCAGGAGCTGGACGCGATGGCGCGCCTGCTCGGCCATCAGGGCGGCCTCCCGGAGGACACCGCGCCCGCACCCGACCGGCGGACCTGACCACCTCCGGGTCCCCGGCCACCGTCTCCGACGTCACGGCCCCCGGGGGGAACCCGAGTGGGGCGAACACGCGCAGCGCGCCGCTCGCGCCAGGCGGCAGCCGCGCGCCGCGAGCAGCACGATCCGCAGGCGCGTGGTCCTCCCGATCATGCGCGACGTGCCGGTCGTGCCGACGAGATCTCGGGATCCGTGGCGAGCTCCTGGCACTGAAGGCCTGGTGGGTAGGTCAGCCCGCCGGGACCGGGGCGCTGTCGTGCGCGCGGTCGCCGATGCGGCTCGCCGAGGTGCTGGACGCGTCGAGCGTGCGTCCGCCCGTGGCCGCCCGCAGCCCGACCTCGGGCATGTGGCTGTAGACCGTCTCCCACGTGCCCTCCGTGACCCGGTACGTCTCGTGGAACACCCCGACCGCGTCGGTGTGGCGGGCGGCCCGGTTGAACGCGCGCCAGGCGGGGACGTGGCGCTCGTCGGCGCTGCGCGCGTAGGCGATGAGCTGGTCGTAGGAGCGCCAGTACTGCAGGACGGCGGGGCCGCCGAACATCCAGCCGAGCTCGGCGCGCAGCATGCCGAGCTCGGGCCTGCGCTGGAGCTCGACGATCATCGGGCGCATCGCGGTGGCGACCGGGAGCCACTCGCGGACCCGCCACGGGCGATTGATGTGCATCCCGAGCACGAACACGACGAAGTCGCCCTCGATCTCGGCGCTGACACGATGGTTCACGGCGTCCTCCTCGGACGGTGGGTACAGCAATATGGATAGTCCTACTATCCGATAGTGTCAAACGACGACGTTCCGGAGGTGTGCGGTGCGCGTGGGTGAGCTCAGCCGGCAGTCGGGCGTGAGCGTCCCGTCGATCAAGTACTACCTGCGCGAGGGCATGCTCCCCGCGGGCGAGCGCACCGGTCCCAACCAGGCCGACTACGGCGAGGACCACGTCCGCCGGCTGCGCCTGGTCCGCGCGCTGCTCGACGTCGGCGGCCTCTCGGTGGCCGCCGCCAAGGACGTGCTCGCCGCCGTCGACGGCGACGTGCCGCTCTACGAGGCCCTCGGCGCGGCCCAGGACGCCGTCGTGACCGTGCCCGAAGGCGTGAGCGACGAGGCGGCCGCCGAGGCCCGGGCGAAGGTCGACGGTCTCGTGGCGCGCCGGGGCTGGCGGGTCACGGAGGCCAACCCGGGACGGCGCGCCGCCGCCGACGTCCTGGCCACCTACGCGCGGCTGGGCTGGCCGCAGTTCGGCGAGGCCATCGACGACTACGCCGCGGCGATGGAGCAGCTCGCGGCGCGGGAGGTCGAGTCCGTGCTGTCGGGCACCGACGGCGGCGGGCGCGAGCGCGCCGTCGAGGGGGCCGTGACGGGCACCGTGCTCGGCGGCTCGCTGCTGCTGGCGCTGCGGGTGATGGCCCAGGCCGACGCCTCGGCCCGGCTGCTCGGCGCCGATCCATCGGCTAAGTTCACTACGGATAGTTGAATTATCGGGCGAAGCGGGCGAAGGTGGAGGCGCCCGTCGAAGGAGGAGTACTACCGAGCCAACCCGGTCGTGCGCCGCCTCTTCCGCGTCAGCGCGCTCGTGTGGGGGCTGGGGCTCGGCATCGAGTCGGTGGCCCGCATCCCGCTCGTCTACGCCCTGCCGGTCGAGGTCATGGTCGGGGTGTCGGCGGCGCTGCTCATCGCCACCAACGCCGGGCTCGCGGTGTGGAACGTCGTGTACGGCATCCGCCAGGGCCGCCGCGCGACGGCGTGGGCCGCCGAGCACGCGCCCGCGCCCGCCGGGGGTTAACGTCCGGGCCGTGGCCGCACCGATCGATTTCCCGTCCCGCATCGGCGTCTGGTGGACCAGCGACAGCTGGTCGATGCCCGACGCCCAGCAGGCCGCCCGCGACATCGAGGCGATGGGCTACGGCTCGCTGTTCTACGGCGAGGCCTACGGCAAGGAGACGCTGACCCAGGCCGGCGCCTTCCTCGCCGCCACCGACCGCCTCGTCGTGGGCACCGGCATCGCGAACATCCACGCCCGCGACCCGATCGCCGCCGAGAGCGGCGGGCGGACCCTCACCGCGCTGCACCCGGGCCGGTTCGTCCTGGGTCTGGGCGTGAGCCACGCCCCGCTCGTCGAGCGCGGCCGGGGCGGGACGTACGCCAAGCCGCTCGCCACGATGCGCGACTACCTCGAGCGGATGGCCGCCGTGCCCGAGCAGATCGAGCCCGGCGTGGGCCGCCCCGCACGCCTCGTCGCCGCCCTCGGCCCGAAGATGATCGAGCTGGCGGGCGCCGAGACCGACGGCGTGCACCCCTATCTCGTCACCCCGGGCCAGACGCGGGTCACCCGCGACGCGCTCGGCCCGGACAAGTGGGTCGTCTCCGAGCAGGCCGTGGCCGTGGGCGGGGACGCCGACGACGCCATGCGCCGGGCGCACACCCACCTCGAGATCTACTCGGGCCTCCCGAACTACCGGAACTCCTGGCTGCGCCAGGGCTTCGACGAGTCCGACCTGGTCCGTGGCGGCTCGGACCGCCTGAAGAAGGCCCTGGTCGGCATGGGCGACATCGACACCGTCGCCGCCTCGGTGACCGCCCACCTCGACGCCGGCGCCGACCACGTCCTCGTCCAGGCCCTCGGCGACAACCCGATGGCCGACCCCCGCGAGCACCTGCGCGAGCTGGCCTCGGCCCTGGGTATGTGAGCAGCTCTCAGCGGGTGTCGGTGCGGATCGGGTGGCCCGGGGGGATCTCGACGAGGACGATCGCGCGGCCGTCGGGGTCGGCGATCCAGCACTCGTCGAGGCCCCATGGCTCGCGGACGGGCTCGCGGGTGATCGTGACGCCCTTGTCCCGGAGCTCCTCCACGGCGGACGGCAGCGAGCGCACCTGCAGCCACAGGGCGTCGTCGCCGATCGCCACCGCACCGGCCTTCGACAGCTCCAGGTAGCCCGTGCCCAGGAAGAACACGACACCGCCGGGGAACTCGCGGGCCACCGCCAGCCCGAGGGTGTCGGCGTAGAAGGCCCGCGAGGACGCCCAGTCCCGCGGCCGGACGAGGATGCGGCTCGAGAGGATCTCCACGGTCGTTCCCTCCGTCGCGTGTCACGATTGGCCAGGTGGCGGCAGGGAAACTCACGGGCGTGAGTTCTCCCGAGCCCGACCCACGACGCTGGCACGCCCTCGCGGTGTGCCTGATCGCGGGCTTCATGACGCTGCTCGACGTCAGCATCGTCAACGTGGCGCTCCCCGCCATGCAGCGGGGCATCGGCGCGTCGTCCGCCGAGCTGTCGTGGGTCGTCTCCGGCTACGCCCTGACCTTCGGTCTCGTCCTCGTCGCGTCGGGCCGTCTCGGCGACGACCGCGGCCGCAAGAAGATGTTCATGATCTCGCTGGCGCTGTTCACGCTGACCAGCGCCGCCGCCGGGTTCGCGCCGAACGCCGCGTCCCTCGTGGTCTTCCGGCTCCTGCAGGGCGCCGCGGGCGGCATGCTGAACCCGCAGGTCATCGGCTTCATCCAGCAGCTGTTCACCGGACGCGAGCGCGGTCGGGCGTTCGGTTTGTTCGGCGCCGCGATCGGCATCTCGACGGCCATCGGCCCGCTGCTCGGGGGCCTGCTGCTGCAGTGGGGCGGCGACACCGACGGCTGGCGCTGGGTCTTCTACGTCAACGTGCCGATCGGGATCGTCGCGCTCGCCCTGGGCGCGCGCCTGCTGCCGCGGGACACGGCGGGCGACGGCGTGCGGCGCCCCCTCGACGTCGTCGGCGCGATCCTGCTCGGCGGGGCTGTCGTGGCGCTCATGGTGCCGCTGGTGCTCTCCGAGCAGGACCGCTCCGGCGCGCCCTGGTGGCTCATCGCCGTCGCCGTGGTGCTGCTCGCCGTGTTCGTCGCCTGGGAGCGCCGGGCGCGCCGGACCCACGGGCACCCGCTCGTCAACTTCGCCCTCCTGCGCACCCGCAGCTACGCCCTGGGGACCTCACTGGGCCTGCTGTACTTCGCCGGCTTCACGGCGATCTTCTTCGTCGTCACGCTCTTCCTGCAGAACGGCCGCGGCTACACCCCGCTCGAGGCCGGGCTGGCGCTCACCCCGTTCGCGCTCGGCTCGGCGGTGACGTCGGCGGTCGGGGGCCGGCTGGTCTCGCGCCTGGGCAAGTCGCTCGTCGTCACGGGGCTCGTGGCCGTCGGGGTCGGGCTCGTCGCCGTCGACCTGGTGCTCCGGCTCGATCCCGCCCAGGTCGGCTGGGCGATCGCCGGGCCGCTGCTCCTCGCGGGCATCGGCAGCGGCTTCGTCATCGCGCCCAACCAGACCCTCGCGCTCGAGGAGGTCCCCGCCCGCGAGGGCGGCACGGCCGCGGGCGTGCTGCAGACCGGTCAGCGCGTCGGCTCCGCGATCGGCATCTCGGCGGTCGGCGCCGTGTTCTTCGGTCAGCTGACGAGCACCGGCGGCGACTGGTCGCTCGCGATCAGCCGCGGCCTGGTGGGTGCGGTCGCGTTCGTCGTGCTGGCGCTGGTCCTGGGCGTCACCGACCTCCTGCTCGGGCGCCGGCGCCGCTCCCGCGCCGCCCGGGAGGAACCGCCGCCTCCGGTCGCCCACGCCCCGGCGCACGCCGCCGATCACGATCCCGACCCCGCCGACGAGGCCACCGACGGGTCGGGCCTGCGCGGGCACGTCACCGACGAGGCGGGAGCCGGGGTGGGCGGCGCGCGGCTCACCCTCGTCGACCCCGACGGGCGCGAGGCCGCCACGGCGGCGACCGACGCCGCGGGCGCGTTCGCCCTCGTCCCGCGGGGCGCGGGCCGCTTCCAGCTCCTCGCGCGGGCCGACGGGCACCATCCCGCGGTGTCGTGGGTCGACGTCCCCCGCGCGGGGCGGGCCGTGCGCGACGTGGTCCTCCCGGGCGTCCTCCCGAGCGCGAACGGGACGAACGGAGCAGCACGGGCCGCCGAACCGGCACGCGGATTGCCCTCCTCGGACGGGGGGTAATGGTCCTCCTACCGGAGGACGTCCGTCGGTGGCGTCGGAGAGGAGCCCACATGTCGGCCGAGGACAAGTTCGACCACAAGGCCCAGGAGCTCAAGGGCAAGGCCAAGGAGGCGCTCGGCGACGCCACCGACAACAAGGAGTGGCAAGCCGAGGGCAAGAAGGACCAGACCGCCGGCAGCCTCAAGCAGGCCGGCGAGAAGATCAAGGACGCCTTCAAGAGCTGACGTCAGCGCGTCGCCGTCCCTCAGAGCCGTTTGAGGGGCGGCGGCGCGGCGCCGTCGTCACCGGAGAGCGAGGCCTGGGCGGGCGAGCGGGCCAGCACGACGACCCCGCCCAGCGCGAGCACCAGCCCCAGCAGGAACCACGGGACCCATCCCGGCCGCACGCCGTCGCCGAGTGCGACGAGCCCGAGCAGGCCCGGCGCGAGGGTCTCCGTCACCGCCAGCACCGCGACGACCGGCCCGACCGCGCCGCGCCCCAGGGCCACCGTGTAGAGCCCGAGCCCGAGGGCGGCGAACCCGAGCAGGCACCACACCACGGGGTCGGTGGCCGCGTCGCCGGCCATCTCGGCCAGGGATCCCCGCAGGTCGACCATGCGCACCGCGACGGCCGTGCCGCCGAACGCCAGCCCGGCCAGGAACGAGACGAGGATCGCCCGCCGGCTGCGGATCGCCACCGGCACCGACACGGCCGCGAGCACGACGAAGACGGCCACGAGGGCGACCACGCCCGCCGTCGACGGCGTGATCAGCGACGTGTCGGTCCGCGCGCTGGCCACGAGCAGGGCGAGCCCCACGATGTTGGCGCCGGCCGCCACCAGGTCCACCCGCCGCAACGGGGTGTCGAACACCCAGTGCGACGCGATCACCGTGATGCCCACCTGGCCCGCGACGATCGCCTGCACCGCCACGATCGGCATGTAGCGCAGCGCGAGCACCGTGAGCACCCAGCCGCCGATGTCGAGGGCGAGCCCGCCGAGGTACATCGGGTGCAGCACCACCGTCGCCGCCCGGGTGGCGCGCCGTGTCGCGCTCGCCTCGAGCAGCGCGGCACCGGCGTTGGCGCCCGCCGACGCGAGCGCGGCGAGCAGCCCCAGGAGGAGCACCCGCACAGTCTGCCCCGGGATGATCGGCTCAGCGCGGCGCCGACCCGGCGTTTCGCCCACCGCCCCGCGGGACACCACCGGGGCACCCGGTCCCGAGGAGGTCGTCCGTGGCCCTCGACGTCACCGCCGTGTCGCTGCTGGTGCTCGGTGTCCTCCTCGGCGTGGCCGCCCTGGCCGACCGGCTCGCCGGCGGCGCCCTCGCGGCCGTGCCCGGGGCGCTGCGGGACACCACGATCGTGGCGGGCCTCGTCCTGGCAGCCGGGCTCGTGTTCACCCTCGTCGCCACCGACGAGGCCCTCGCGGACGCCGACGCCCCGGTGCTCGCCGTCGCGGTCGCCCACCGCACGCCGGGCCTCACCGCCGCCGCCGAGGCCGTCTCGCTGATCGGCGGCACGGCGGGTACCGGCGGGCTCGCGGTGGTCGCCGCGGTGGTGCTCTTCGCCCGCGGCCACCGGCGCACGGCGGTGATCTGGGTGGCCGGGGTCGCGGTCGGGGCCTCGACGATCCGCCTGGTGAAGCTCGCCGTCGAACGTCCGCGTCCCCCCGAGGCCACCCGCCTCGCCGTGGAGACCACGGCGTCGCTGCCCTCGGGTCACGCGCTCATGGCCGCCCTCGGCCTGGGCCTCACCGCCGCCGCCGTGGCGGCGCTCGCCGCCGGCTCCCCACGGGAGGGGACCGTCCGGGTGGTCGCCGTCGTGCTCGCGGTCCTCGGCGCCCTCGTCGTCGGCGCCAGCCGGGTCTACCTCGGCGTCCACTGGACCACGGACGTGCTCGCCGGGTGGCTGCTCGGCGCCGCGCTGGCGATCACCTGTGTCACGCTCGCCCGGGTGCTCGACGCGCGGTCACGCCTCGGCGACGCCCCGGATCCGGCGCCCTCGCTGCCCGGTGACCACCCCGACGGGTCTCATGCGTCGGAGTGACCCCTGTCCGAGTGTCGGTGACACAGCTCGCACACAGATCGACCTCGGATTGCTCCGTCCGAGAAGCTTTGCCTACGCTTGTCTCGTCCGCGCGGGTGAACGAGGTGAGCCGTGGTTGCCGTACCGCTGCTCGTGCTCGGCTCCCGCTTCGCGGGCCTGACCACGGCGCTCTTCCTCGCCCACCAGGGTTTCCCCGTGCACGTCCTGGAGCGCGACCGGGCCGACGACGTCGACACCGGGCTCGCCGTGCTGACCCCCGCCGCCCTGCGCGAGCTGTCGGTGCTCGGCCTGGCCGACCCCGTGGCCGCCGCCTCCTGGGAGCCGCGACGCCTCACCCACGGCGACGCCGGGTCGGGCGCGGTCCTGCGCGTCGCCGAGCTCGGGCCGGTCGTGCGGGCCCGCTTCGGGCGCCCGTACGTCCTCGCGCCCTACGCCGCGCTGCGCCGGCGGCTGGTCGCGGCCTGCGACGCCGACGAGATGATCACCGTCGAGTACGGCCGGAGCGCGTCGGCCGTGGAGGACCTCGGCGACGCCGTGCTCGTCACCGACGACACCGGGGCGACGTACCGTGCGGAGGCGCTCGTCGGCGCCGACGGCCCCGGCAGCCGGGTGCGCCCGTTCCTGGGGGGCGGTCACGCCCTCTCCAGCCCGTACCTCGTCCACCGGGCGCCCGGTCCGGCCCCGCCGGACGACGTGCTGCGGCTCTGGTCCTCGCCGTCGCTGCACGTCACGCAGTCCGCGACGCCGGGCGGCGGGGGCGAGGTGTCGGTGACGGTCCGGGTCGACGCCCTCGACGACATGCACCGCGACGGTGTCGCGGCTGTCGTGAGCCGGCTGCTCGCGGGCACCGCGGCCGAGGTCCGGGCCGCGGCGGGCGACGCCGTCGCGTGGGCGCCCTCGCGGGTGCACCGCCACCACGCCCCGCTCGAGCGGGGCGCCCGCCACCGCATGACCGTGATCGGCGGCGCCGCGCAGCCGATGCTGCCCCACTCGGCGCAGGCCGCCGCGGTGGAGATCGTCGACGCCGCCACGCTCGGACGGGCCTTCGACCACGCCGACGGGCGCATCGTCCCGGCGCTCGAGGAGTACGCGTACGTCCGCGAGACGCCCCGGGCGGTGACGGCCGCCCGCGCGCAGGACTTCGCGGCCCTCTGCCATGCCGAGGGCCTCGTCCGCCGCATGCGCGACCGGTTGTGGCGCACCGGGACGGTGGACGCCACCTCGGCGATCGTCGACGCGGGTCGGACCCCGGGGTCCGGTCCAGGACGCGGTGCGTCGCGCCCTGACGGCGGAGGTGAGGCGCACCGGCCCGCTGCCGTCCACCCGCACCCCGGAACGACCGCGGACCGGCCGGGGCCGGGGCCGGGCGGCCCTGCCGGTCCACCCGCCGGCCCCATGGCCGGCTGAGCCCTCCCGATCCGCGTGGCCCGGCGACCGCCGTGCCGGGCAGGATGCGGCCGCGTGACGATCCCCGGACCCCTCACCCCCGACACCGCCGTCGTCCACGGCGTCCGGCTGCACTACCGCGTCGGCGGCAGCGGCCCGCCGGTCGTGCTGCTGCACGGCTGGCCGCAGACGGGGTACTGCTGGCGCCACGTCGCCGGCCCGCTCGCCGCCGACCACACGGTCATCGTCCCGGACCTGCGCGGCTACGGCGCCAGCGACAAGCCGACCGGCGGCTTCGACAAGCGCACGATGGCCGCGGACGTCTCCGCGCTCGTGCGCGGCCTGGGGTTCGACCGTGTCGCGGTCGTCGGGCACGACCGGGGCGGGCGGGTCGCCCACCGGTGGGCCCTCGACCGTCCCGACCAGGTGACCCGCCTCGCGGTCCTCGACATCGCCCCCAGCCGGGCCACCTGGCAGCGGATGGACGCCGACCTGGGCGCCAAGTACTGGCACTGGCTCTTCCACCTCCAGCCCGACCTGCCCGAGCGCCTGGCGGGTGCCGACGTCGAGGGCTACCTGCGCTACTTCCTTGAGAAGTGGACCTACGCCCGCGAGGGGCTCGAGCCCGCCGCGGTCGCCGAGTACGTCCGCGCCTTCTCCCAGCCGGGCGCGCTGCGCTGCGGGTTCGACGACTACCGCGCCCACCCCGTCGACTCCCGGCACGACGAGGAGGACTTCGCCGCCGGGAAGCGGGTGGCCCAGCCCCTGCTGGCGCTGTGGGGCGCCGAGGGCGTCATGGGTACGACGCTGCCGCTGCTCGAGATGTGGCGCGAGTACGCCGACGACGTGCGCGGGCGGGCGATCGAGCGCTGCGCCCACTTCGTGCCCGAGGAGCGGCCCGACGAGGTGCTCGACGAGTTGCGGGCGTTCCTCACGGAGGCATAGTGGCGGGAGTGACGAGCGCGCTGAAGATCGAGGCCGATCCCGAGGAGCTGGGCTTCGACCCGGCCCGCCTGTCCCGCATCGACGAGCACTTCGGCCGGTACGTCGACGACGGCCGCCTCGCGGGGTGGCACGCGGTCGTGGCCCGCGACGGGCGCGTCGTGCACTCGTCGACCGCCGGGCACCGCGACGTCGATGCCGGTCTGCCGGTCACCGACGACACGCGCTGGCGCATCTACTCGATGTCGAAGCCGATCACGTCGGTGGCCGTGCTCATGCTCTGGGAGCGCGGCGCCTTCGAGCTCACCGACCCGATCAGCCGGTGGCTGCCGGAGTTCGCCGAGCCGCGGGTGTACGTCAAGGGCTCGGCGGCCAAGCCGTTGCTCGAGCCCGCCACCGAGCCGATCCGCATCTGGCACCTGCTGACCCACACCGCGGGGCTGACCTACGGGTTCCACCACGCCCACCCCGTGGACGCGCTCTACCGCGCCGCCGGCTTCGAGTGGTCGGTGCCCGAGGGCCTCGACCTCGCCGGGGTCGTCGAGGCGTGGGCGCGGCTGCCGCTGGTGTTCCAGCCCGGCACGGAGTGGAACTACAGCCACGCCACCGACGTGCTGGGCCGGCTGATCGAGGTCGTGTCCGGGCAGTCGCTGGACGTCTTCCTCGCCGAGAACCTCCTCGGGCCCCTCGGCATGGACGCCACCGGCTTCGTCGTCGACGACCCCGACCGGCTCGCCGCGCTCTACGTCAACAACCCGGCCACGGGTCGCGCCGTGCTCGCCGAGTCGGCCGGCATGGGCGCCATGGCCCGCGAGGTCCTGGAGCCGACGTGGCTCGGCGGCGGCGGCGGACTCGTGTCGACGGCCGCGGACTACCACCGGTTCACCCGTCTGCTGCTCGGTCGCGGCGAGGTCGACGGGGTCCGCCTGCTCGGCAGCCGCACCGTCGACTACATGGGCCGCAACCACCTGCCCGGCGGCCTCGACCTCGAGCAGGTCGGCCGCCCGC
Organism: Actinomycetospora sp. C-140; assembly: GCF_054796175.1. Taxonomy (NCBI): domain Bacteria; kingdom Bacillati; phylum Actinomycetota; class Actinomycetes; order Pseudonocardiales; family Pseudonocardiaceae; genus Actinomycetospora; species Actinomycetospora sp. C-140. The sequence goes on along the minus strand of NZ_JBTWNF010000023.1, from coordinate 2,384 downwards.
TGTTCGCCGAGATGCCGTTCAACGGCGTCGGCTTCGGGCTGGGGGTCTCCGTGGTCACCGATCCGGTGGCCTACCGGACGCTCGCCAGCGCCGGGGAGATGGCGTGGGGCGGGGCAGCGAGCACCGCGTTCTGGGTCGACCCGGTCGAGCGCGTGACCGCGATGTTCTTCACCCAGCTGCTGCCCTCGAGCGCCCACCCGATCCGGACGCAGCTGCGCGGTCTCGTCTACCAGGCACTCGTCGACTGATCACTCTCCTGCTCCCGCCCGCGTCGCCCCGCGAGGGAGCGCGGACACCGCACGGCGGCAGTTCGTCGCACTCCGTAGCGGATTGGGGACGAAGCGGTCACGCGAGAATCTTCGGCACCGTCACTCGGGAAGGGGGCTGCATCCCGACGGGCGTCTGGGTAGCGTCGGCGCGACTCGGACGAGGGACGGCACCGGGCACGCGCAGTGACCGACGCCGTCCCCCGTTACGGGTGTCCCGCCGCGTGACGTGATGCTGCGGGTCGGGACCAGGCGGCCACCGGGAGCCAGCATGAACGCCACGTCAGGACCGCGTCGACGACCGAACGGACCCCACCCCGAGCGCACCGCGCCCGAGGAACCGTCGGTGCCCGCGCAGCGCACCGCGGCCGACGTCTACGGGGTGAGCGACGAGCAGGTGCACCGCGCGCGCATCGCCGTCGCCCGCAACTCGCTCGACTCCGACGACTGCCGCGAGCTGCTGGACATGCTCGGGCTGATCGGCGAGGGCGGCGACCCGCCGCCCGTGCGGCGCTGACCGGGAGCTGAGCCGGGGCCGACCGGCGAGGTCGTCCGAGCCGCGACGACCTCCCGCGTGGCGGCCCTGCCGGCGCCACCGGGCCGCTACCGTATGCGCCGATATGGTCGAGCTCGCGGATGACCCGTCGCACGCGTCCTCCGGGGCACGTGCCGAGGGACCGCGCGCCGAGGCGCCGCGCCAGGCACGGGCCCTGGCCACCCGCGGCGCCATCCTGGCCGCGGCCGCCGAGGAGTTCGCCGCGGCGTCGTACCACGAGGCGTCGCTGTCGCGGATCCTCGAGCGCAGCAACGTCACCAAGGGCGCCCTGTACTTCCACTTCGTGTCCAAGGAGAGCATCGCGCTCGCCGTGGTCGACGAGATGGAGCTCGTCTGCCGCACGATGGTCGAGCGGTGCCGCGCGCTCGATCTCGACCCGTTGCGCACCGCCGCCCAGCTCGCCCGCGCGATGCAGGACGAGCTCGACGGCCCGGTGCTGCGAGCCGGCCAGCGGCTGTGCTCGGAGGGCTTCACCGGCCCGCACCGCCCGGGATGGCCGTACCGCTTCTGGCAGGACGTCTTCGCCGATCTCTTCGGCCGCGCCGCGACCGCCGGCCTGCTCCGGCCCTGGGCGGACCCGGCGTCCCTCGCGCGCACCGTCGTCGACCTCTCCGGCGGCGCGTTCGTCGCCTCCCTCGCGATCAGCGGGCTCGACGACCTCGCGCAGCGCGTCTGCGAGAACTGGGAGCTCCTGCTCGGCGCCGCGGCCGACCCCACCTGGCTCGACACCTGGCGCCACGACGGGGGCATGGGCGCCGTCCTCGGGCCGCACCTCGCTCGCCGCCGCGACGCGCCGGCGATCGAGCCGATCACCGGCGACGGGGGGTGGGTGCCGGAGTCCTGAGACCGGTCACCTATGCTTGGCGTGCTCCCAACGGGTCCGCCGTTGCGGGGTAAGGTCCTCAGCCAGAGGGTCGCGCCCCCATCGTTCAGCGGCCTAGGACTCCGCCCTTTCAAGGCGGCAACGCGGGTTCGAATCCCGTTGGGGGTACGGTGGTGCAGCAACATCAAGGCCCAGTGGCGCAGTTGGTTAGCGCGTCGCCCTGTCACGGCGAAGGTCGCGGGTTCGAGTCCCGTCTGGGTCGCTCTCCGGTCGAGGTGGTTCCTCGGCCGTCCGGCCAGGTAGCTCAGTTGGTACGAGCGATCGCCTGAAAAGCGATAGGTCGGCGGTTCGACCCCGCCCCTGGCCACCCCGCTCACCAGCATCGTCGGCGGTGAGACTCGTGCTGGCACGATCACGTCAGCCACGACGTCAGCCGAGGAGGACACATGGCCGGCGCCTACTGGATCAGCGTGTACCGCGAGATCCGCGATCAGGCCAAGCTCGACGCCTACGTCGAGCTGGCGGTGCCGGCGATCCGGGCGGGCGGTGGACGTTTCCTCGCTCGCGGGAAGGCCGCCGCGGCGTACGAGAGCGGCACGACCGAGCGCACGACCGTGATCGCGTTCGACAGCGTGGAGCAGGCCGTCGCCACCCACGACGGTCCGGCGTACCAGGAGGCGCTGCGCGCCCTCGGCGACGGCGTCGACCGGGACATCCGCATCGTCGAGGCGCAGCCGGA
>NZ_JBTWNF010000022.1:0-111276 GCF_054796175.1 Actinomycetospora sp. C-140 | reverse complement strand
GCGGCGCCGGAGGCGGGTGCCTGCCGCACGGAGCGCAGCGGAGCTGCGGCGCCGGAGGCGGGTCACAGCGCGAGACAGACGAACGGCCCGGTCCCTCATGGGGGCCGGGCCGTTCGGCGTTCGGGGTGGGTCAGCCGGTCGGCGTCGTCGAGCCGGGGCTGGAGGACATCCCGTTGGTGGTCGTCCCGCTGCTCGGGGGCGGCGGGTCGTCGGCACCGCGGGTGGTCGGGTCTCCGGGCGCCTGCTCGGGCGCCGGTGTCGACGCCGGGTCCTGAGCCGTCTGCTGCGGGGCCGGCGTCTCCTGGCTCGGGGTCGTCGGATCCGCGGACTGGCCGCCCGAGGCCGGGGCCTCCGACGTCGGCTCCGACGAGCTCCCGGAGGGCTCGCGGGTGGACGGCGACGGGTCGTTGGACAGCGACGTCTGCACGCGGTCGCGCTCGGTGATGAGCGGAGCCCGCTGCTCCGGCGCCACCTGCGGGATGGCGATGTTCGCCTTGGCCAGCTCGTTGCGGGCGGCCTGCGTGTCGCCGCGGGCGAGGGCGCCGTTGGCCGCGTCGATGCGGCTCCGGACCTCCTCCACCCGCTCCACGCCCTGGGCGCGCTCGGAGAAGAAGACCTTGGAGACGCCCCACAGGGTGTCGCCGGGCATGGCGCCGTGGACGGCGACCGTCAGCCCCGCGCAGGCGACGGCCGCGGCGACGGCGGCGATGGCGAAGGGCATGCGTCGACGGGCGCGCGTGCGCAGCCGGTCCCGGCTCTCGTGGCCGGCCGCGACGGCGTCGGCCGCCTCGTCGAGCGTCACGAGCTCGGGCATCGGATCGGCCTCGATGTCGGCGCGCCAGGCCGCGAGGATCGCGGCGAGACGGTCGTCGTCGGTGCCGCCGAAGCCGTAGCCGTCGGTGTCACCCGCTGCGCCGGCTCCGCCGGCGAGCGCGTCGATCAGGGCGTCATCCGCCCGGACCGCCGCGAGGTCGACGGGGCCGTCGACGAGGTCTCCCTCGGACCCGCCCGACGCCCGGTGGCCGCCCACTCAACTCACCTCTTCCGAGATCGCGGACACCGCGGTCCGCAACTTTGACAACGCCCGGTGTTGGGCCACCCGCACCGCACCGGGAGTGGACTCGACCGCTTCCGCGGTTTCCTCCGCCGACAGTCCAACGACGACACGCAGCACGAGGATTTCCCTCTGTTTGGGCGGCAGCGTGTCGAGCAGTTGACCCATCTGGACGGACAGCGCTCCGTTGAGTGCACGCTGCTCGGGTCCGTCCCGGGGATCGAGCTCCTCGGGGAGCTCCTCGACGGGTTCGGACCGGCTGCGCGCGACCGAGCGGTGCGCGTCGACGACCTTGTGGGCCGCGATGCCGTAGACGAAGGCGAGGAACGGACGGCCCTGGTCGCGGTATCCCGGCAGCGCGGTGAGCACGGCCAAGCACACCTCCTGGGCCACGTCGTCGGCCGAGACCGACGACCGTTCCTGCCGGCCGATGCGCGCGCGGCAGTACCGCACGACCAGCGGCCGGATGATCGCGAGAACGCGGTTGAGGGCTGAGCGGTCGCCGTCGTTGGCGGCGGCCACCAGTCCCTCGAGGTCGTTCCCTGCGTCAGTCATCGCTCCACGTGGCCCCGGCGTTACGCGGGGCGGTGGCTCCGCGGCGCGCATCGGCGTCGGGGGCACCGCCGGACGGTCCGACATCCCGGTCGAGGTGAGGGGACCGGGGGCCGGCATGGTCGGGTCAGCGTAGCGGGCGGGCCCGGGGCCCGGCGCGGGGCGCAATGTGTTCGCCCGATCTGGCGCACGCCAGCGGTCCGCCGCGCGATGGACCGCGCGCGGGATGCCCAGGACGGGCGTGGGGACGTCGTCGGCGGCCGGCATGCCGCGGGTGGTGCCGGCGGGGTCCCCCGGACGGCCGTCGTTCCGGTACGCGGTCAGGAGACCAGGCCCCGTCGGAAACCGTGCGCCACGGCCTGCGCCCGGTCGCGCACGCCCAGCTTGCGGAAGAGGCGTCGGGCGTGCGTCTTGACGGTGTCCTCGGAGAGGTAGAGCTCGCGGCCGATCTGGCCGTTGCTCTTGCCCTGCGCCATCCCGCGCAGCACCTGGAGCTCGCGCTCGGTGAGCTGGACCCCCGAGTCGGCCGGCGTGCGCGGCGCGGGCACCGAGGTGCTGGCCAGCGTGTGGGCGAGGGCGGCGACGAGCTCGGGGCGGGAGGCGTCCCAGCGCAGGTAGCCGCGGGCGCCCCCGGCGATCGCCGCGGCGATGCTGCCGGAGTCGTCGGGCGCGCCGAAGACGATGACGTTGGCCTGCGGGTGGGCCGCGACGAGACGCCGGGTGGCCTCGACACCGGTCGGCACCGCGCGCTGGGTGCCGACCAGGACCACGTCGACGGTCTGCCGCGAGAAGCGCGTGAGCAGCTCGTCCCCGTGGGCGACGCAGTCGATGCGGTGGACACCCGGGACCGCGGACATCACCCTGGTGAGGCCTTCACGGACGCTGCGACGATCGTCGCAGATCAGCACCGTGGTCACGGGAGCTCCTTTCTGCAGCGACCCTGCAGCTGATGAGCGAGCACTCTCCCCCATCGGCGTACGGACCGGCGAGCTTGACCCGCCGTCGGCGACGTTTTCGGTCGCACGCGCAGCACCCGGCTCGCGTCCGCGGTCGAGACCCCGCTCGACGTGCCGGTTCATGCGCTCTCCTCACGACAGGCGCAGTGACGTCCACGCCCCGATGGCCGAGGTCCTCCACGGCCGGTCGGCGCCGGACGGTGACCGCGCGAGCGGCAACCGTCCGGATGTGGTGACACTCCCCCTGTTCAACGTCCGGGCGACCCTACGGTGACGACCGGAGATCCACCGGATACGACCGTCCGGCGACACCGGTGTGTACTCCGCGTGCGGGGAATGATCACGGATCGGAGCCGAATCGGCAAGCACCCCGACATGTAGGGGGACACCCGACGCGCCGAACGGTGCGACGGAGGATGCGGGATGGCGCACGTCGCATGCCCTGGACGCCTTGTGCACAACCGCCATAGGGTCCATCGCGGTGGTCGCGGTGCGCGCAGCAGCGCGTACCCAGAGTCACGGCCACCGCAGCACGCAGTGGAGGTGGCGCATGGCGGACGTCCGCCGGCTTCCCGGACCCAACGCCGACATCTGGGACTGGCAGCGCCTCGGGGCCTGCCGGGGGATGGACAGCGCGTTCTTCTTCCACCCGGACGGCGAGCGGGGCCCCGCGCGGGCCCACCGCGAGCGCCGCGCGAAGGCCGTCTGCCGCAACTGTCCGGTCGTCGAGCCCTGCCGTCGCCACGCCATCGCGGCCGGCGAGCCCTACGGCATCTGGGGCGGCATGTCCGAGTCCGAGCGCGTGGCCGCCGCGACGGGCCGTCCCCGCCGGTAGCGCCGCCTCCCTCCATCCCCTGGACGAACGAACGGCGCCCCCGCTGCTCCGGAAGCAGCGAGAGCGCCGTTCGTGTCCTCGGGGTCCGGGCGATCAGCCGCCCGGCGACGCCCGCAGGGCCTCAGTGACCGTGCCCGTGGCCGTGCCCGTGGCCCCCGGCCGCGGCGGCCGGCTCCTCCTCCTCGGGCTTGTCGACCACGGCGCTCTCGGTCGTCAGGACCATGCGCGCGATCGAGGTGGCGTTCTCCAGCGCGGAGCGCGTCACCTTGACCGGGTCGATGATCCCGGCGGCCATGAGGTCGCCGTAGGTCTCGCTCGCGGCGTCGTAGCCGGTGCCCCAGCCCGACTCCGCGACCCGGGCGCTGACCACGGCGCCCTCGAGACCCGCGTTGCGGGCGATGGCGCGCAGCGGCGCCTGGAGCGCCCGGCGGACCAGGGCCACGCCGGTGGCCTCGTCGCCGGTGCGGCCGAGGTTGCCGTCGAGCTCGGCCGCGGCGTGCAGCAGCGCGCTGCCCCCGCCGGGCACGATGCCCTCCTCCACCGCCGCGCGGGTGGCGGCGATGGCGTCCTCGATGCGGTGCTTGCGCTCCTTCATCTCCGTCTCGGTGGCCGCGCCGACCTTGATGACGGCGACGCCGCCCGAGAGCTTCGCGAGGCGCTCCTGGAGCTTCTCGCGGTCCCAGTCGGAGTCGGTCTCCTCGATCTCCCGCCGGATCTGGGCGATGCGGGCGTCCACCGTCTCGCGGCGCCCGCCGCCCTCGACGAGGGTCGTGGCGTCCTTGGTGACCACCGCGCGGCGCGCGGTGCCGAGCACCTCGGTGCCGACCTCGGACAGCTTGATGCCGACCTCGGGGTTGATGACCGTCGCGCCGGTGGCCGCCGCGAGGTCGTCCAGGAACGCCTTGCGGCGGTCGCCGAAGAACGGGGCCTTCACCGCGGCGACCTTCACCGTCTTGCGGATCGAGTTCACCACGAGGGTCGACAGGGCCTCGGCCTCGACGTCCTCGGCGACGATGAGGAGCGGCTTGCCCGACTCGACGGCCTTCTCCAGCAGCGGGAGCAGGTCCTGGATGGAGCTGATCTTCTCGCGGTTCAGGAGGATCTGCGTGTCCTCGAGCACCGCCTCCATCGAGTCGTTGTCGGTGACGAAGTAGGGCGAGATGTAGCCCTTGTCGAACTGGAGGCCCTCGGTCACCTCGAGCTCGGTCGCCAGGGTCGAGGCCTCCTCGACCGTGATGACGCCGTCCTCGCCGACCTTCTCCATGGCCTCGCCGATGAGGTCGCCGATGGTCTGGTCGCGCGAGGCGACCGCGCCGACGGCGGCGATGCCCTGACGCCCGTCGACCGGGGTGGCCTTCGCGCGCAGGACCTCGGTGACCTTCTCGGTGGCGGCGACCATGCCCGCGCCCAGCGCCGTCGGGTTCGCCCCCGCGGCGAGGTTGCGCAGGCCCTCGGAGACGAGGGCCTGGGCCAGCACGGTGGCCGTCGTGGTGCCGTCGCCGGCGACGTCGTTGGTCTTCGTCGCGACGTTCTTCGCCAGCTGGGCACCGAGGTTCTCGAACGGGTCGTCGAGCTCGATCTCGCGGGCGATGGTGACGCCGTCGTTGGTGATCGTCGGACCACCGAACTTCTTCTCCAGCACGACGTGGCGCCCTCGCGGTCCGAGGGTCACCGTGACCGCACCGGCCAGCTGGTCGACGCCGCGCTCGAGGGCGCGGCGAGCGGTCTCGTCGAAGGTGATCTGCTTGGGCACTGAAGTCCTTCCTGTCCCGCGGAACGCCACCGCCCCGGGGCCCCGTGGGGCCACCGGGGCGGCGATCGTCGTCGTGCGCGGGGGTCCTAGTTGACGACCGCCAGCACGTCGCGGGAGGAGAGGATCAGGTAGTCCTGACCGTTGTACTTGACCTCGGTGCCGCCGTACTTCGAGAAGATGACGACGTCGCCCACGGCGACGTCGAGCGGGATGCGGTTCCCGTTGTCGTCCACGCGACCCGGGCCGACGGCGAGGACCTTGCCCTCCTGGGGCTTCTCCTTCGCCGTGTCCGGGATGACGATGCCGGACGCGGTCGTGGTCTCGGCCTCGCTGGCCTCCACCACGAGCTTGTCCTCGAGCGGCTTGATGTTCACGCTGGCCACGTCGGTGACCTCCACCTGTCTGGGGTCGGAGCGATTTCCGCTGATCTCGGCTTCACGACACCGGCGGGTCCGCCCCGTCGTCGCGGGTGCCGGGGCGGCTCCGATGCCGTGCTGATTGGCACTCTAGCGCCGAGAGTGCCAACGCATCAACGAGGGTCGGTCACGGGCGGGTCGGCCGACCGGTCCGGGCCGGGGTGACGCCGCATCGTGTACGCGTCCGCGCCCGAGGCGTAGTAGCGCCGCCGGGTGCCGACGACCTCGAACCCGGTCGCACGGTACAGGCGCTGGGCCGGTGCGTTGTCCGTGCGGACCTCGAGGTACGTCGTCGCGCCGATGCCGTCGGCCGCGGCGAGCAGCCGGTCGAGCAGGGCGCGCCCGATGCCGTGCCCCTGCCGGGCCGGGTCGACGCCGATCGTGTGGATCTCGGCTTCCGCCTGCTGGCCGAGCCGCCCGGGCAGCAGCGCCACGCCGCCGTAGCCGACCAGCCGGTCGCCGTCGCGGGCGGCCACGTAGCGGTGCCCCGCCCGCAGCTCCTCCCGGAAGGCCCGCGCGCTCCAGGGGTCGTCCCCGGGGAAGAGGATCGCCTCGAGCTCGGCGCACCGCTCGGCGTCGTCGGGGGTGAGCGCGTCGAGGGCGACACGGGGGATCGATCGTCCGGCTCCGCTGCGCTCCGCGTCCGGGGCGGTCACGGCGCGGCCCGGGTGACGGCCTTCGGGGCGCCGGGCGGGACGGCGTCGGGGCGCCGCAGGTAGAGGGGCACGAGCGGACCGGGGACGTCGCCGGCCCGCAGCGCCGGCGCGGCCACCGCGACGAGTCCGGCGGGCGTCGGGCCGGGGGTGGCGGGCGCCGCGCCGACCTTCTCGGCGGCGTCGCCCAGCACGGCCTCGACCCTGCCCTCGGCGGCGAGGTCGCCGCCCGGTCCGATCCGCGCGGCCAGCTCGTCGGGGCGGACGACCTCGGGGCCGTGGGTGCGCACGCCGTCGGTCAGCAGGCTCCAGTACACCTCGCGGCGGCGGGCGTCGGTCACGACGAGCACGGCGCCCGCCGTCCCGACCGCGAGCGCGTCGTGGGTGGGCACGCCGTGCACCGGGATCCCCAGCGCGTCACCCATCGCGGCCGCGGTCACGAGCCCGACGCGCAGGCCGGTGAACGGGCCGGGGCCGACGCCCGCGACGACGGCGTCGAGGTCGGCGCGCGTGCGACCGGCCTCGGCGAGGGCGTCGGCGATCGCCGGGGCCAGCAGCTCGGCGTGCGCCCGGGCACCCTCGCCGTCGCGGGCGGCCAGGGTGCGCGGCTCCGCGCCGTCGCCGAGCTCCACCACGCCGGCGGTGATGCGGGCGGTGGCGGTGTCCAGGGCCAGCACGAGCACGGGGACGACCCTACGGATCCCCGCCGACGAGCCGCGCCGGGCCGTGCAGCAGCGCCTCGCGCACCTCGTCGCCCCCGGACCGGTCCAGCCGCACCAGCAGGTGCTCGGTGGCCAGGTGCTCGGCCACGCCCTCGCCCCACTCGACGACGACGGCGGCGCGGGTCAGGTCGGTGTCGAGGTCGAGGTCGTCGAGCTGGGCCGCGACCTCGTCCGGGACCGGGGTGGCGGCCGTGCCGACGCCGAGCCGGTAGGCGTCGACGTGCACGAGCACCACGCCGCGCCCGCCGAGCGCGGCGGGCAGCGGCGGGTGCTCGCGGGCGATGACGAAGGTCGGGGAGGTCACCGGACCCTCCACGCCGAGGCCCTCCCCGATGCCGGCGGCGAGGCACGTCTTGCCGGCGCCGAGGGGACCGGAGAGCACGACCAGGTCGCCCGGGGCGAGCCTGGCCCCGATGCCGCGGCCGAGCGCGGCGGTGTCGGCGGCGGTGGGCAGGGTGACGCGGCGGTCGGTGGTGAGGCTCGACACGGGGCTCGGCACGGGGCTGATCATGCCCGGCGGCGCGGACGGCGCAGGCCGCGCCGGGGGCGCTCGCCGCCCGCCGAGCGGCCGGGACGCAGGCGGCGCAGGACCTGGCTGCGGTGGGTGCAGCGGCGCAGCAGCTCGAGCAGCGCCGCGTCGAACTCCCCGGGCTGCTCGAGCATGGCCATGTGTCCCGCGCCCTCGAGCGGCACGAGCTCGGCGTGCGGGATCTCCGCGGCGATCAGCTCGGAGTGCTCGTAGGGGATCATCCGGTCGCGGGTGCCGCCCGCGACCAGCACCTCGCACTGGGACAGCCCGGCGAGCGCCGCGCGGCGGTCGTGGGTGGACAGGGTGTTGGCGAACGACGTCAGCGCGTCCAGCGGGGTCGCCGCGATCGTCCGGTCGACGAGGTCGACCAGCGCCGGGTCGGTGGAGCGGTCGCCGAACGAGAGGCCCTGGACGAACGCCCACATCACGTTGCTGCCCATGCGCCGCACGCGGTCCGCGAGCGCCGGCTGCCAGTGCGCGATCCGTCCGAGCACGTTGACCGTCGGGTTGCGGTGGGACAGCACCGCCTGCTTGAGGCCGCCGGCCATGACGTCGCCCGCCGACGTGCAGACCAGCGCCACCCCCGCGACCCGCTCCCGGAACAGCCGGGGGTTGCGCTCGGCGAGCGCCATGATCGTCATGCCGCCCATGGAGTGCCCGACGAGCACGACCGGTCCCTCGGGCACCACGGCCCGCAGGATCGCGTCGAGGTCGGCCCCGAGCTGGGCGATCGTGCACGACCGCGCGGGCGCCTGCGCGGACCGGCCGTGGCGGCGCTGATCGTAGACGACGGTGCGCACCGCGGGCTCGGTGAGCTCGGAGAGCATGCGGCGCTGGAAGTGCCAGCACCTGCGGTCCAGGGCGAACCCGTGGACCAGGACCACGGTCAGCTCCGGCTTCGCCCCCGGGGTGACGGGCGGGATCTCCTCGACCGAGAGCCGGACACCGTCGTCGGCCGCCACGGACGACTCGCGCCCGGGCGGCAGCAGCCCCAGCTGCGAGGGATGGGCCTTCTCCTCCTCGGAGAGCCGCTCGCGCTGGCGCAGGATGCGGGAGCGGGCCCGGCCCGCGCCGACCGCGCCCGCCGCGGCCGCCCCGCCGAGCACGGCGCCGGCGACGGCGCCCGCGACGCCGCCGGGCGAGATGCGGTGCTCCCTGTTCTCGGTCACGACCGGGTCCGCGTCACCCGGGGCCGGCAGCCCACACCGGTCACGACCTCGTAGTGGATGGTGTCGAGCCAGCCCGCCCACTCGGACGCCGTGGGCTCGCCGTCCTCGCCCGGCCCGAACAGCACGACCTCGTCACCGGGGGCGACCGCGGGAGCGGTCTCGTCGGTGGGACCGTCGGCCGGACCGAGATCGACGACCACCTGGTCCATGCACACGCGGCCCACGACCGGTCGGCGTCGACCGGCGAGCTGCACCGTCATCGTCCCTCCGAGCCGTCGCGGCACGCCGTCGGCGTATCCCGTCGGCACGAGGGCCAGTACCCGGTCGTCGGGTGCGGTCCACTCGTGACCGTACGAGACACCCTCTCCCGCGGCGACGCGTTTGACCAGCGCGACCTGCGTGCGGAACGTCATCACCGGACGCAGTCCGTGACGGTCCGGGGCGTCGAGCGGGTCGAGCCCGTAGACCGCGATCCCGGGCCGGACGAGGTCGAGGTGCAGGTCCGGACGGGTGAGGGTGGCCGCGGAGTTGGCGAGGTGGCGCCACGGTCGCGGGCCGCCGAGGGTCTCGGCCGCCGCCCGCCAGGCGTCGTCGAGGCGCTTGGCCTGGACGTCGATCGTCGGGTGCTCGGGCGCGTCGGCGTGCGCGAGGTGTGACCAGACGGCGGCCACCTCGACGTCGCCCGCGGCGCGCGCGTCCTCCACGGCGGCGAGCAGGTCGCCCCACGCCGCGGGCGGGCAGCCGTTGCGGCTGAGACCCGTGTCGATCTTGAGATGGACGCGCGCGGGGCGCCCGGCCCGCCGGGCCCCGGCGGCGACGCCGTCGAGCTCGGCGCGCGACGACACCCCGAGGTCGACCTCGTCGGCCACGGCGGGCGCGAAGTCCTCGTCGGGCAGGTGCAGCCACGACAGCACGGGCGCCCGCACGCCGGCGGCGCGCAGCTCGGCGGCCTCGTCCAGCGTGCAGACGCCGAGCCAGGTGGCGCCGGACGCGAGGGCGGTGCGCGCGACGTCGACGGCGCCGTGGCCGTAGCCGTCGGCCTTGACCACGGCCATGGTCGCCGCCCCGGAGGCGCGGGCGAGCCCGGCGAGCAGGCCGACGTTGTGGGCCAGCGCGTCGTGGTCGACGTGGGCCTCGGCGCGGGGTCTCGTCATCGTCTGACCTCCCGGATCGCCCGTGGCAGGGCGTGCTGCACGAGCGACGCCGGCACCGGCGCACCGGGCCCGTCGGCCGCGCCCGCCCCGATGTCGGCGGCCCGCGCGTGGACGAACGCCGCGCAGCCGCCGGCCCACCAGGGCTCGAGGCCGGCGGCGAGCAGCGCGCCGGCGACCCCCGAGAGCACGTCGCCCGAGCCCGCCGTCGCGAGCCAGGCGCTGCCCGCGGGGTGCACGAGCACGCGGCCGTCCGGGGCGGCGACGACCGTGGCGTTGCCCTTGAGCAGCACGGTGACGCCGAGGTCGGCGGCGGCGCGCCGGGCGGAGTCGACGCGGTCGTCGGTGAGCTCGGCGACGCGCGCGAACTCGCCGGCGTGCGGCGTGATGAGCACTGGGGCGCCGGCGGCCTTCTCGCGCAGTTCCGCGTGCCGCCCGAGCAGCGTCACCGCGTCGGCGTCGGCGAGCACCGGCAGGCCGGCCTCGAGGACCTCCGCGAGCGTGGCGGCGCCGGCGTCGTCGGTGCCCAGCCCCGGCCCGACGACCCAGGCCTGCACGCGGCCGGCCTCGCCGACGGTGTCGGTGGCGACGACCTCGGGCCACGCCGCCCGCACCTCGTCGGCGGCGCTGCCCGCGTAGCGGACCATGCCGGAGGTGGCCAGGGCCGCGGCGCCGCTGGCCAGCACCGCGGCGCCCGGGTAGGTCCGCGAGCCGGCCGCGATCCCGACCACGCCCTGGGTGTACTTGTCGTCGCCGGGGCCCGGCACGGGCCAGCGCCGGCCGACGTCGGCGGCGCGCAGCACGCGGATCGGCGGCGCCGGCAGCTCGGGCCCCAGCCCGATGTCGATCAGCGTCACGGGGCCGCACGCGGGCGCGGCGAGGACGTGGACGGGCTTGCGGGCGCCGAAGGTGACGGTGGCCGCGGCGGTCACGGCGTCGTCGCCGGGGACGCCGGTCAGGGGGTCGACGCCGCTCGGGGTGTCGACGGCGAGGACCGGGACGCCGGCCGTCGCCGCCGCGTCCGCGAGCGTGGCCGCCTCGGGGCGCAGCCCACCGCGCGCGCCGGTGCCGACGATCGCGTCGAGCACGAGGTCGGCGTGCTCGACGGCGACGACGCCCTGCTCGACGTCGGTGAGGACCCGGCCCTTCTGCTTGCGCAGCGCGGCGAGGCCGGCGGGGTGGGCGCGGTCGGGGCTCAGCAGCACCGCGGTGACCGCGACGCCGCGGCGGCGCAGCTCGTAGCCGGCCCAGAGCCCGTCACCGCCGTTGTTGCCCGCGCCGGCCAGGACCACGACCCGGCGCCCGGCGACCCCGCCCGTGCAGCGCTCCAGCTCCGCCAGCGCGACCTGGGCGACGCCGCGGGCCGCGCGGCGCATGAGCGCGCCCTCCGGCGTCCGCGCCAGCACGGGCTCCTCGGCGGCCCGCACCTGCTCGGGCGTCCAGACGCCGTACACCCGGCTACCTCCTCCGTCGTATGTGAGCGAACTTTGGGGCCATAGCCCCAAAGTTCGCTCACATACCCACCTACTCGACCGTGACCGACTTCGCGAGGTTGCGGGGCTTGTCGACGTCGTAACCGCGGGAGCGGGCGACCTCGGCGGCGAAGACCTGCAGCGGGACGCTGGCGACCAGGGGCTGGATCAGCGTCGACACCGACGGCACCTCGATGAGGTGCTCGGCGAACGGCCGCACGGTCTCGTCGCCCTCCTCCGCCACGACGATCGTGCGGGCCCCGCGAGCCTGGATCTCGCGGATGTTGGAGAGCAGCTTCTGGTGCAGGATCGCCCGCCCCTTGGGCGAGGGCATGACGACGACCACCGGGAGGTCCTGCTCGATCAGCGCGATCGGGCCGTGCTTGAGCTCGCCCGCCGCGAAGCCCTCGGCGTGCATGTAGGCGAGCTCTTTGAGCTTGAGCGCGCCCTCGAGGGCCACCGGGAAGCCGACGTGGCGCCCGAGGAACAGCACCGCCTTGGACTGCGCGAGGTCGCGCGCGAGCGCCCGGGTCGGCTCGACGACCGCCTCGAGCACCCGCGCCACCGCCTCGGTGCTCGACTCCAGCTCGGCGTACTCGCGCGCCACCTCGTCGGCGTACTTCGTGCCGAAGGTCTGCGCCAGGGCCAGACCCACGAGATAGCAGGCGATCACCTGCGCGGTGAACGTCTTCGTCGCCGCGACCCCGACCTCCGGGCCGGCGTGGGTGTAGAGCACCGCGTCGGACTCGCGCGGGATCTGGGCGCCGTTGGTGTTGCAGATCGCCAGCACGCGCGCCTTCTGCTCGCGGGCGTGCCGCACCGCCTCGAGCGTGTCCGCGGTCTCGCCGGACTGGGAGATCGCCACGACGAGCGTCGAGCGGTCGAGCACCGGGTCGCGGTAGCGGAACTCGCTGGCCACCTCGACCTCGACCGGGATGCGGCACCAGTGCTCGATCGCGTACTTGGCGAGCAGGCCCGCGTGGTACGCGGTGCCGCAGGCGACGACGAACACCTTGTCGATGTCGCGGAGCTCCTGGTCGGACAGGCGCTGCTCGTCGAGCACGACCCGCCCGTCGACGAGGTGCCCGCGCAGGGTGTCCGCCAGCGCGGTCGGCTGCTCCTCGATCTCCTTGAGCATGAAGAAGTCGTGGCCGCCCTTCTCGGCGGCCTCGATGTCCCAGTCGACGTGGAAGGGACGGGTCTTCGCGGTCTCGCCGTGGAAGTCGGTGACCACCGCGCCCTCGGGCGTCAGGGTGACGATCTGGTCCTGCCCGAGCTCCACGGCGTCGCGGGTGTGGTCGATGAACGCGGCCACGTCCGAGGCCACGAACATCTCGCCCTGCCCGACGCCGACGACCAGGGGCGACGAGCGGCGCGCGGCGACGATCTCGTCGGGGCGCTCGGCGTGGGTGAAGACGAGCGTGAACGCGCCCTGGAGGCGGGCGACGACCGCCCGCACGGCCGCGGTCAGCCCGGCGTCCGGATCGGCGGCGTAGGCCCGGGCCAGGAGGTGCGCCGCGACCTCGGTGTCGGTGTCGCTGGTCAGCTCGACGCCCTCGGCCTCGAGCTCGGCCCGCAGCGCGGCGAAGTTCTCGATGATCCCGTTGTGGACGACCGCGGCCCGGCCGGTGGCGTCGGTGTGGGGGTGGGCGTTGCGGTCGGTCGGCGGCCCGTGAGTGGCCCACCGCGTGTGACCCATCCCGGTGGTCCCCGCCACCCCGTCGTCCGGGAGCACGGCGACGAGGTTGTCGAGCGGACCGGCCGCGCGGTGCACCTCGAGACCGCCCTTGCCGTCCACCACGGCGACCCCGGCGGAGTCGTATCCCCGGTACTCCAGGCGCCGCAGTCCGTTGACGAGGACCTCCTGGGCCGGACGCCAACCGACGTATCCCACGATGCCGCACACGGGCCTCAGGGTAACGAGACCGCTCCGGCCCCCCGGCCGCCCGCCATCCGGAGGACAGGACGGGGCGGGTCACGACGGGCTGCGACGGTGCGCCTCCGCTAGGTTCCCGGGCCATGGCGAGCGTGATCCCCGGCAAGGCCCTGGCGCCGAAGGCGCTGGTCGCCGAGCTGTCGAAGCCCGGCCCGTACCCGGTGCTGCGCGGTGAGCTCGCCCTGGTGGGCCTGCCGGGCGTCGTGTTCGCCCCGCAGACGGGCACCGGCCTGCCCGCCGTGGCGTTCGCGCACGACTGGCTCCAGCCCGCCGCCCGCTACCTCGGCCTGCTGCGCCACCTGGCGTCCTGGGGCATCGTCGCGGCCGCGCCGGACACCCAGCGCGGCCCCTTCGGGTCCCACCGCGCCCTCGCCCACGACCTGCGCACCGGGCTCGGCATCTGCTCCGGGGTGCGCCTCGGCGGCACGGCCCGCGGCGCGGCGGTCAGCGTCGACCCCGGAAAGCTCGGCGTCGCCGGGCACGGGATGGGCGCCGGGTCGGCCGTGCTCGCCGCGGCGGTGCCGGCCACGGACACCCGCGTGCAGGCGGTCGGCGAGCCGTACTGGGAGGTCGGTCACGGCGTCGCGCTGCAGGCGGTCGCGACGATCGCGGTCACCGACACGCGGCCCTCGGCGGTCGAGGCGGCCCGCGCCGTGCACCTGCCCGGCATGCACCTCGGCTTCGGCAAGGACCTCGTCTCGCCGCCCGGCGCCGGCGCGGAGCTGCTCGACAAGGCCTGGGCGGGCGAGTCGTCGCTGCGCACGGTGAAGAAGGCCACCCACCTGGGGCTGCTCGAGGGCCGGCACTGGTCCGACGTCCTGCTCGACGGCAAGGGCGAGCCCGCGACGCGCACGCTGGTGCGCGCGCTGCTGACCGGCTTCCTGCTGCACCGGCTCGGCGGCGACTCCCGCTACGCCGCGGCGTTCGACGGCGCGGTCAAGGGGACCGAGGTCCACTCCGCCTGACGGCCTCCCCGGACGCGCTGCCGGCGGCGAGGCGCTCGCGGACCCGCGCCCCGGCCTCGCGCCCGGCCGTCCGGCTGCGCCGCGCGGCCGCCAGGAACACCGCCAGCCGTTCCTCGAGGTCGGCGGCCCACGCCCGCAGCGGCCGCTCCACCGACGGGTCGGTGCGCACCGCGGCCAGCATCGCGTCGACCCGGGCCGGGTGCAGCCCGCCCACGGGGTCGGCCGGGCGGACCGCGGCGGCACCGGCCGCGAGGTCCCGGACCGCGGCGGCCACCTGCCCCGCGGCGGCCTCGAAGACGTCGGCGGTGTCCCCGAGCTCGGCGACCAGCCCGTGCGCGGACCGCGCGAGCGCGGACACCCGCTGCTGCACGGCGTCGGCGGACGGCCCGGCCCACGTGTCCCACAGCGGCCCGAGGTCCTCGGCGGTGTCGATGTGCTGGCGGCGCACCAGCGTGACGGCCTCGCGCAGCGCCTCGGCCTGCCCGGCGAGCGCCGCGGGGTCGGGGAGGTCGCGGGCGTCGGCCCCGGCGCGCGCGACCGTCGCGGGGTCGGTGTCCGGACCCGACGGGACGCCGCGCCAGCGCGGCGGCAGCGCGGCCCAGCGCGACAGCCCGCCGGTGAGGAGGCCGACCGCGGCGTCGACGGCGGCGAGGAGGGCGGCGCGGGGCGGTCCCGCGACGTCGACCGGACCGGCCGCGGGGACGAGCCGGAGCGGGCGGTCGGGCCCGGTCACCCGAGGCTGCGCGGGCCGGGGCGGGGGCCGGAGCCGGGCCCGGCGGGCCCGGCGGGCGAGGCGCCCGGCTGCTCGGCCCCGGCGGCCGCGAGGTGCTCGGCGAGGGCGTCGACCTCGCCGGCGTGCGCGCGGAGCAGGGCCACCGCCGAGAGCGTGCCGTCGCCGGGCTCCTCGCCCGGCGCCCCGCCCGGGCCGCCGCTGAGCCGGTCGGCGAGACGGTGCAGGTCGCGGGCGCGGCCCGTGACGGCCTCGACGACCTCGGGGAGGTCGGCCGGAGCGCCCTCGGCCTCGTCGGCGAGGTCGTCGTCGGCGTCGACACCAGCGAGGATGTCGTCGATCGGGGCGGCGCCGCGGGCGGGCGGGAACGAGTCCATCCGCGTCCTCCGCATCCGGCCCGCGCTGGCGCGGGGCACCCACCGACGTCCTCGTCCCGCCCCCGGCCGGCCGGTGGGCCGACGTGGCGTCGGGACCGCGGGACCACCGTCAGGTTAACGCCTGGCGGTGGGACCGGGGGCCGGAACCCGGTACCGCCACGACCGGATACGGCGATCGGCACCGTGGCGGCGCCCGCCGTCACCGGCGTCGCCACTCGGCGTCGCGGACCGGTCGCACAGCGCAGCCGATCCGTCTCCGGGACCGTCTCAGCGGACGGCGGACACCAGCCCGGCGAGGCGGTCGGCGACCTCGCCCGCGATCTCCTGGGTCGGGGCCTCGACCATGACCCGCACGAGCTGTTCGGTGCCGGACGGGCGCAGGAGCACCCGGCCCCGGCCCGCGAGCTCGGCCTCGGCCTCGGCCACCGCGTCGGTGACCTCGGGGGACGCGCCGACGGCGGTCTTGTCGACCACGGGCACGTTGACCAGCACCTGCGGGAGCCGGGTCATGACCCCGGCGAGCTCGCCGAGCGTCCGCCCGCTCTGCGCGATCCGGGCCATGAGGCGCAGCGCGGTGAGCAGGCCGTCGCCGGTGGTGGCGTGGCCCGGGAGCACGACGTGCCCGGACTGCTCACCGCCCAGGGAGAAACCGCCGGCCCGCAGCTCCTCGAGGACGTAGCGGTCGCCCACGGCCGTCGTGCGCAGCGAGACCCCGGCCGCGTCCATGGCGAGGTGGAGCCCGAGGTTGCTCATGACGGTGACGACGAGCGTGCCGTCGGCGAGCTCGCCGCGCTCCAGGAGGTCGAGCGCGAGGATCGCGAGGATCTGGTCGCCGTCGACGACGCTGCCGTCGCCGGCCACCGCGAGGCAGCGGTCGGCGTCGCCGTCGTGGGCGATGCCGAGGTCCGCGCCGTGCTCGACGACGGCACGGGCGAGCGCGTCCATGTGCGTGGAGCCGACGCCGTCGTTGATGTTCCAGCCGTCGGGCTCGGCGTGCAGGGGCGTGACCCGCGCCCCGGCCGCGGCGTAGGCCCGCGGGGCCGCCGCCGAGGCGGCGCCGTGCGCGCAGTCGACGACGACGTGCAGGCCCCGCAGCGGGGTCGGCGTGGCGCCGGCGAGGTGGGCGACGTAGCGCTCGAGAGCGTCGGGGACGTCGCGCACCCGGCCGATGTCGCGGCCGGTGGGCCGGGCGGTGGCGCCGACCGGCGCCCCGCTGTCGGCGGCGCGCACGTGCGCCTCGATCTCGTCCTCGACCGCGTCGGGCAGCTTGTGCCCGCCGGCGGCGAAGAGCTTGATGCCGTTGTCGGGCATCGGGTTGTGCGACGCGGAGATCATGACGCCGAGGTCGGCGTCGAACTCCCCGGTCAGGAACGCCACGGCGGGCGTCGGCAGGACACCGACGCGCAGCACGTCCGCCCCGGCCGCGCTGAGCCCGGCGGTGACCGCCGCCTCGAGCATCTCGCCGCTCGCGCGGGGGTCGCGCCCGACGACCGCGACCGGACGCGTGGTCGCCCCCCGTCGCCCCCCGGCGCGGGCGTGCTCGGCGAGCACACCCGCGGCCGCCGCGGACACCGCGGTCGCCAGCTCGGGCGAGAGGTCGGCGTTGGCGAGGCCCCGGACACCGTCGGTGCCGAAGAGTCGATGGGTCGGGCTCCGCTCCGCTGCGCCTCCCGAGCTCCCCATCAGCGCTTCGAGTACTGGGGCGCCTTCCGGGCCTTCTTCAGGCCGTACTTCTTGCGCTCCGTCGCCCGCGCGTCGCGGGTGAGGAAGCCGGCCTTCTTGAGGCCCGGACGGTCGTCCGGGTCGACCTCGGTGAGGGCCCGGGCGAGGGCGAGGCGCAGAGCGCCCGCCTGGCCCGACGTGCCGCCGCCGGTGAGGGTGGCGTGGACGTCGAACTGCTCGGTGCGCTCGGTGGTGACCAGCGGCTCGCGGATGAGCTGCTGGTGCACCTTGTTCGGGAAGTACTCCTCGAACGCCTTCTTGTTGCACACGATGCGCCCGGTGCCGGAGACGAGGCGCACGCGCACGATCGCCTCCTTGCGACGGCCCACGGTCTGCACGGGGCGGTCGATGGCGGCGAACACCGGCGCGGGGGCGGTGTCGCCGAAGACGTCGGCGTCGGCGTCCGTGTCGGCGTCCGTCTCGGCGTCGTCCTCGGTCTCGCCCACCTCGACGTCGGCGAGGACCTCGGCGCCGTCCTCGGTGCCCGGGTCGTCCGTGGCGGAGACCGGGGTGCCGCCGACGGCGCCCTCGGGCAGGTCCGCGGCTTCCGCCAGCGTCTGCGCGGCGTCGTTGTCGGCGACCTCGGGCAGGTCGGTGGAGTCGTCGGGGCTGGTCACTGGCTCACCTGTCGAATCTCGTACGGCACCGGCTTCTGCGCGGCGTGGGGGTGCTCGGGGCCCGCGTAGACCTTGAGCTTGCTGCCCATGGCCCGGCCCAGCCGGTTCTTCGGGAGCATGCCCTTGATGGCCTTCTCGACCAGTCGCGCGGGGAAGCGCTCGAGCTCCTCGCCCACCGTGCGGGCCTTCAGCCCGCCCGGGTAGCCACTGTGGTGGTAGACGAAGCGGTCGTCGCGCTTGCTCCCGGTGAGGGCGATCTTCTCCGCGTTCACGATGATCACGAAGTCACCGGTGTCGACGTGCGGCGCGTACGTGGGCTTGTGCTTGCCCCGCAGCAGCGTGGCGCTCTGGCTGGCCAGGCGCCCGAGGACGACGTCGGACGCGTCGATGACGTGCCAGGCGCGATCGATGTCGCCTGGCTTCGGACTGAACGTGCGCACGGAAGCTACCTCGTCACGGACGGCTGGGCGGTTCGGCACAGGGCCGGTGGGGTCAAACGCTGGTCGAGCGGGCGCGGGCGTACACCGCGCAACGATCCTCCAGGGTACGCGTCCCCTCCCCCCGCACCTCGACCACCCCCTCGGGCCTCAGCCGAACATGTTCCGCACCTGGTTCTCGGTGTTCTGGTAGTTCGCGTTGACCGCTCCCGTCCGCGTCCCGATCTGCGCGAGGAGGGCCTTCATGTCCTCCCACGACGTGCGGATCTGCTGCTGGCGCTGCCGGTAGAAGTCGGAGGCGGCACCGTCCCAGACGCTGAGCTGGGCGATCGCGCCGTCGAGGTCGGCCAGTTCCTGCTCGATCGCCGACGCGCCGCGGGCGATGCTCGCCTGCGCTCCGTCGATCTCGCCGAACGACACCCGGATCTCGCTCATGGTGACTCCGTTCCCGTGCGCTAGAGGTACTGGCCGAGGCCGCCGGAGGGCGGCGTCGCGGGCGGCGCCCCACCCGTCGCCCCCGCGCCGTCGGTGCCGCCGAGCTGGGCGAACGCCTGCCGGTTGTCCTCGTCCGAGGCGGCGTAGGTGCGCCCGGACCGGCCGACCTTCGCCGCGATCTCGTCGAGCGCGGTGTTGATGCGCGTCGCGTCCTCGTTCCACCGCACCATCAGCTGCTGGAACGCCGCCGAGCCCTGACCCCGCCAGGTCCCGGCCAGCGGCGCGAGCTGCGACTGCAGCGTGCCCATGTGGCCCGCCATGCCCTGCTTGATGTCCTGGATGCGGTGGGCGACGCCCAGCATCGCGTCGGTCTCGGTGCCGAACTGACCGGTCATGCGTCGCTCCCTCGTGTGCTCGGTGCGGATCGAGCATGACGGCCGACCGCGCGGCGTGGTGGCCGTTCGGGAGAACTCGCGGGACGGCTCGTCAGCCGGCGGGCTCGAGCGTCTCCACCACCTGCGAGCAGGCCGCCAGCACCCGCCGGGCGTCCGCGTCGTCGGTGCCGTGGCGGCAGCCGACGCTGACCATCGACGGCGGCGACAGCACGACGAACCAGTCGACCCGGACCCCCGGCGCCGGATCCTGGCGGTAGCGGGCGACGTCGCGCCCGCCGAGCTCGGCCTGCGGCTCGTAGCCGGACACGGGGTCCCCGGCGGCGCGGGCGGCCTCGTACTGGGAGGCGAGCTGCGCGCGGGCCCGGTCCGGGTCCGCGGCGGCCGCGGGATCGAGCGGGTTCTCCTGGACGGCGACGAGGTCGGTGCCGCGCGGGGCCCCCTGGGGACGCAGCAGGACCCGGCGGGCCGCGGCGTCGCCGCCCGCGGCGACCCAGCCCAGCGGCGCGACGAAGGTCTGGCCGCCGACGACGGTCGGCGTCCCGGCCGGGCCGCGCAGCGCGCGGGCGCCGAGCACCACGCCGGTCACGAGCGCGACCACCGCCAGCAGCGCCACGACGACCGCCCCGACGCCGACCCGGCCGCGGGCGGGCGACGGCGCGCGGGGGCGGCGGGCCGGCAGACGGGCGGGCTCGGCGCCGCGGACCTCCGTGT
Organism: Actinomycetospora sp. C-140; assembly: GCF_054796175.1. Taxonomy (NCBI): domain Bacteria; kingdom Bacillati; phylum Actinomycetota; class Actinomycetes; order Pseudonocardiales; family Pseudonocardiaceae; genus Actinomycetospora; species Actinomycetospora sp. C-140. Next base: position 91,689 of record NZ_JBTWNF010000022.1, on the reverse strand, counting down.
CGTCCTCGGCATCGCGGTCGGGCCGCCCGACCCGCCGCACCGGGAGCAGCGCCTGCGATCCCGGCGCCGTGGGCGTCAGCCAGGCCGGGGTGTCGTCGGGCTCGCCGAGGTCCTCGGTGAGCTCCGCGTCGGTGAGCTCCGCGTCGGTGAGCTCCGCGTCGGTGATCTCCGCATCGGTGATCTCCGCGGCCGGGATCCCCCCGGCCCGGGCGACGGGCGGCAGCGGAGCCGTCGGCGGGTCGAGGAGCGGGCCGGCGGGCCGCGACCACGCCGCCGTCCCGGCCGCGAGGCCCGCCGCGGCGCCCAGCGCGGCGCCCACCCCGGCACCCGACGCCCCACCCGACGCGGCACCCGCCGCGAGGACGCCCCCGTCACGGGATCCCGTCGCCGCGCCGACGGCCTCCCCGCGCCGGTTCGTCTCGTCCTCGCGCGCCGCGACCAGCGCGCCGTGGGCGACGACCAGCCGCGGATCCGGCGCCACGGTGGCCGGCACGCCCAGCTCGCGGTGCACGAGCGCGGCGAGCAGCGGGATGCGGGCGCCGCCGCCGGTGAGCCACACGCCGTCGAGGTGCTCGGGCCCGGCGCCCGCGTCGGCGAGGGTGTCGGCGAGCAGGTCGACCACGCCGCGCAGCGACGGGCGGAGCACCTCGGTGAGCTCGCCGCGCGACAGCCACGCCGCGGTCGTGCGCCCGGGGAGCGGCACCGCGGCCTGCTCGGCGTCGGAGAGCTGCTCCTTGGCGGCGCGCACGTCGTCGAGCAGCACCTGGCGGTGGCGGCGGTCGGCGAGCGTGGTGGCGGCGACGACCTCGCGGATCCGGTCCGCCTCGCGGCGTTCCTCGGGGTCGGCGGTGAACGGGTCGTCCGACAGCGTGGTCAGCAGGTGCCCCAGCAGCAGCTCGTCGGCGTCGTCGCCCCCGAAGCGGCCGTCCTCGCGCCGGGCGAGCAGCCGGGCGCCGCCGCAGCGTCCCGGGGCCGGGGCGAGCACGGCGGCCGCCGCGCCGCGGGCGCCGAGGTCGAGCACGGCGAGCGACCGGCCCGGGGACCCCGACGACGCCGGGCGCATCCACCCCGCGTAGGCGGCGACGGCGACGGGCTCGGGCAGCAGCGTCAGCTCCTCGGCGAGACCGGACCCGGCCCGGCGCAGCACCTCGCGGCGTCCCGCGTCCCAGCCGGCCGGGTGGGTCAGGACGAGGTGGCGCGGGCGCCCGCCCCGCAGCAGGGGCCCGGCGCGCGCCAGGACGCCGGTGAGCACCGCACCCCAGGCCTCGGCCACCCCGACCACGCGCGTGCCGAGCAGCAGGTCGGGCTCGTCGACCCGCAGGAGCGGGGTCGGCTCGTAGCGCGACGGGTCCGTGGGCGCGAGCCGGCGGGCGGCGGCGCCCGCGACCAGCCCGGTCCCGTCCGCGGGCGCGAACACCGCGGCGAGGTCGACCGGCAGGTCCGCGGGGTCGACCTGGATGTCCGGGACGGGCGGCGCGACGTCGACCGCGGCGGCCACCGTCGTGACCCCCAGGTCGATCGCGACCGCCGGTGCGTCGCTCACGGCTCGTCGGCGTCCGCGGGATCGGCACCGGCCGGGGCGGTGATGGGCGGGTCGGGGGCACGCCACCCGACCTGTACGAGGCGCTCCCCCTGGCGCCGGCCGACGAGCCAGCCGCGTCCGGGCGGCTGCGGGCCGGGTCGCACGGTGCCCAGCAGCACGCCCTCGTCGCGGCTGCCGCTCATGACGATCCCGGGTGAGCTCAGCTCGCGCAGCCGGGCCAGCACCGGCTCGAACATCGCGCGGGACGCCCCGCCCGTCCGCCGGGCGACGAGCAGGTGCAGGCCGACGTCCCGCGCCTGCGGGAGCAGGTCGAGCAGCACGGCCAGCGGGTTGGTGCCCGCCCCGGCGACGAGGTCGTAGTCGTCGACGAGCACGAAGACGTCGGGACCGGTCCACCACGACCGGGCCCGCAGCTGCTCCGGGGTGACGTCCGGGCCGGGCAGGCGGCGCTGCAGCGACTCGACGAGCTCGCCGAGTGCGCGGGTCAGCGCGGGCGCCGAGGACGTGTAGGAGATGAGGTGCTCGCTCGCGACGGCCCCGAGCAGGGAGCGCCGATAGTCGACGACGACGAGCCGCGCCTGGTCGGGCCGGTAGCGGGCGACGATCTGGTGGGCCAGGCCCCGCAGCAGCGCGGTCTTGCCCGACTCGGCGTCGGCGTAGCAGACGAAGTGCGGGTCGGCGGCCACGTCGAGCAGCACGGGCGCGAGCCGGTCCTCCGACAGCCCCAGCGGCAGCAGGTGCGGCGGGCCGTCCTCGGGGCCGGGCAGCGACTCCACCCCGACCCGTTCGGGCAGCAGACGCACCCGGGGCGCGCCGGTGCCGCCCCACGCCGCGGCCACGCGCGCGACGAGCTCGCCGGTGGCGCGCCCGAGGTCGGTGGTGTCGGCGACCCCGTCGAGGCGCGGGAGCGCGGTGAGCACGTGCAGCTTCTCCGGCGACAGCCCGCGACCCGGGCGGCCCGCCGGCACGAGCGCGGCGACCCGGCGGTCGACCTCGGACTCCGACGGGTCGCCGAGACGCAGCTCGAACCGGGTGCCGAGGAGGTCCTTGAGCGCCGGCCGCAGCTCCGCCCAGCGGCTGGCCGCGATGACGACGTGCACGCCGTACGACAGGCCGCCGGTCGCCAGCGAGATCACCGACTGCTCGAGCTGCTCGTGCTCGCTGCGGAACGCGTGCCAGCCGTCGACGACGAGGAAGACGTCGCCGAGCATGTCGCTGCCGCCGGTGCCGGGCGCCAGCTCCCCGCGGCGACGCCGGGCCCGCAGATCGGCCATCGACTCCACCCCGGCCTCGCGGAACCACCGCTCGCGGCCCGCGAGCAGGCCCGCGACCTCGGCGACGGTGCGGCGCACCAGGTCCGGCTCGCCCCGGCCCGCGACGGCGCCGACGTGCGGGAGGCCCGCGAGCCCCGCGAGCGTGCCGCCGCCGAGGTCGACCGCGTAGAACTGCACCTCGGCGGGGGTGTGGGTCACCGCCGCCGACGCCACCAGCGTGCGCAGCAGCGTCGACTTGCCCGACTGCGGGCCGCCCGCCACCACGACGTGCCCCGCGGCGCCCGCGAGCTCGGCCCACAGCACGTCGCGGCGCTGGTCGTAGGGCCGGTCGACGATCCCCACCGGCACCGCGAGCTCCCCGTTGGCCGGGAAGCCCGCGGCGGTGAGGCCGCGGTCGGCGGTCGCGGACAGCGGCGGCAGCAGCGCGTCCAGCGTCGCCGGGTCGGCCAGCGGCGGCAGCCACACCTCGTGCGCGGGCGGGCCCTGCCCGCGCAGCCGTTCGACGACGACGTCGAGCACCGAGGGCGTGCCCCCGGCCCCGCGCGGCACGGACGGGCCGTGGGGACCGATCACGGCCGGCGGGCCGGGCCGCCCGTCACCGTCGGGCGCCGCGTCGAGCACCGTCGGCGCCGCCGGCTCGACCCAGTGCGCGGTGAACGGCCGCGGGCGCATCTCGCGCGGCAGCGGCGAGGGGTCGGGCGCGACGCGCTCCGCGGCCCGGTACGGCGCGGACACGTAGCCGGCCTTGAACCGCGTCATCGTCGACGACTCGACCTTGAGGTACCCGGAGCCCGGGACCGGCGGCAGCTCCGCGGCGTCGGGCACGCCGAGGACCGCGCGGGAGTCGGCCGCCGAGAACGTCTTGAGCCCGATCCGGTACGACAGGTGCGAGTCCAGCCCGCGCAGGCGGCCCTCCTCGAGGCGCTGCGAGGCCAGCAGCAGGTGCATCTGCAACGACCGGCCGAGCCGCCCGATCGCCACGAACAGCTCCGCGAAGTCGGGCTTCTGGCTCAGCAGCTCGGAGAACTCGTCGACGACGACGAACAGCGTCGGCAGCGGCTCGAGCGCCGCCCCGTTCTCCCGGCGGCGCTCGTACTCCGTGACGTTCGCGAGGTTGCCGGCCGCCCGGAGCTTCTCCTGGCGGCGCTGCATCTCCCCGGCCAGCGCGTCCTGCATCCGGTCGACGAGGCCCAGGTCGTCGGCGAGGTTGGTGATCACCGCCGCGACGTGCGGGGCGTCGGCGAGACCCGCGAACGTCGCGCCGCCCTTGAAGTCGACGAGCACGAGGTTGAGCGCCTCGGACGAGTGCGTCGTGATCAGTCCGAGCACGAGCGTGCGCAGCAGCTCCGACTTGCCCGACCCGGTCGCGCCGACGCAGAGCCCGTGCGGGCCCATGCCCTCCTGCGCGGCCTCCTTGATGTCGAGCTCCACCGGCTCGCCGTCGGCCGACACCGCGAACGGCACGCGCAGGCGGTCGCGCACGGGGCGCGGCCGCCACGCGGCGGCGACGTCGAAGGTGTCCGGCTCGCCGTCGACCCCGAGCAGCTCGAGGATCCCGGGGCTGGTCAGCAGCGGCTCGTCGTCGCCGGCGGCGACGGCCGGGGTGCGGCACGGCGCCAGGCGGCGCGCGAGCGCCTCGGCCTCGGCCGCGCCGAGGGTGTCGGGACGCCCGAACCACTCGACGCCCTGCCGGCCGACCGCCCCGATGCGGCCCGCTTCCCCGCCCTCACCCGGCTCGAGCACGAGCCCCAGCCCGCGCCGGGAGGTCAGCGTGCCGAGGGCGTCGGAGAGGTCGACGACGGTGACGCCCGCGAGGCCCTCGGCGAGCACGATCTGCTCGCCGAGCGTGACCTCGGCGTCCTCGAGCACGACCACGACGTGCCGGGTGTCGGCGGCCGGCGCCGCGCCGCGGGTGAACCGGCCGCGCCCCGCGAGCTCCGGGGCGAGCCACGACTCGACCGCGGCCAGCGAGGACGCCACCATCCGGACCGGCCCCGCCCCGTCGGACAGCCGGGGGTGCGCCACGTGCGGCAGCCACTTGACCCACTCCCACGCCGCCCGGGCGGGCCCGGTCGCGGCGACCGCGACCACCAGGTCGTCCGGGCTGTGGAACGTCACGAGCTGCGCGACGAGCGCGCGGACGAGCCCGCGTCGCGCCGCGGTGTCGGCGCCGGTGACGCCGACGGACGCGAAGGCGCGCAGGGAGACCGCCGTCGGCAGGTCCGGGACGATCGAGTGGGTGCGCACGAACCGGCGCAGGGCGACGGTCGCGACGGGCTCGAGGTCGTCGACGGGGCCGGTCTGCGGCGGGACGAGGCCGGTGGCGAGGCGCTGCGAGCCCCGCCCCACGCGCACGTGGGCGAAGTCCGCGTCGGCGGGCCGGCGCTCCCACATCCGCGGGCCGCGGGCGAGGCCCACGAGCGCCGACGGGTCGGGGTGGCTCCACTCGAGGGCGCGACGCTGGTCGGCGGCGGTCTCGCGGGCCCGCCGCCGCATCTGCGCGAGGTAGCGCAGGTAGTCCTTGCGGTCCTCGTCGGCCTCCGCGCGCCGCTGCCCGCCGCCGCGCGTCGCGCCGCCCGCGACCATGCCGAGCGTGGAGAGCGCGAACATCCCGCCGAACAGCCACGAGGTCGGGTTGTCGACGCCGATGACCACGATGAAGCCGAGGGAGCCCACCACCATGAGCAGCGGCAACAGCCGCAGCAGGGGCGACGTCGGCACCGCGCAGGGGATCTCCGGCGGGGCCTCGAGGTGGATCTCCCCGGACGGCACCTCGGGGGGAGCCAGGCGCGCGGCGCGCCGGAAGACCCGAGTGCCCACCGGTCGTCCCCCAATCCTGGCGATCACCCCACCCGGCCCCGACCGCCCGGCCATACTAAGGAGCCACGGCGCCCGCCGGGTCCGTCTCGGACGAACAGCCCAGAGGTGCCCGACGGAGATCCGGTGAGCACGCCCGTCACGGGGAGGAGCGCATGACAGGCACCGCCCGGTCCGACCGCGGCACGGCGCCGCCCGGGGCCGCCGGGAGCCGGCCCGCGCTCGGTGACGGCGACGGAGCCCCGCCGGCCCTCCCGGCGGGGACGGGCGCGCCGGTCGCCGCCGCGAGCCGCGTGTCGGTCCTCGCCCCCCGGACGCGGGTCGACGTCGCCCTGCCTCCCGACGTCCCGCTCGCCGACCTGCTGCCGGTCCTGCTCGACATGACCGGCGAGTCGGCGGCCGGCGGGCGCGGGGCGGGCGGGGGCTGGACGCTGGCGCCGCTCGGGCAGGGCACGGTCGACCCCGCGCGCACCCTCGCCTCGCTCGGCGTCCTCGACGGCGACCAGCTCGTGCTGCGGCGCCGCGCCGACGCCGCGCCGCCGCCGTTGTTCGACGACGTCGTCGACGCCGTGGCCGAGGCGACGCCCGCGAGCTACCGGGCGTGGGGCCCGGGTCTCGCGCGGGTGCTCGGGCTCGCGGGACTCGCGCTCGGCCTCGCCGTCGCGGGGCTGGCGCTCGTCGTGGCGGGCCGCGGACCGGGCACCGCCGGGGGTCTCGGGACCGCCGCCGTCGCCGGGGTCGCCGCCCTCGCCGCACTCGCGGCGGCCGCGGCCGGGACGCGGGTGGCCGACCAGGCGGGGGCGGGCTCGATCCTGGCCCTGGGCGCCGTCGGCCTGGCCGGCGTCGCCGGGGTGGCGGCCGTGCCGTGGGGGCCCGTCGGGGCGGCCACCTCGGCGTCCACGTCCTTGGTGGCCACCGCCGGCGCGCCACAGCTCCTCCTCGGAGCGGCGCTCGCCGCGGCCGCGGCCGTGGTCGGGCTGCTCGTCCTGGGCTCCGCCGGGCCCGCCGGCGTCGCCGCGCTGCTCGGCGTCCTGACCGCCGCGGTGCTCCTCGCCGTCGCCACCGGGGTCGCCACGATCCTCGACGCGGGGGACGCCGCGGGCGTCGCCGCCGGGGCCGGGGCGCTCGCCCTCGTCGCGGCCGCGCTGCTGCCCCGCACCGGCATCGCGCTCGCGCGGCTGCCCCTGCCGCGGGTGCCCGGGTCGGCCGACGAGCTCGCCGACGACCCCGGGGTCGCCGAGCACGCGGACATCGAGCGCCGCGCCGACCGCGCCCATGCCGCGCTGTCGGGGCTGGTCCTCGGGTGCGGCGCGGTCACGGCGGGCGCGGTCACCGTGCTCGCCCTCGCCCCGGTCGGCGGGTGGCGGGGCGTCGCCGGCTGGGTGCTCGCCGCGCTGCTCACCGCCCTGATCGCCCTGCGCTCGCGCACCTACGCCAACGGCGTGCAGGCGGTCGCGCTGCTCGTCTGCGCGCTGCTCGCCGGGGCGGGCCTGCTCGTCGGCTGGCTGCTGGTGGCGCCGCCGCTCGTCGCGGTGCTCGCCGTCCCCGCCGTCGCACTGGCGGGCGGGGCGTCCGCGCTGGTGCTCGGCGTCGTCGTCCCGCACCGGCGCTTCTCGCCCGTCGTGCGACGGGCCGTCGACGTCGTCGAGGCGGTCGGCATCGCCGCGGCGCTGCCGGTCGCGCTCGGGGTGATGGACCTCTACACGGCGATGCGGCTGCTGTGACGCGCACCGGTGGCGCGCTGGCCCTGGTGGCGCTCGCGGTCCTGCTCTCCACGGCACCGGCGGGCGCCGCGCCCGGGTCGGCGCCGACCCCGCCCGCGCCGGATGCGGCGGCGCTCGCCGCCCTCGACCCCGCGCCGGACGCGGTGCCCGGAGCACGCGAGACCGCGCCCTGCCCCGCGCCCGTGCCCCCGGCGGGCGTGTCGGGCACCGGGTTCGGCGACGTCCCGCCCGGGCCGGACCCGGCGGCGGCCTGGACCGGCGGGCGCGGCGAGGGGCAGACGGTCGCGGTCGTCGACACCGGCGTCGCCTCCCACCCCCGGCTCGGCGGGCGGGTCGCCGACGGCGGCGACTTCGTCGCCGGGGCGGCGGGCACCGACGACTGCGACGGGCACGGCACCGCGGTGGCCGGGGTGATCGCCGCCGACCCCGCGCCCGGCGACTTCCTCGTCGGGCTGGCGCCGGCCGCCCGCGTGCTGGCGGTGCGCCAGACCAGCGCGTTCTACGGCGCCGACGGCCAGGCCGGCGTCGGCGACGTCACCACGCTGGCCCGCGCGGTCCGGCACGCCGCCGACACCCCGGGCGTCGGCGTGATCACCCTCGCGCTCGCCGCGTGCCGCACGCCCGCCCAGGTCGCCGACCCGGCCGCGGCCCCCGCGCTCGGCGCGCTGCGCGCCGCGGTGCGCGAGGCCGTCGACCGCGGCGTGGTCGTCGTGGCCGCCGCGGGCAACACCGGGCCGGGGTGCCCGCCCAACACGGGGGGTGCGGTGTCGAGCGTCCCGGTGCCGGCCTGGTTCTCCGACGACGTGCTGGTGGTCGGCGCGGTCGGCGACGACGGCGCCGCGGACCCGTCGTCGCTCGCCGGGCCGTGGGTCGACCTCGCCGCCCCCGGCCGGGCGCCGACCTCCCTCGCCGCCCGGGGCGACGGCCTGACCACCGCGCTCACCGCGCCGGACGGCGCCACCGGGCCGCTGGTCGGCACGAGCTTCGCCGCCGCGCGCGTCGCCGCGGCCGCGGCGCTGGTCCGCGCGCAGGACCCCGCCGCTCCGGCGCGCGAGATCGCGGCCGCGCTCGTCCGGTCCGCGGCGCCCACGGCGGGGCTGGCGCCCGGCGTCCGCGACGACGCCGTCGGCTACGGGGTGCTCGACGCGGCGGCCGCGGTGCGCGGGGGCCCGCCGCGCACGGGTCCCGAGGTCCGGCCGGCTCCGCCGTCCGCGACCCCGGAGGAGGGCGGGCACCCCGGGGTCGTCGTCGGGGTCGTGGTCGGAGTGCTCGTCGTCGCCGCGCTCGTCACGGCGGTCGTCGTCCGGCGTCGGGGGGCGCGGTGAGCCTCGTCGTCGCCCGGGACCGCCCGGAGCCCACCGCGCGGCGGCGGCCGTCGGGGCCCTCGCTCGGGCCGGTGCCGCTGGTCGGCGTCGTCGTCGTCGAGATCGGCCTCGCCGCGGCGGTGGCGCTCGTGGCCGCGGACCGGCGGCTGCTCCCCCTGGCCGGTGTCGTGCTGTCCGCGGGGATCGTGGTCGGCCTGCTGCGCGTGCGACGGCGCTGGCTGGTGGAGTGGATCGGCCTGGCCGTGCGCTTCCGGCTGCGGATCCGGGAGCGGGTCTCCGAGCCGCTCGGGGACGGGGCGGACCCCCGGCTGCGCGTGCTGCGCCTGCTCACCGGCGACCTCAGCGTCGCCCGGACCCGCGACCACGACGGCCGGGAGGTGGGCCTGCTCGGGCACGGCGGGGGGTGGAGCGCGGTGCTCGCCCTCGATCCCACCGACGTCGACGGCGGGACCCGGCTCGTCGCGTCGGATGCGGCGGGGGACGCCGCGTCCTTCCCCCTCGCCGCGGTGGCCGGGTGCCTGGCCGACCGGGGCGTGGTGCTCGACGCCGTCAGCGCCCTCTGGCACTGCCGCCCGCTGGCCACGGACTCCCCGGCCGCGGCGGCCTACCGCGAGGTGCTCGGGCCGCTGCCCCCGCTCGCGCGGCGCGAGGCGTGGCTGGTGGTGCGCCTGGACCCGCAGCGCTGTCCCGACGCGGTGGCCGAGCGCGGCGGCGGGGTGGTCGGCGCGCACCGGGCCGTGGTCGGCGCGCTCGCCCGCATCTCCCGCGTGCTCGCCGACCACGGGATGCCGGTGCGCCCGCTCGGCGCCGACGACGTCCTCGACGCCGCGACCGGGGCCGCCGACACCGGGGACGAGCCCGCGGAACGGCTGACGGAACACTGGCGTGCCGTGGTCGTCGGCGATGTCGGGCACGCGAGCTACGCCGTCACCCGCTGGCCCACGGGGGTGACCCCGGAACGGCTCACCGGACTGACCGCGACGAGCGGACGGTCGTGCACGCTCGCCCTCACCCTCGAGCCCGATCCGCACGGCGACGGCGACGGCGCGCCGACCGTCGGCCTGCGCGGCACCGCCCGGATCACCGCCGACACCCCGGAGGCCCTCGACGAGGCGGGCGGCGAGCTGGTCGCCCGCGGGCACGCCCTCGGGATCGCCCTCGACCCGCTCGACGGCCGCCACGCCGCCGGCCTCGCCGCGACGCTGCCCGTCGGGGCCGTGCCGTGAGCGCCGCCGGCCGGACCGCCCCCACGCGCGCCGATCCCGAGATCGCGCCGGCCTTCTCGGTGTCGCCGACGCTGCTCGACGCCCTCGGCCCCCCGGTGCGCCCCGCCGGTGTCGTGCTCGGGGCCGACCCGGACGGCGAACCGGTCGTCGTGGATCTCCTGCGCCCCGCGCCGACGCGGGTCGTCCTGCTCGGCGGGCTCTACCTGGCGCGTCAGGTGACCCTGCGGGCGGTCGGCACGGGCGCCCACGCCGTCGTCGTCACCGGTCGCCCGCCGGTGTGGGACGCGGTCCGGGACGCGGCCGGGCGGGACGGCGAGGGCGCCGACGACGTCGTCCGGATCGTGCGCGAGGCCCCGAGCGACCTCGCCGTCGACCACGGGCCGCCCCTGCTCGTGGTCCACGACCGCGGGGCCACGGCGCGCGGGCCCGCCCCGGCGCGCCGCCCGCACCAGACGACGCTCGTCGTCCTGCCGTCGCTGGTGCCCGCGGTCTCCGACCTCGCCGACGACGCCGACCTCGTCCTCATCCAGCGCCTGCCCCCGCACGAGGCGGAGCTCGCCGGGCGCCTCTGGCGGCTCACGCCGGCGATGACCGAGGCCCTCCGGACCCTGCCCGACCGCGGCGCGGTCCTCCTCGGCCGCAACCTCTGGCGCCGCGTCGACCTCGTCACCGGCCCCCGCGAGACCGCCATCCTCGGCCCGGTCCGCCGCGGCGACTGAGGCTCTACGCTCTGACGTCGTGGAGGCGACGTTCACGCCCGTCCTGCCGCTCGCCGAGCTGGGCGACGGGACGATGCGCGCCGTCATGGTCGGGTCGACCCGCGTGCTGCTGGTGCGCTCCGGCGACGAGGTCCGCGCGTACGACAACCGCTGCCCCCACCGCGCCTGGCCCCTCGAGCGCGGCACCCTCGCCGGCGGCGTCCTGACCTGCGCCAACCACCGCTACACGTTCGACGTGACCACCGGGCGCGGGATCGATCCGGGCGACTGCGACCTCGTCGCCCACCCCTGCCGGGTCGAGGACGGGACGATCGCGGTGGCGCCGCGCGCTTGACCTCGACCTTGCTCGAGGTCGCACCCTGGCCCGTATGAGCGTCGAGCTGAACCACACCATCGTCGAGTCCGCCGATCCGGACGGCGGCGCGGCCTTCCTCGCCGAGGTCCTCGGGCTGCCCGCGCCGTTCCACTTCGGGCCGTTCACGGTCGTCGAGGTCGCCCACGGGACGAGCCTCGACTTCATGACCGTCGCCGACCCGCACTCCCAGCACTACGCGTTCCTGGTCTCGGACGACGAGTTCCCGGTGATCGCGGACCGGCTGCGCGCGAAGGGCGTTCCCACGTTCGCCGACCCCGGCCACCGGCGGTCGGGCGAGAACACCAACGACGGCGGCCGCGGCGCGTACTTCGACTCCCCCGAGGGCCACAACCTCGAGATCCTCACCCGCCCCTACGGCAGCGGCGGCTGAGCACGTGGACGTGTCAGCGAAGTGCCGTTGCGGACACTGAGCGTCCGTCAACGCACTTCGATCACCGGAGGTCGGCGCCGATCCCGGCCGCGGTGATCGAAGTACCGATACGGACACTCAGCGTCTGTGACGGCACTTCGCTGACAACCTCGCTCACCGCTCGTCGCGGCGGCGGCGGGTCCGGGCGGTGCGGGCGGCGAGGTCGGCGTCGTCGGGGTAGTCGACGCCGACGAGGCGCAGGCCCCGGGCCGCGACGACGGTGACCTCGCTCGAGCGCTCGCGCGCCGCGAGGAGATCGGCGGGCCACGAGACGGGACGGCGTCCCTCGCCGACGGCCAGCAGCGCGCCGACGACCGAGCGGACCATCGAGTGGCAGAACGCGTCGGCCGACAGCCGGGCGGTGAGGACGTCGGTCTCGCCGTGCGGACGCGTCCACTCGAGGTGCTGGAGCTCCCGGACGGTCGTGGCGCCGGCGCGGGGACGGCAGTAGGCGGCGAAGTCGTGCTCGCCGAGCAGGCCCCGCCCGGCCTCGTTCATCGCGTCGACGTCCAGGGGCCGCGGCCAGCGCAGGGTGTCGCGGGCCCGCAGCGGCTCGGGGCCCCACGGGGCGGTGCTGACGCGATAGACGTAGTGGCGGCGCAGGGCCGAGAACCGGGCGTCGAAGCCCTCCGGAGCCGGCGACACCGCCCGGACCCTGACATCGGGTGGCAGCATCCGCGCCAGGCGCCCGACGAGGCCCGGGTGGATCGCGACGGATTCCGGCAGGTCGACGTGGCAGACCTGCGCGTCCGCGTGGACGCCGGCGTCGGTGCGGCCCGCGACGGTGAGCGCCACCGGCACCCGCCAGATCGTGGCGAGCGTGTCCTCGAGGACGCCCTGCACCGTGCGGAGACCCGGCTGGCGCGCCCAGCCCGAGAAGTCGGTGCCGTCGTAGGCCAGGTCGAGCCGGTAGCGCGTCAGAGACACCGCGAGCCCGCCCCCGGTGTCGGGAGCGGGCTCGCGGATCGTGCTGTCGGTCAGGACTTGTCCGAGTCCTCGTCGGTGTCGAGACCGGCCGCCGAAGCGGCGTTGTCGGCCATCGGCTCCGGGACCTCGTCCTCGGCCGCCGCCTCGGCCTCCGGGACCTCCGGGGCGTCGTCGTCCGTGCCGGCGGCCGCCTCGGCCTCGACGGCCTCGGCCGTCTCGGGCTCGGCTTCCTCCGCCGCCGCGATGGTGGCCGCGGTGGCGGCGGCACCGGTGGCGGTCTCGCCGATCTCGGCGCCGGGACCCGACGGGGACGTCGGCGCGGCGGCCGTGCGGGTGGCCTGCGAGGCCTCCGCCGACGCCGTCCGCTCGTTCACCAGCTCGATGACGGCCATGGGGGCGTTGTCGCCCTTGCGCGGCAGCGTCTTCACGATGCGGGTGTAGCCGCCGGGGCGGTCGGCGAAGAACGGGCCGATCTCGGCCACGAGGCGGTGCACGACGTCCTTGTCCCGGATCTGCTCCGAGATCAGGCGACGGTTGTGCAGGCCGCCCTTCTTCGCCTTCGTGATCAGCCGCTCCGCGTACGGGCGGAGGCGCTCGGCCTTGGCCCGGGTGGTGTGGATGCGGCCGTGCGTGAACAGCGACGTGGCCAGGTTGGCCAGCATCAGCTTCTGGTGGTCGGGGGAACCCCCGAGCCGCGGGCCCTTGGTGGGCTGGGGCATGTCACTGCTCCTGTCTCGTGACGCCTTTCCTCCCCGGCCCGCGAACGGGACCGGGGAGGGGGCAGCACGTCAGAGTTGCGGGGGAAAAGTGCCTACAGCTGCTCGGTCTCGGCGTAGTCCTGGCCGTCGTCGTCCGGGACCCCGTAGCCGCCGAAGCCGCCGTCGGAGCCGTAGGACTCGAAGCCCTCGGACGGGTAGTCCGCCGCCGCGGCCGACGGGTCGAACCCGGGCGGGCTGTCCTTGAGCGCGAGGCCCAGCCCGGCCAGCTTCATCTTCACCTCGTCGATGGACTTCGCACCGAAGTTGCGGATGTCCAGCAGGTCTGCCTCCGAGCGGCCGACGAGCTCGCCGACCGTGTGGATGCCTTCCCGCTTGAGGCAGTTGTACGACCGGACCGTGAGGTCCAGGTCCTCGATGGGCATCGCGAACGCGGCGATCGAGTCGGCCTCGGCGGGCGAGGGGCCGATCTCGATGCCCTCGGCGTCGACGTTGAGCTCACGGGCCAGGCCGAAGAGCTCGACGAGCGTGCGACCCGCGGACGCGATCGCGTCGCGCGGCGTCATCGACGGCTTGGTCTCGACGTCGAGGATCAGCTTGTCGAAGTCGGTGCGCTGCTCGACGCGGGTCGCCTCGACCTTGTAGCTGACCTTGAGCACCGGCGAGTAGATCGAGTCGACCGGGATGCGGCCGATCTCGGCGCCGGACGCCTTGTTCTGCGCGGCCGGGACGTAGCCGCGGCCACGCTCGACGACCAGCTCGACCTCCAGGCGGCCCTGGTCGTTCAGGGTCGCGATGTGCAGGTCGGGGTTGTGGACCGTCACGCCGGCCGGCGGGACGATGTCACCCGCGGTGACCGTGCCGGGACCCTGCTTGCGCAGGTACATCGTCGCCGGCTCGTCCTCCTCGGAGCTCACGACGAGCTCCTTGAGGTTCAGGATGATGTCGGTGACGTCCTCCTTCACCCCCGGGACGGTGGTGAACTCGTGGAGGACGCCGTCGACACGGATGCTGGTCACGGCCGCGCCCGGGATGGACGACAGCAGGGTGCGACGCAGCGAGTTGCCGAGGGTGTAACCGAAACCCGGCTCCAGCGGCTCGATGACGAACCGGGAACGGGTGTCGTCGATGGCGTCCTCGGAGAGGGCAGGACGCTGGGAGATCAGCACGTACGTTTCCTTCCGATGCGGCGTCCGCTATTTGACGCCGAACCTGAACCCGGCCTGAGCAGGCTGCCCGGGCCGGGGTACCGCGACTTACTTCGAGTAGAACTCGACGATCAGCTGCTCGGAGACGGGCGTGTCGATCTGCGACCGCTCCGGGAGCTGGTGGACGAAGATGCGCAGCGAGTCCGGGACGACCTGCAGCCACCCGGGCACGGGGCGCTCGCCGAAGTTCTCCTTGGCCACCACGAAGGGCAGCATGTTCCGGGACTTGTCCCGGACGTCGATGATGTCGTACTGCGTCACCCGGTAGCTGGGGACGTCGACCTTCTGGCCGTTGACCAGGAAGTGGCCGTGCCCCACGAGCTGGCGGGCCTGGCGCCGGGTCTGCGCGATACCGGCGCGGTAGACCACCGAGTCGAGACGCGACTCGAGCAGGCGCAGGAACTCGTCGCCGGTCTTGCCCTCGCGACGGTTCGCCTCCTCGTAGTACGCGCGCATCTGCTTCTCGATGAGGCCGTAGGTGAAGCGGGCCTTCTGCTTCTCCTGCAGCTGCAGCAGGTACTCGGACTCCTTGATGCGGATCCGGCCGTGCTGCCCCGGCGGGTACGGGCGACGCTCGAAGGACTTGTCGCCGCCGATCAGGTCGACCTTCAGGCGGCGGGACTTCCGCGTGGCGGGTCCGGTGTAGCGAGCCATGTGGTGTGTCTCCTCTCCGCCTAGACCCGGCGACGCTTCGGCGGGCGGCAGCCGTTGTGCGGCTGCGGGGTGACGTCCGAGATCGTGCCGACCTCGAGGCCCGCCGCCTGCAGCGAGCGGATCGCGGTCTCGCGGCCCGAGCCCGGGCCCTTCACGAAGACGTCGACCTTCTTCATGCCGTGCTCGGCGGCCTTGCGGGCGCAGTTCTCGGCAGCCATCTGCGCCGCGAACGGCGTCGACTTGCGCGAGCCCTTGAAGCCCACGTGCCCGGCGGACGCCCAGCTGATGACGTTGCCGGTCGGGTCGGTGATGGAGACGATCGTGTTGTTGAACGTGCTCTTGATGTGCGCGTGGCCGTGGGAGACGTTCTTCTTCTCCCGGCGGCGGACCTTCTTGGCCCCCGCGGCGCCGGCGCGAGTCCTGGGTGGCATCTAGCGGTTCTCCTGGTTCGAGGTGGCGCTCACTTGCGTGCGGCCTTCTTCTTGCCGGCGACGGTCTTCTTCGGACCCTTGCGGGAGCGGGCGTTGGTCTTGGTCCGCTGCCCGTGCACCGGCAGGTTGCGGCGGTGCCGCAGGCCCTGGTAGCTGCCGATCTCGACCTTGCGCCGGATGTCCGCCTGGATCTCGCGGCGCAGGTCGCCCTCGACCCGGAGGTTGTTCTCGATGTACGCGCGCAGGGTGGCGGCGTCACCGTCGGACAGGTCCTTGGAGCGGAGATCGAAGTCGATCCCGGTCTCGGTGAGGATCTCCCGAGACCGGCTGCGGCCGATCCCGAAGATGTAGGTCAGCGCGATCTCCATCCGCTTCTCGCGGGGGAGGTCGACGCCGGAGATGCGTGCCATGGGGTGGCGTGCTCCTGGTGTCGTCCGGGAGGTCTGGCTCCCCGCCCGTCCCGGAGCTGGTGCTCCGGGCCCCGGCCTCCCGTGCCGGGGGTGCTCCGCCGGGACGTGCCGGCGTAGGTGCGGGGAGGTTTCTGGTGTGCGGCCACGCAGGCCGCGTCCGGGCGTGCCCGGGCGTGCGCGTCAGCCCTGGCGCTGCTTGTGACGCAGGTTGTCGCAGATGACCATGACCCGCCCGTGACGGCGGACCACCTGGCACTTGGCGCAGATGCGCTTGACGCTCGGCTGGACCTTCACGTCCTCTTCCTCGCTGACTCGGCTTACTTGTAGCGGTAGACGATCCGGCCGCGCGACAGGTCGTAGGGCGAGAGCTCCACGACGACCTTGTCCTCGGGGAGGATCCGGATGTAGTGCTGGCGCATCTTGCCGCTGATGTGCGCCAGGACCTTGTGCCCGTTCTCGAGCTCCACCCGGAACATCGCGTTGGGCAGGGGTTCGATCACCCGGCCCTCGACCTCGATGGCGCCGTCCTTCTTCGCCATGTCCTCCGCATTCTTCTCGACGTACGCTGTCGTCCGCACGGGACGACCGACGCCGGGGGCGGCGGAGGTCCGAGGGACACGGCGCGCTCGTCACGGCCCCAGCGGCACGAGCGCACGCCGACGCCGGCACGACTCGCGCACCAGCTGTCAAGTGTACGCGCGGCGTGGCGAGGACCTCGCCACCGGGGGGTTCAGCGCCGCAGGGAGCGCGCCCCGCAGGCGAACGGGAACGGCGCCGGGGTCGGCAGCCCCGCCCGCCCGGCGAGCGCGTGCATCGCGAGCACCACACCCCAGGGGCCCGCGACCCAGATCCACCACGGCGCCACGGCGGCACCGGTGCCCACCGACACCGCCACCCAGATCACGACGTTGATCAGCGACACGGCCGCCCACACGGCCACCGCCACGCGCAGCGGCGAGGGACGGCGGCGCTCCGGGACCGCCGCGGGCGAGACGGAGGCCGCCGAGGCCACCGACGCCGCAGCGGGTGCCGGCGCCGGCCCCGTCGGGAGGTCCGCCGTCAGCGGCTCCAGGTCGGCGGCGACCACGGCGCCGTGCGCCGCGCGCACCCGCTCGTCGTACTCCGCGAGGGTCAGCCGGCCCTCGCCGTGCGCCGACGCCAGCCGCTCGGCGACACGTTCACGCTCGACGTCCCCCACCCGCATCCGGTCCGTCCCGGCCACCGCGACCACCCCACTCCTCGAGTCGCGTCGACGATAGCAGGCAGCGGATAGTCCTGCTATCCGTTATCAGGTGTCACTCACTCGGCCTCGGTGCCGCGTCGGCAGGTCGCCGGGGCGCCGCCCGTCCCGTCGTCGAACGGCGGAGCGCACGCCGCCCGGCGGGGCGCCAGCAACGTGCCGCCGCCCGGGGTGAGCGGGCCGTTGTTCTCGACGACCGCGAGCTGGTCCACCACCTCCCGCATCGCCGCCGAGTCGAGGTGCGGGAACTCGCGCAGCGCGGTGCTCTGCACCTGGAACGACCCGGACGGCGCCCCGCCCGTCTCGTCGACCACGTACGCGCCGTAGGTGCGCAGCGCCTCGGCGACCGCGCGGACGTCGGGCTCGGTGATCCCCGACAGGTCCGTGTCCGGCGGGAGGGCGAGCAGCGCGCCCATGGCGACCTGGGGGTTCTCGCCGCCGTAGCGACCCTCGTAGCCGTCGTCGGCCTTCACCGCGGGCCACCGGAAACCGCCGTTCTCCGGGGAACAGCTGGTGGTGCACGGCAGGCTCATCTTGAGCGCGTGGCGCAGGGGCTCGCCCGAGGACAGCTCACCCTCGCGGATCGTGCCGCCGATGCCGGACAGGCCCGACCCGCCGTGGCAGCCCTCGGTGCCGTCGCCGGCGAGCGACTGCGCGGGCCAGGCGAACTCCCAGCTCGGGTCCCCGCCGGGCTCCAGCTCCATCGGCTGCCCCTGCACGACGGTCCGCTCGTCCGGACTCGCGACGAGCAGGGTCGAGCAGTTGTTCCAGGAGCCGTCCGCCCGGAGGTCGGGATCGACGTGCACCTCCCCCGAGCCCGCCCCGCCGAGGGTCCGCACGGGTGCGTCGGGGTCGACCGAGATGTTCTCGACGTCCGCGTAGAGATCGCCGATCCGCGGGTCGAACTCGCCGTACCTCGCTGTCGTGGCCAGCGGCAGGTTCCAGATCGAGTTCCACGCGAACGGCCACGCGTAGACGTCCCGCGACGTCGGCACCTCGGCCGCGCCGGCGACGCCGGCCGTCGGGAGCACCCCGAGCACCGCGGCGAGGACGGCCACCACCGCCACCACGGCCGCCCGGAGAGGCGGGCGACGCGCGGGCTCGACACCCGATCGAGTGATCACGATGATCGAGTCTGGCACGCACGGGCCACGCCCGGGTGCCGAACGCGGAAACCGGACAGGCCGCCCGCGCGACGATCAGGACGCGGGCGCGGTCAGGATGCGCGGGCCGTCATCGGTGACGGCCACCGAGTGCTCCCAGTGCGCGGCGCGGCTGCCGTCCGCGGTGACGACGGTCCAGCCGTCCTCGAGCTCCTCGGTCTCGTCGGTGCCACCGGTGAGCATCGGCTCGATCGCGAGCACCATGCCGGTCCGCAGGCGCATGCCGCTGCCCGCGCGGCCGAGGTTGGGGACGAACGGTTCCATGTGCATCGACGTGCCGATGCCGTGGCCGCCGTAGTCCGCGACGATCCCGTACTCCCGGCCGTCGGCCGCGGCCCGGCGCCGCGCCTCGGACTCGATGGCGTGGCCGACGTCGCCGAGGCGCCCGCCGGGCACCAGTGCCGCGATGCCGGCGTCCATGGCCGCACGGCAGGCCCCGGACAGGTCCTCGTCGCCGGTCGCGGGCGTGCCGACCAGCAGCGTCACCGCGGCGTCGCCGTGCCAGCCCTCGAGGATCGCCCCGCAGTCGACGGAGACGAGGTCGCCGTCGCCGAGCACCTGCTCGCGTGACGGGATGCCGTGCACGACCTGCTCGTTGACCGAGGCGCAGATCGAGGCGGGGAAGCCCATGTACCCGAGGAACGAGGGCACCGCGCCGGCCTCGCGGATGACACCCTCCGCGACCTCGTCGAGGTCGGCGGTGCTCATCCCCGGTCGGACGGCCTCGGTGACGGCCGCGAGCGCGTCGGCGACCACCAGGCCGGTGGCGCGCATCGCCTCGACCTGCCCCGGCGTCTTCATCTCCACGAGGCGCCCCCGCACCCGGTCCGCGATCCCGCCGACCCCGGCCGAGACGACGTCGGCGAGGCTACGGTTCGGCCCCACTCAGTCGTCGGGCTCGTCGGCGAGCGCGTCCATCGCCCGGTCGGTGATCTCCTCGACCGACCCGATGGCGTCCACGCGCACGGCGATGTCCCGGTAGTGCTCGATCAGCGGCTCGGTCTCGGAGCGGTACACGTCCTGCCGGTGACGGATGGTCTCCTCGGTGTCGTCCGAGCGACCGCGGGCCAGGAGCCGCTTCACCAGCTCGTCGTCCTCGACCTCGAAGATCAGGACGGCGTCGAGCCGCTGGCCGAGGTCGCCGAGCACGCTCTCGAGCTCCTGCGCCTGCGCGGTGTTGCGGGGGAAGCCGTCGAGCAGGAACCCCTCCTGCGCGTCGGGCTGGGCGAGCCGGTCCTTCACCATCTTCACCGTGACCTCGTCGGGCACGAGGTCACCGGCGTCGACGTAGCGCTGGGCCTCCTTGCCGAGCTCGGTCTCGTTCTTCATGTTCTCGCGGAAGATGTCGCCGGTGGAGATGTGCGGCGCGTCGAGACGCTCGGCCAGACGCTCGGCCTGCGTTCCCTTGCCCGCTCCCGGCGGGCCCACCAGCACGATCCTCACTGCGCCACTCCCTCGCCCGACATCCCTGTGGAAGAACTTCCGGCCCGCGCCGACCCGGTGCTGTCCCGGTCAGCGCAGGAAACCCTCGTAGTTGCGCTGCATCAGCTGGCTCTCGATCTGTTTCACCGTGTCCAGCCCGACGCCCACCATGATCAGAACAGCCGTGCCCCCGAAGGGGAAGTTCTGGTTCTGCCCTTGACCGGTCAGGCCGAGGAAGAAGTTCGGCAGGACGGCGATGATGCCGAGGTAGATGGAGCCCGGCAAGGTGATGCGCGACAACACGTAGCTGAGGTACTCGGCCGTGGGACGCCCCGGACGGATGCCGGGGATGAACCCGCCGAACTTCTTCATCTCGTCGGCGCGTTCCTCGGTGTTGAACGTGATCGCGACGTAGAAGTACGTGAAGAAGATGATCAGGGCGAAGTACAGCAGGATGTGCAGCCAGTTCGACTGGTTGGCCAGGTAGGTCTGCACGAACCGGGAGAAGCCGGAGTTCTGGTTGCCCGTGATCCGCGAGAGCAGGTCGGGCAGGTAGAGCAGCGACGACCCGAAGATGACCGGGATGACACCCGCCTGGTTGACCTTCAGGGGCAGGTAGGTCGAGGTCCCGCCGTACATCCGCCGCCCGACCATGCGTTTGGCGTACTGCACCGGGATCCGGCGTTGGCCCTGCTCGACGAACACGACGCTCGCGATGATGACGAGCCCGAAGGCGCAGACGACCGTGAACGCCAGCGGGCCGGCGTTCGAGAGGATCGTGTTGCCCTCGGCCGGGATGCGGGCCGCGATCGAGGTGAAGATCAGCAGCGACATGCCGTTGCCGACGCCGCGCTCGGTGACCAGCTCGCCGAACCACATGATCACGGCGGTGCCGGCGGTCATGACGATGACGATGACCGCGAGGTCGAAGATGTCGGCGTTCGGCAGGATCGGGAACTGCGACGGGTCGCAGTCCTGGAAGAGCTGGTTGCGGTCGGCCAGGGCGACGATGCCGGTCGACTGCAGGATCGCGAGGGCGATGGTCAGGTAGCGCGTGTACTGCGTGAGCTTGCCCTGACCGCTCTGCCCCTCCTTCTTGAGCTGCTCGAAGCGCGGGATGACCACGGTCAGCAGCTGGATGATGATGCTGGCCGTGATGTAGGGCATGATGCCCAGCGCGAAGATCGAGAGCTGGAGCAGCGCCCCGCCGGAGAACAGGTTGATCAGCGAGTAGACGCTCGCGGCGTCACTGCCCTGGACCTGCCGCAGGCACTCCTGCACGTTCGAGTAGGAGACGCCCGGCGCCGGGAGCGTGGCTCCGAGGCGGTACACCGCGACGATCCCGAGCGTGAACAGGATCTTCTTGCGCAGGTCCGGTGTGGTCAAGGCTGACCGCACGGCGCCGAGCACTCGGACCTCCAGATGTCGTTCGGCCGCGCCGCCGACCGTGGGTCGCGCGGGGGCCGCGTGGTCGCCGACCACACGCTGCGGGGAGGCGGCGGGGTCGGGCCGGGTCTCGTCGTGCTGACCCGGGGCGAGACTACACGGGCACACGCCGACGGCCCCGGGCCGCTCCTCCACGTCGCGGAGGGCGGCGCCGGGGCCGGCGGGTGACTACTCGACGACGGTCGCGCTGCCGCCCGCGGCGGACAGCTTCTCGCTCGCCGAGCCCGAGAACGCGTGCGCGCTCACGCGCAGCGTCACCGAGCCGACCTCGCCGGTGCCCAGCACCTTGACGGGGTGGCCCGGGCGGACCGCGCCGGCGGCCACGAGCTCGGCCGGGCCGACCTCGCCGCCGTCGGGGAACAGCCGCGCCAGGTCGCCGACGTTGACGACCTGCGCGACCACCTTGTTGCGGTTGCGGAAGCCCTTGAGCTTCGGCAGACGCATCTGCAGGGGCATCTGGCCGCCCTCGAACGTCGCGGGGACGTTCTTGCGGGCGCCGGTGCCCTTGGTGCCGCGACCGGCGGTCTTGCCCTTCGAGGCCTCACCGCGACCCACACGGGTCTTCTCGGTCCTCGACCCGGGCGCCGGACGCAGGTGGTGCAGCTTGATGGGCGACTCAGCCATTGCCGGACACCTCCTCCACCGTCACGAGGTGACGGACGGTGTTGATCAGGCCGCGGTTCTGGGGCGTGTCCGGGCGCACGACGCTCGCGCCGATGCGACGCAGCCCCAGGGTCCGCAGCGTCTCGCGCTGGTTGCGCTTGCCGCCGATCTCCGAGCGGGTCTGCGTGACCTTGAGGTCCGACATCACGCCCCCTGACCGGCGCGGGCCCGCAGCATGCGGGCCGGCGCGACGTCCTCGATCGGCAGGCCACGGCGGGCGGCGACGGCCTCGGGCACCTGGAGGGCCTTCAGCGCCGCCACGGTGGCGTGCACGATGTTGATCGCGTTCTGGCTGCCCAGGGACTTGGACAGCACGTCCGCGATGCCCGCGCACTCCAGCACCGCGCGCACCGGGCCGCCGGCGATGACACCGGTACCGGGGCTGGCGGGGCGCAGCAGGACCACGCCGGCCGCCTCCTCGCCCTGCACGGGGTGCGTGATGGTGCCGCCGACGCGCGGGACGCGGAAGAAGTTCTTCTTCGCCTCCTCGACGCCCTTGGCGATCGCCGCCGGCACCTCCTTGGCCTTGCCGTAGCCGACACCGACCATCCCGTCGCCGTCACCGACGACGACCAGGGCGGTGAAGCTGAAGCGACGGCCGCCCTTGACGACCTTGGCCACGCGGTTGATGGCGACGACGCGCTCGAGGTGCGGGGTGCGGTCCTGCTGGCGGTCGCGGCCGCCCTGCTGGCGGTCGCGACCGGCGCTGCCGCCCTGACGCTCGCCGCCCTGTGCGCCCGAGCCCGCGGGCCCGTCGCGCCGTGTGCGTCCCGGCATCAGGCGTTCCTTCCGTTCGTGTTCATCTCCGAGGCGCTCATCAGAACTGGAGCCCTCCTTCACGGGCCGCGTCCGCGAGCTGCGCGATGCGGCCGTGGTAGCGGCGACCGCCGCGGTCGAAGACGACCGCGTCGATCCCCTGGTCCTTGGCGCGGGAGGCGACGAGCTGCCCGACCTTCGCGGCCTGGGCCTTCTTGTCGCCCTCCATCCCGCGCACGTCGGCCTCGAGGGTCGAGGCGTGGGCGAGGGTGTGCCCGGCGATGTCGTCGACGACCTGGGCCGTGATGTGCCGCGTGGAGCGGGTGACGACCAGGCGGGGCCGCGACGGCGTGCCGGCGATCTTCTTGCGCAGCCGGACGTGGCGTCGGGTGCGACCCGCGCGGCGGGTCTCCGACACGTTCTTGCCCAGGTGCCCCCGAGCCTTGGTGGTGGTCGCGTTCTCTGCCATCACTTGCCCGTCTTCCCGACCTTGCGGCGGATGTGCTCGCCGGCGTAGCGGACGCCCTTGCCCTTGTAGGGGTCGGGACGGCGCAGCCAGCGGATGTTGGCGGCCACCTGGCCGACCAGCTGCTTGTCGATGCCCTGCACGGAGAACCGGGTGGGGCTCTCGACCGCGAACGTGATGCCCTCCGGCGGAGCGATCTTCACCGGGTGGCTGAAGCCCAGCGCGAACTCGAGGTCCGAGCCGCGCAGCTGGACGCGGTAGCCGACGCCGTGGATCTCGAGCTTCCGCTCGTAACCCTGCGAGACGCCCTGCACGAGGTTGTTGAGCAGCGAGCGCGACAGGCCGTGCAGCGCGCGGCTCTCGCGCTCGTCGTCGGGGCGCGCCACCGAGAGCACGCCGTCGTCGAGCGAGACCGTGATGGGCTCGTCGACCTGGTGGCTCAGGGTGCCCTTCGGGCCCTTGACCGTGACGTTCTGCCCGTCGACGGTGACGTCGACGCCCGACGGCACGGTGATCGGGGCCTTGCCGATGCGTGACATGGTTCGGTTCCCCTTCCCGCTACCAGACGAAGGCGAGGACTTCCCCGCCCATCCGTCGCTGGTGGGCCTGGCGGTCGGTCAGCAGGCCCGAGGACGTCGAGATGATCGCGACGCCGAGGCCGCCGAGCACCCGCGGGAGCTCGTTGGACTTCGCGTAGACCCGCAGGCCGGGCTTGGAGACCCGCTTGATGCCGGCGATGCTGCGCTCGCGGTTGGGGCCGTACTTGAGGTCGACGACGAGCGACTGGCCCACCGTCGCGGCCTCGGTGCGGTACCCGGCGATGTAGCCCTGGTCGAGCAGGACCTGCGCCACGTGGGTCTTGAGCTTGCTGTGCGGCATGGTCGCGCTCTCGTGGAACGCCGAGTTGGCGTTCCGGATGCGCGTGAGCATGTCCGCGATCGGGTCGGTCATCGTCATGACCAGGTCACCTTCCTCGCCGTGGTTCCCCGGGTGGCGCGCAGAGAGGTCCTGCGGACGCTCCCGATGGCGGGCCTGCGGCGTGTGGAGCTGCTGTCAGCGGTGGGTCGGGTGCGCGGCTGCCCCGGCATCTGGGCCGTGCCGTCGAGCAGGTGCTCGCGGTGGGCGACGCGCTGGATGAGGCGCAGGAGCTCGGGGTCGATCGCCCCGCCCTGCGGCTCGTCCGGGGCCTCGGTGGTGTTCCCCGCGGTGTTCGCGGCGCTCACCAGGACGCCTTGCTCACGCCCGGGAGCTCGCCCCGGTGCGCCATCTCGCGCAGGCAGACGCGGCAGAGCCCGAACTTGCGCAGCACGGCGCGGGCACGCCCGCAGCGGTTGCAACGGGTGTAGCCGCGCACCGCGAACTTCGGCTTGCGCGCCGCCTTGTTGACCAGTGCTTTCTTCGCCATCTCAGTTCTCCCTGAACGGGAAGCCGAGCTGACGGAGCAGCGCCCGGCCCTCCTCGTCGGTCGTCGCGGAGGTGACCACGGTGATGTCCATCCCCCGCGGCCGGTCGATCGAGTCCTGGTCGATCTCGTGGAACATCGTCTGGTCGGTGAGACCGAACGTGTAGTTGCCCGAGCCGTCGAACTGCTTGGGCGACAGACCGCGGAAGTCGCGGATGCGCGGCAGGCCGATGGTCAGCAGGCGGTCCAGGAACTCCCACATCCGCGCGCCCCGCAGGGTGGTGCGGGCGCCGATCGGCATGCCCTCGCGCAGCTTGAACTGCGCGATCGACTTGCGGGCCCGGCGGATCTCGGGCTTCTGGCCGGCGATGAGGGTGAGGTCGCGGACCGCGCCCTCCATGAGCTTGGAGTCGCGGGCGGCCTCGCCCACGCCCATGTTCACGACGACCTTGACCACGCCCGGGATCAGCATCGGGTTCGCGTAGCCGAACTCCTCGTTGAGGGCCGGCTTGATCGCGTCGTGGTAGCGCTGCTTGAGGCGCGGGCGGGTCGTCTCGGGAGCTTCGGTGCTGGTCACGAGAGGTCCTTCCCGCTGCGGCGCGAGATGCGCACGCGCTTCGACTCGCCCTCGCCGCCGGCACGGACGCCGACGCGGGTCGGCTTGCCGTCGGCGTCGACCACCATGACGTTCGAGACGTGGATCGCCGCTTCCTGCGTGACGATCCCGCCGCTCTGCGCGCCGCGCTGGTTGGCCGACTGGGCGGTGTGCTTCTTGATCCGGTTGACGCCCTCGACGAGCACGCGCTCGCGGTCGGGGTAGGCCTGGATGACCTTGCCCTTGGCGCCCTTGTCCTTGCCGGCGATGACGACGACCGTGTCGCCCTTCTTGACCTTCATCTGCTACAGCACCTCCGGCGCGAGCGAGATGATCCGCATGAACCTCTTGTCGCGCAGCTCGCGGCCCACCGGACCGAAGATGCGGGTCCCGCGGGGCTCACGGTCGTTCTTGATGAGCACGGCGGCGTTCTCGTCGAACTTGATGTACGAGCCGTCCGGGCGGCGCTTCTCCTTGCGGGTGCGCACGACGACGGCCTTCACGACCTCGCCACGCTTGACGCCGGCGGCCGGGATGGCCTCCTTGACGGTCGCCACGATGACGTCGCCGATCCCCGCGTAGCGCCGGGACGAGCCACCGAGCACACGGATGCACAGGATCTCCCTGGCACCCGTGTTGTCGGCGACCCGGAGGCGCGACTCCTGCTGGATCACTGCTTCTCTCCTGACCTACCCGCACGCGGCGGATGGTTTCCGGTGACGATTATTTTGCCTTCTCGAGGATCTCGACCAGGCGCCACCGCTTGGTGGCCGACAGCGGCCGGGTCTCCATGAGGAGCACGCGGTCGCCGGGACCGGCAGTGTTCTCCTCGTCGTGCGCCTTGACCTTCTTCGTGCGCCGGATGACCTTCGAGTAGCGCGGGTGCTTCACCCGGTCCTCGAGGCTGACGACGATGGTCTTGGCCATCTTGTCGGAGACGACCAGGCCCTCACGCACCTTGCGCAGGCCGCGGTCGTCGTTGCGCTCCGACGCCGGGCTCTGCTGGGCGTTCTCGCCCTGCTTGACCTCGGCGCGGACCTGCTCCTGCTCGTCACGCTCCGGGGCCGTCGCCCCCGAGCTGGTCTGCGGCTCGCTCATGCCGCTCCCTCCTCATCGGGGGCGACCGACAGGCCGAGCTCACGCTCGCGCATCACCGTGTAGATGCGCGCGATGTCGTGACGCACGGTCCGCAGTCGACGGTTGTTGTCCAGCTGCCCGGTGGCCATCTGGAACCGGAGGTTGAACAGCTCCGCCTTGGCCTCGCGGGCCCGGGCGACGAGCTCCTCTCCGGTCAGCTCGCGCAGCTCGCTGGCGGGGGTCCCGGCGGCCATCAGAACGTCTCCTCACGGCTCACGATGCGGCAGCGCATCGGCAGCTTGTGCTGCGCGCGGCGCAGCGCCTCGCGGGCCGTGGCCTCGTTGGGGTAGCTCATCTCGAACATGACCCGGCCCGGCTTCACGTTCGCCACCCACTTCTCGGGCGAGCCCTTGCCGGAACCCATGCGGGTCTCGGCGGGCTTCTTGGTCAGCGGCCGGTCCGGGAAGATGTTGATCCACACCTTGCCGCCACGACGGATGTGCCGCGTGATGGCGATACGGGCCGACTCGATCTGCCGGTTGGTGACGTAGGCGTGCTCCAGGGCCTGGATGCCGTAGTCGCCGAAGGACATCTGGGTGCCGCCCTTGGCGGCGCCCGTCCGGTCCGGCCGGTGCTGCTTGCGGTACTTGACCTTGCGGGGGATCAGCATGGCTCTAGGACTCCGTCTGCGTGGTCGCCTCGGGGGCGGCGCCGGCGGGGGCCCCGCCCGTGCTGGCGCCGGCGGCCGCCTGCTCCGCCGCCGCGCGCCCGGCCTCGGTGCTCGTGCCGGTGGTGCCGGACGAGCCGGACCGGCGGCCACGGGGACGGTCGCCACCGCCGCCGCGGCCACGGCCGCCGCGCGGGTCGCGGGTCGCGGCGTCGAGCGCGGCCTGGCGCTCGGACTCGCGCTTGCCGCCGACGACGTCGCCCTTGTAGATCCAGACCTTCACGCCGATGCGGCCGAAGTTGGTCCGGGCCTCGAACAGGCCGTAGTCGATCTCCGCGCGGAGCGTGTGCAGCGGCACCCGTCCCTCGCGGTAGAACTCGGAGCGCGACATCTCGGCGCCGCCGAGCCGGCCGGAGCACTGCACCCGGATGCCCTTCACGCCGGGCGAGCGCATGGCCGACTGCATGGCCTTGCGCATCGCGCGCCGGAACGACACGCGGTTGGACAGCTGCTCGGCCACGCCCTGCGCGACGAGCTGCGCGTCCGCCTCGGCGCCCTTGACCTCGAGGATGTTGAGCTGGACCTGCTTGCCGGTCAGCTTCTCGAGGTTGCCCCGCAGGCGGTCGGCCTCGGCGCCGCGGCGGCCGATGACGATGCCCGGGCGGGCGGTGTGGATGTCGACGCGCACGCGGTCACGGGTGCGCTCGATCTCGACCTTGGAGATGCCGGCCCGCTCCATGCCCTTGGAGAGCATGCGACGGATCTTCACGTCCTCGGCGACGTAGTCGGCGTACTGCTTGTCGGCGTACCAGCGCGACTTCCAGTCGGTAGTGATGCCGAGGCGGAAGCCGTGCGGGTTGATCTTCTGGCCCATCAGCGGCCACTCCTCTTCGCGCGCGACCGGCCGCCCTGCGCCGGGGCGACCTCGGTCACCTCGACGTAGATGTGGCTGGTCCGCTTCCGGATGCGGTACGCCCGGCCCTGCGCGCGGGGCTGGAACCGCTTCATGGTCGGACCCTCGTCCACGGTGATCGTCGAGATCACCAGGTTGGCGGAGTCCAGGTCGAAGTTGTTCTCGGCGTTGGCCACCGCGCTCGCGACGAGCTTGGCGACCGGACGGGCCGCCTTGAGCTCGGCGAACTCCAGCACCGAGGCGGCCTGGCCGACGGGCATGCCGCGCACCAGGTCCACCACGCGGCGGACCTTCATCGGCGACATGCGCACGTAGCGCGCCCGCGCGACGGCCCCGCGGGGAGCCGTGGCGGTGTCGGCTGCTGCGGTCATTCGGACGTACCTTCCTTGTCTCGAGCCATGGGGGGTCCCGCGCTCCTCATCGCCTAGCGGCGACGGGAGCGGCGGTCCTCCTTGACGTGCCCGCGGAACGTGCGGGTCGGGGCGAACTCGCCGAGCTTGTGCCCGACCATGGACTCCGAGACGAACACCGGGACGTGCTTGCGCCCGTCGTGCACGGCCAGCGTGTGGCCGATCATGTCCGGAATGATCGTCGACCGCCGGGACCAGGTCCGGATGACGGTCTTGCGGTTGGCCTCGTTGAGCGCGTCCACCTTCTTGAGCAGGTGGTCGTCGACGAACGGGCCCTTCTTGAGACTGCGTGGCATCGCTTCGCTCCCTCCTGCTCTCGTCAGCGCTTCTTCTTGCCCTTGCCGGTGCGGCGGCGACGCACGATCATGCGGTCGCTCTCCTTCCGGCTCCGGGTGCGGCCCTCGGGGGTGCCGGCGGGGTTCACCGGGTGGCGACCGCCGGAGGTCTTGCCCTCACCACCGCCGTGCGGGTGGTCGACCGGGTTCATGACGACACCGCGGACGGTGGGGCGCTTGCCCCGCCAGCGGTTGCGGCCCGCCTTGCCCCAGTTGATGTTCGAGTGCTCGGCGTTGCCGACCTCGCCGATGGTGGCGCGGCAGCGGACGTCGACGTTGCGGATCTCGCCCGAGGGCATCCGCAGCTGGGCGTAGGGACCGTCCTTGGCCACCAGCTGCACGCGCGCGCCGGCCGAGCGGGCGATCTTCGCGCCGCCGCCGGGGCGGAGCTCGATCGCGTGGATCACCGTGCCGGTGGGGATGTTGCGCATCGGCAGGTTGTTGCCCGGCTTGATGTCGGCCTTGGGGCCGGCCTCGACGTTGTCGCCCTGACCGAGGCGCTCCGGCGCGATGATGTAGCGCTTCTCGCCGTCGGCGTAGTGCAGCAGCGCGATGCGGGCGCTGCGGTTGGGGTCGTACTCGATGTGCGCGACCTTGGCCGGCACGCCGTCCTTGTCGTGGCGACGGAAGTCGATGAGCCGGTACGCCCGCTTGTGGCCGCCGCCCTGGTGACGCGTGGTGATGCGCCCGTGGACGTTGCGGCCGCCCTTGTTGTGCAGCGGACGGACCAGCGACTTCTCGGGGTGGTCGCGCGTGATCTCGGCGAAGTCCGAGACGCTCGCGCCGCGCCGCCCGGCGGTCGTCGGCTTGTACCTGCGGATTCCCATGGTCAGCTCCCTGCCCCGGGTGCGCCGAAGACGTCGATGGTCCGGCTCTCGGGCGTCACCGTCACGACCGCGCGCTTGGTGTCCTTGCGCTTGCCGAAGCCGCGGCGGGAGCGCTTGCGCTTGCCCTCGCGGTTCAGCGTGTTCACGCTGGCCACCTGCACGTCGAAGATCTCCTGGACGGCGATCTTGATCTGCGTCTTGTTCGCGTCCGGGCGCACCAGGAACGTGTACTGGCGCTCCTCGAGCAGGCCGTAGCTCTTCTCGGAGATGACCGGCGCGATGATCACGTCTCGCGGGTCGGCGATCACTTCTCGTCCTCCTGTCCCCGCAGGCGCGAGGCCACGAAGGCCTCGAGCGCGGCCGACGTGAAGACCACGTCGTCGGCGCGCAGGACGTCGTAGGTGTTGAGCTGGTCCGGCGTGAGCTGGTGGACCGTCGGGAGGTTGGCCACGCTGCGGCGGCCGGCCTCGTCGTCGCGGGTGATGACCGCGAGCACCGTGCGGTGCTCCCGGCTCGGCTCCACGACGCCCTCGAGCGCGCTGCGCGCGCCCTTGGTGGACGGCGCCCCGCCGTCGACCAGCGCGGAGAAGACGTGGATGCGCTCGTGGCGGGCGCGGTCCGAAAGCGCGCCGCGCAGGGCCGCCGCCTTCATCTTCTTCGGGGTCCGCTGGTCGTAGTCGCGCGGCGTCGGGCCGTGGACGGTGCCGCCGCCGGTGAACTGCGGCGCGCGCACCGAGCCCTGCCGGGCGCGGCCGGTGCCCTTCTGCCGGTACGGCTTCTTGCCGCCGCCCCGGACCTCACCGCGGGTCTTGGTGTCGTGCGTGCCCTGGCGGGCCGCCGCGAGCTGCGCGGTGACGACCTGGTGCATCAGCGCGGTGCTGGCCGGCGCGTCGAAGAGCTCACCGGGGAGCTCGACGGAGCCGTCGGTGCCGCCCGCGGGCGTGTGCACCGCCACCGAGCGGGTCTCGCCGGCGGCCTGCGCGTGCGCGTCGCGACGAGCGAGACGCCGGGCCTCGCCGGCGCTGTAGCCGCTGCGCCGAGTCGCACCGCCGCGGCGGGCGGTCCGCAGCGTCGCCGTGGCGGCCGCCGTGGAGGAGCCGGCGCCGGACGAGACCTGCTCGCCGCCGTCGACGCCCTCGGTGTCGGTCACGCCGGGGGTGTGTCCGTCGGGGGTGGTCACTGGGCACCGCCCTTCGCGGGATCGGCCTTGGCCGCCGTGGTGACGAGGACCAGCCCGCCGCGCGGGCCGGGGACGGCGCCGCGGATCAGCAGCAGGCCCGCGTCGGCGTCCACGCCGTGCACGGTCAGGTTCTGGGTGGTGGTCTTGACGTGGCCCATGCGGCCGGCCATGCGCGTGCCCTTGAAGACGCGCGCCGGGGTGGCGCAGCCGCCGATGGCGCCGGGCGAGCGGTGCTTGCGCTGCGTGCCGTGGCTGGCCCCGAGGCCGCCGAAGCCGTGGCGCTTCATGACACCGGCGGTGCCCTTGCCCTTGCTCGTGCCCGAGACGTCCACGACGGCGCCGGCGGAGAACGCCTCGGCGTTGATCTCCTGGCCGACCTCGTACTCGCTCGCGTCGCTGGTGCGCAGCTCGGCGAGGTGGCGGCGCGGGGTCACGCCGGCCTTCGAGAAGTGGCCGGTCTCGGGCTTGTTCACCTTGCGCGGGTCGATCGCGCCGTAGGCGATCTGCACGGCGTTGTAGCCGTCCACCGACGGGGTACGCACCTGCGTCACGACGCACGGCCCGGCCTTGACGACCGTGACCGGCACGACGCGGTTCGCCTCGTCGAAGACCTGGGTCATGCCGACCTTGGTGCCGAGGACGCCGCTCATCTTCCGCTCCGGCCGCGCCGGAGCGACGTTCGCTGCAGTCGCTGTAGTCACTGCCGACCTCACTGGATGTTCACGTCGACGCTCGCCGGCAGGTCGATGCGCATGAGCGCGTCCACCGTCTTCGGCGTCGGGTCGACGATGTCGATCAGTCGCTTGTGGGTGCGCATCTCGAAGTGCTCGCGCGAGTCCTTGTACTTGTGCGGCGAGCGGATGACGCAGTAGATGTTCTTCTCGGTCGGCAGCGGCACGGGCCCGACCACGGAGGCGCCGGTGCGCGTCACGGTCTCGACGATCTTGCGAGCCGACGCGTCGATCGCTTCGTGGTCGTAGGCCTTGAGCCGGATGCGGATCTTCTGTCCCGCCATGGTGGCTTTGCCGTTCCTCTTCTCGTCCCGCCGGGGGCGTGCGCCCCCGGTGGCTGGCCAGGTTCTCGAGATGCCCCGGTGCGTGCCGGCCGGACCCACATCCCCGACCGGGACCGTCTCCGGTCCACGCGGTCGGGCGTGTCGAATCCGTCGCCAGGCTCCGCCACGTGCTCGCGCACGGTGCGGGCCCGCGGACCTCGCGCTGTTCAACGTGTGTCCGTCCCGCGCCCGTGGCGGGCGGCGGCACGGTGGGGCCCGGCGTGGCCGGGACCCGGGCCCACGGTGTGGCTCTCGGACCCCCGCTCACAGCAGGGCGGCCGGCTCGGTACCGCATGAGCCGACCGCCCTGTGCGAGCTAGGACTCCAGTGTCGCACGGGCGCTCGCGCGCCCGTTCACCGGGGCCCCGGTACTACTTGCTGATCTTCGTGACCTGACCGGCGCCGACCGTCCGGCCACCCTCACGGATGGCGAACTGGAGGCCCTCCTCCATGGCGATCGGCTGGATCAGCTGGACGGACATCTCGGTGTTGTCACCGGGCATGACCATCTCGGTGCCCTCCGGGAGCGTCACGACGCCGGTGACGTCGGTGGTCCGGAAGTAGAACTGCGGGCGGTAGTTGTTGAAGAACGGCGTGTGCCGACCGCCCTCGTCCTTGCCCAGGATGTAGACCTGGCCCTCGAACTCGGTGTGCGGGGTGATCGAGCCCGGCTTGCCGATGACCATGCCGCGCTCGACGTCCTCGCGCTTGATGCCGCGCAGGAGGAGACCGACGTTGTCGCCGGCGCGACCCTCGTCGAGGAGCTTGCGGAACATCTCGATGCCCGTGGTGGTGGTCTTCGTCGACTTCGCGCGGATGCCGATGATCTCCACCTCCTCGTTCACCTTGACGATGCCGCGCTCGACGCGGCCGGTGACGACCGTGCCGCGACCGGTGATGGTGAAGACGTCCTCGACGGGCATGAGGAACGGCTTGTCGGTGTCACGCTCCGGCGACGGGATGTTGTCGTCGACGGCGTCCATCAGGCTCATGATGGCGTCGCCCCACTCGGCGTCGCCCTCGAGCGCCTTGAGCGCGGAGACGCGGACCACGGGGAGGTCGTCGCCCGGGAAGTCCTGCGAGCTCAGCAGCTCGCGGACCTCCATCTCGACGAGCTCCATGATCTCCTCGTCGTCGACCATGTCCGCCTTGTTCAGCGCCACCACGATGTAGGGGACGCCGACCTGGCGGGCGAGCAGCACGTGCTCGCGGGTCTGCGGCATGGGGCCGTCGGTGGCGGCCACCACGAGGATGGCGCCGTCCATCTGGGCCGCGCCGGTGATCATGTTCTTGACGTAGTCGGCGTGCCCGGGGCAGTCGACGTGCGCGTAGTGGCGCTTCTCGGTCTGGTACTCGACGTGCGCGATCGAGATCGTGATGCCGCGCTGCCGCTCCTCGGGCGCCTTGTCGATCATGTCGAACGCCGACGCCTGGTTGAGCTGCGGGAACTTGTCGTGCAGCACCTTGGTGATCGCCGCGGTGAGCGTCGTCTTCCCGTGGTCGATGTGACCGATCGTGCCGATGTTGACGTGCGGCTTGGTCCGCTCGAACTTGGCCTTCGCCACTGCTCTCGTCCTCCTGGACTTCTGTTCTCCTGGCCCGCCCCGTGGTGGGAGCCGGGCCAAGTGGTGCTCGTCGGTGTGGGTCCTGCCGTGTCTCGGAGGACCGAGAGACCCGACACGAGGCTAGCGAAAGCCTCGCGCGGGCCCGCGACCTGGTCCGTTGTCGGCCGTCGGCGCGGCGGCTCCGCTGCGCTTCGTGCCGGAGGGACCCGGGCTCTCGCCCGGGTCCCGGACCGGTCTCACTCGCCGGTCGCCTTCGCGATGATCTCCTTGGCCACGTTGGCCGGGACCTCCGCGTAGGAGTCGAACTGCATGGAGTAGTTCGCCCGGCCCTGGGTCCGCGACCGCAGGTCGCCGACGTAGCCGAACATCTCCGAGAGCGGGACGATCGCGCGCACGACGCGGCCACCGCCGGTCCGCTCCTCCATGGCCTGGATCTGGCCACGGCGGGAGTTGAGGTCGCCGATGACGTCGCCCATGTACTCCTCGGGCGTCGACACCTCGACGGCCATCACCGGCTCGAGCAGCGCGGGGTCGGCCTTGCGGACCGACTCCTTGAGCGCCATCGACCCGGCGACCTTGAACGCCATCTCGGACGAGTCGACCTCGTGGTACTGACCGTCGAGCAGCGTCACCTTCATGCCCACCAGCGGGTAGCCGGCGACGACGCCGTACTGCATGGCGTCCTGGGCACCCTCGTCCACCGACGGGATGTACTCGCGCGGCACGCGGCCACCGGTCACCTTGTTGGCGAACTCGTAGAGGGGCAGCTCCGGCCCGCGGGGCAGCGGCTCGAGCGCGATGATCACGCGCGCGAACTGGCCCGACCCACCGGTCTGCTTCTTGTGCGTGTACTCGAACTTCTCGACCGGCCGGCGGATGGTCTCGCGGTAGGCCACCTGCGGCTTGCCGATGTTGGCCTCGACCTTGAAGTCCGACTTCATCCGGTTGACGAGCACGTCGAGGTGGAGCTCGCCCATCCCCGAGATGATCGTCTGCCCGGTCTCCTCGTCGAGGTTGACGCGGAAGGTCGGGTCCTCGTCGGCGAGCCGCTGGATCGCCGTCGAGAGCTTCTCCTGGTCGGCCTTCGACTTCGGCTCGACCGCGACGGAGATGACCGGCTCCGGGAAGGTCATCGACTCGAGGATCACCGGGTTCTGCGGGTCGCAGAGGGTGTCGCCCGTGGTCGTGTCCTTGAGGCCCACCACCGCGTAGATGTGGCCTGCGCGGGCCTCGTCGACCGGGTTCTCCTTGTTGGAGTGCATCTGCAGCAGCTTGCCGATGCGCTCCTTGCGGTCCTTGGTCGAGTTGATGATCTGCGTGCCCTGGGCGAGCTTGCCCGAGTACACGCGGACGTAGGTCAGCTTCCCGTAGAACGGGTGCGCGGCGATCTTGAACGCGAGCGCCGAGAAGGGCTCGTCGGTCGAGGCCGAGCGCTGGACCGCGGTCTCGCCGTCGAGCAGCGTGCCGTTGACCGGCGGCACGTCGGTCGGCGCCGGCAGGTAGGCGATGACGGCGTCGAGCATGGGCTGCACGCCCTTGTTCTTGAACGCCGAGCCCAGCAGCACCGGGTAGTAGTCGCCGGTGACCGTGACGGCGCGGATGCCGTGCTCGATCTCCTCGACCGTGAGCTCCTCGCCGGCGAAGTAGCGCTCCATGAGCGCCTCGTCGTTCTCGGCGATGGCCTCGAGCAGCGTCGTCCGGTACTCCTCGACCTCGTCCATGCGGTCGGCCGGGATCTCCTCGACGGCGTAGTCCTCGCCCTTGGAGACCTCGCCGCGCCACGTCAGCGCGCGCATGCGCACCAGGTCGATGACGCCGTAGAACTCCGACTCCGACCCCATCGGCAGCTGCAGGACCAGCGGCTTGGCGCCGAGGCGGTCCTTGATGGTGCGCACGGTGAAGTAGAAGTCCGCCCCGAGCTTGTCCATCTTGTTGACGAAGCAGATGCGCGGGACGTTGTAGGTGTCGGCCTGGCGCCACACCGTCTCGGACTGCGGCTCGACGCCCTCCTTGCCGTCGAAGACGGCGACGGCGCCGTCCAGGACGCGCAGGGAGCGCTCCACCTCGACCGTGAAGTCGACGTGGCCGGGCGTGTCGATGATGTTGATCTGGTGGTCTTTCCAGAAGCAGGTCGTCGCGGCGGACGTGATCGTGATGCCGCGCTTCTGCTCCTCCTCCATCCAGTCCATCGTCGCCGCGCCGTCGTGGACCTCACCGAGCTTGTAGTTGATGCCGGTGTAGAACAGGACGCGCTCGGTCGTGGTGGTCTTGCCCGCGTCGATGTGGGCCATGATCCCGATGTTGCGGACCTTGCCCAGATCGCTCAGCACCTCGCGTGCCACGAGATTCCTCTTCCCGTCGGTTCGTCGCCGCGGGTCCCGCGGCGGGGTGTTCTCGGACCGGACGGCCCCGCGGGTGGATCACACCCGTCGAGGCCGTGCCGCTCACCAGCGGTAGTGCGCGAACGCCTTGTTCGACTCCGCCATCTTGTGCGTGTCCTCGCGGCGCTTGACGCTCGCGCCCAGGCCGTTCGAGGCGTCGAGCAGCTCGTTCGTGAGCCGCTCGATCATGGTCTTCTCCCGGCGCGCCCGGGAGTACGTGATCAGCCAGCGCAGGCCGAGGGTGGTCGAGCGCCCGGCGCGCACCTCGATCGGCACCTGGTAGGTCGCGCCACCGACACGGCGGCTGCGGACCTCGAGGGCCGGCTTCACGTTGTCCAGCGCGCGCTTCAGCGTGACGACGGGGTCGGCGCCGTTGCGCTCGCGGCAGCCCTCCATCGCGCCGTAGACGATGCGCTCGGCCAGCGAGCGCTTGCCGTCGACGAGCACCTTGTTCACGAGCTGCGTCACGAGCGGCGACCCGTAGACCGGGTCGGCGACGAGCGGACGCTTCGGAGCGGGTCCCTTGCGCGGCATGTCAGCTCTTGTCCTTCTTGGTCCCGTAGCGGCTGCGGGCCTGCTTGCGGTTCTTGACCGCCTGCGTGTCGAGGGCACCGCGGATGATCTTGTAACGCACGCCAGGCAGGTCCTTCACACGACCGCCGCGCACCAGCACGATCGAGTGCTCCTGGAGGTTGTGGCCCTCACCGGGGATGTAGGCCGTGACCTCGATGCCGTTGGACAGCCGGACGCGCGCGACCTTGCGCAGCGCGGAGTTCGGCTTCTTCGGCGTGGTGGTGTAGACGCGCGTGCAGACGCCGCGGCGCTGCGGGCTCCCCTTGAGGGCCGCGGTCTTGGTCTTCTCGACCTTGTCCTCGCGGCCCCGACGGACCAACTGCTGGATGGTGGGCATCGAGGTAGTTGTCTTCCGTTCCTCTGTGTTCTGCGTCGGGCTCGTGCCTCCGCGCCCGGGACACCCCGGCGACGTCGTACGCGTCGTCGCGGGGACTCCCCCGGTGCACCGGCCGGCTCCCCAGGAGCGGCGCGATCCCCTCGTGCGGGGACCGGCGCACCGCACGGGGACCGGCACGCGGAGCGACCCGACCACGTCGGGCACTGCTCACCAGGGTACGCGCCCGCGCGCGAGCGCATCCCAGCGGGTCGGATCAGGGTGCCGGACGCCGCTCGCAGCGGCCCGGCGACGCCGTCGGTGTCCTGCGCCGCGGCCCCTCGGACGTCCTCGACCGCCTGTCGGTGGCGGCCATGCCGACGAGGGTGGCGACACCCCGTCGACCGGACTGATCGCGAGGATACCTCCACCGCCGCGGCCCGCAAGCCGCACCCGGCACCCGCCCTCGCGTGATGTGCAACGCCGCGCCCGCCCCGCCCATTCCGGTGCGCGGGCCGGCGGTCCGTGGCGGGCCGGGGCCTCCGGTGATGGAGCGAGGGCGTCCCTGGCTGCGTCCCACGCAGCGGGGGACGCCCTCGCTGCGCGCCCGCCGGCGCCGACCTCGGAGATCACGGGCACCTGGTCCACGTCTACCGGCGCCCCTGGGTGGATGACGCGCTCCTGATCTCGCCGACCCCGCGGGGCCGCGAGCGCCCGCACACACGACGGAGGGCGCCCCCGCGGTGCGGGAACGCCCTCCGGTGTCGTGCAGCGACTACGGCTCGATGGTCGAGCTCCCCTATCGGCGTGCTCTCCTGACTGCTTCGTCTCCGAAGATCAGCGGAACTGCCCGAAGTCGTAGTCGTCGAGCGGGACCGCGGCACCGGTGCCGGAGCCGAACACGTCGGGGGCGTAGTACCCGTCGTCGTAGCTCGGCAGGGCGTAGGCGGCCGCGCGGGCCTCCTCGGTGGGCTGGACCTGGATGTTCCGGTACCGGTTGATGCCGGTGCCGGCCGGGATCAGCTTGCCGATGATCACGTTCTCCTTCAGCCCCACGAGGCTGTCGGACTTCCCCTCGATGGCCGCGTTCGTGAGGATGCGCGTCGTCTCCTGGAAGGAGGCGGCGGACAGCCACGACTCGGTGGCCAGCGAGGCCTTGGTGATGCCCATGAGCACCGGGCGGGCCGCCGCCGGGTCGCCGCCCTCGGAGACCACCTTGCGGTTGGCCGCCTCGAACTCGGCGCGGTCGACGACACCACCGGGCAGGAACTCGGTGGCGCCCGAGTCGATGATCGTCACCCGGCGCAGCATCTGCCGGACGATGACCTCGATGTGCTTGTCGTGGATCGACACACCCTGCGACCGGTACACCTTCTGCACCTGGTCGACGAGGTGCAGCTGCACCTCGCGGGGGCCCATCACGCGCAGCACCTCGTGCGGGTCCGCCGTGCCCTCGAGCAGCTGCTGGCCGACGCCGACGTGGTCGCCGTCCTGCAGCGGGCGCTCGGAGCCGTCGGCCGCGATGGTCGCGAGCCGCTGGCGCTTGGACAGCTTGTCGTAGACGACCTCCTCGCTCCCGTCGTCCGGGATGAGGGTGATCTTCCAGAACTTGTCGCCGTCCTCGAGCTGGATGCGGCCGTCCACGTCGGCGATGGGCGCCTTGCCCTTCGGGACGCGGGCCTCGAAGAGCTCCTGCACACGCGGCAGACCCGTGGTGATGTCCTCACCCGCGACGCCACCGGTGTGGAAGGTGCGCATCGTGAGCTGCGTGCCGGGCTCACCGATCGACTGGGCGGCGACGATGCCGACCGCCTCGCCGACGTCGACGAGCTTGCCGGTCGCCAGCGAGCGGCCGTAGCACATCGCGCAGACGCCCTGCGCCGAGTCGCAGGTCAGGACGCTGCGGACCCGGACCTTGCCGACGCCGGCGCCCAGGAGGGCGTCGATCGCCTGCTGACCGATGTCGGCGCCGCGGCCGAGCAGCTCGTTGCCCGCGTCGTCCGTGACGGCCGAGGCCGCCGTGCGGGTGTAGACGCTGGTGTCGACGTGCACGTCGCGCACGAGGGTCCCGTCGGGGCCCTCCTCGCCGATCGGCATCGGGATGCCGCGCTCGGTGCCGCAGTCGACCTCGCGGACGATGACGTCCTGGGACACGTCGACCAGGCGCCGGGTCAGGTAGCCCGAGTCGGCGGTGCGCAGGGCGGTGTCGGCGAGACCCTTGCGGGTGCCGTGCGTCGAGATGAAGTACTCGACGACCGAGAAGCCCTCGCGGAAGTTCGACTTGATCGGGCGCGGGATGAACTCGCCCTTCGGGTTGGCGACCAGACCCTTCATGCCCGCCAGCTGGCGGACCTGGGTCATGTTGCCG
The DNA here is from genome assembly GCF_054796175.1 of Actinomycetospora sp. C-140. NCBI lineage: Bacteria > Bacillati > Actinomycetota > Actinomycetes > Pseudonocardiales > Pseudonocardiaceae > Actinomycetospora > Actinomycetospora sp. C-140. The sequence continues at coordinate 53,114 of NZ_JBTWNF010000022.1, read as the reverse complement.
GCCGCGCCCGAGGCGACGATCTTGGAGATGGAGTTGTCGGCGGGGAAGTTGTCCTCCATCGCCTTCGCCACCTCCTCTGTGGCCTGGCCCCAGATGCGCACCATCTCGTCGTTGCGCTCCTGGTAGGAGAGCGCACCGCGCTGGTAGCGCTTGTTGACCTGCTCCGCGCGGCCCTCGTACTCGTCGAGGATCTCCTGCTTGCGCGGGGGCACGACGACGTCGTCGATGGCGATGGTGACCCCGGAGCGCGTGGCCCAGTGGAAGCCGGCGTCCTTGAGCCGGTCCAGGGTCATCGCGACCTCGGTCATCGAGTAGCGCTCGGCCAGGTCGTTGATGATCGCTGCCTGGCGCTTCTTCGGGAGCTGGTCGTTGACGAAGGGGTAGTCCTCCGGCAGCAGCTCGTTGAAGAGCACCCGGCCCAGCGTCGTCTCGGCCAGCCACGGCTTGCCCGGCTCGTACTCGCCGTTGGTCATGCCCGGACCGGGCACGACCGTCTCGCTGAGGCGGATCTTGATCGGCGCCTGGAGGTCGAGCGACCCCAGGTCGTACGCCATGATCGCCTCGGCGGCCGACGAGTAGGCCTGACCCTCACCGGTGGCACCCTCGGTGCGCTGGGTGAGGTAGTACAGGCCGGTCACCATGTCGAGGCGCGGCATGGCCAGCGGCTTGCCCGACGCCGGCGAGAGGATGTTGTTCGCCGACAGCATGAGGATGCGGGCCTCGGCCTGCGCCTCGGCGGACAGCGGCAGGTGGACCGCCATCTGGTCGCCGTCGAAGTCGGCGTTGAACGCCTCGCAGACCAGCGGGTGCAGCTGGATCGCCTTGCCCTCGACCAGCTGCGGCTCGAAGGCCTGGATGCCGAGGCGGTGCAGCGTGGGCGCCCGGTTCAGCATCACCGGGTGCTCGTTGATGACCTCCTCGAGCACGTCCCAGACCTGGCCGCGCTGACGCTCGACCATCCGCTTCGCGGACTTGATGTTCTGGGCGTGGTTGAGGTCGACCAGCCGCTTCATGACGAACGGCTTGAACAGCTCGAGCGCCATCTGCTTGGGCAGGCCGCACTGGTGCAGCTTGAGCTGCGGGCCGACGACGATGACCGAGCGGCCCGAGTAGTCGACGCGCTTGCCGAGCAGGTTCTGGCGGAACCGGCCCTGCTTGCCCTTGAGCAGGTCGGACAGCGACTTCAGCGGGCGGTTGCCCGGCCCGGTGACCGGGCGGCCGCGGCGGCCGTTGTCGAACAGCGCGTCGACGGCCTCCTGCAGCATCCGCTTCTCGTTGTTGACGATGATCTCGGGCGCACCGAGGTCGATCAGTCGCTTGAGGCGGTTGTTGCGGTTGATGACCCGGCGGTACAGGTCGTTGAGGTCCGACGTCGCGAAGCGGCCGCCGTCGAGCTGCACCATCGGGCGCAGGTCCGGCGGGATGACCGGGACGCAGTCGAGCACCATGCCGGTGGGCCGGTTGCCGGTGGCCTGGAACGCCGCGACGACCTTGAGCCGCTTGAGCGCGCGCAGCTTGCGCTGCCCCTTGCCGCTGCGGATGGTCTCGCGGAGGTTGTCGGCCTCGGCGTCGATGTCGAAGGTCTCCAGGAGCTTCTGGATCGCCTCGGCACCCATGGCACCGGTGAAGTAGTCGGCGTAGCGGTCGTAGAGCTCGCGGTAGAGCGTCTCGTCCGAGATGAGCTGGCCGCGGTCGAGCTTGACGAAGGTCGTCCAGACCTCGTCGAGGCGGTCGAGCTCGCGCTGCGCACGGTCGCGCAGCTGGCGCATCTCGCGCTCGCCGCCCTCCTTGACCTTGCGCCGCACGTCGGACTTCGCGCCCTCGGACTCGAGCTCGGCGATGTCGCTCTCGAGCTTCTGGGCGCGGGCCTCGAGGTCGTTGTCGCGCTGGCTCTCGAGACGCTTGCGCTCACCCGAGATCTCGTTCTCGAGCGTCGACTGGTCGTTGTGGCGCTGCTCGGTGTTCACCTCGGTGATCACGTAGGCAGCGAAGTAGATGATCTTCTCGAGGTCCTTGGGCGCCAGGTCGAGCAGGTAGCCCAGGCGCGAGGGGACGCCCTTGAAGTACCAGATGTGCGTGACCGGCGCGGCCAGCTCGATGTGGCCCATGCGCTCGCGGCGCACCTTGGCCCGGGTCACCTCGACGCCGCAGCGCTCACAGATGATGCCCTTGAAGCGGACGCGCTTGTACTTGCCGCAGTAGCACTCCCAGTCCCGAGTGGGGCCGAAGATCTTCTCGCAGAAGAGGCCGTCCTTCTCGGGCTTGAGCGTGCGGTAGTTGATGGTCTCGGGCTTCTTGACCTCGCCGAAGGACCACTGGCGGATGTCGTCGGCGGTGGCCAGACCGATCCGCAGCTCGTCGAAGAAGTTGACGTCGAGCAAAGGTTCTCCCCTGGATGGGTGAGCTGTTTTCTAGAGGGGGCCCACAGGCCGGCCCCGGGGTGCCCGGGGCCGGCTCGCGAGGTCAGTTCACGACGTCGTCGACCGACGGCGACTCGTTGCGCGAGAGGTTGATGCCGAGGTTCGCGGCCGCGCGCTCGAGGTCCTCGTCGTCGCCGTCGCGCATCTCGATGGCCGCGCCGTCCGAGGACAGCACCTCCACGTTGAGGCACAGCGACTGGAGCTCCTTGAGCAGCACCTTGAACGACTCGGGGATACCGGGCTCGGGGATGTTCTCGCCCTTGACGATGGCCTCGTAGACCTTCACGCGGCCGAGCACGTCGTCGGACTTGATCGTCAGCAGCTCCTGCAGCGTGTACGCCGCGCCGTAGGCCTGCATCGCCCAGCACTCCATCTCGCCGAAGCGCTGGCCACCGAACTGCGCCTTCCCGCCCAGCGGCTGCTGGGTGATCATCGAGTACGGCCCCGTCGACCGGGCGTGGATCTTGTCGTCCACGAGGTGCAGCAGCTTGAGGATGTACATGTAGCCCACCGCGATCTGGTGCGGGTAGGGCTCGCCGGTACGTCCGTCGAAGATCTGCGCCTTGCCGTCCTCGCCGACCAGCCGCACGCCGTCGCGGTTGGGCAGCGTCGACCCGAGCAGCCCCGAGATCTCGGCCTGCCGCGCGCCGTCGAACACCGGCGTCGCGGTGTTCGTGTCCGGCGGCACGTGCCGCATGTCGTCGGGCATCGTCACGGCCCACTCGGCCGTGTTGTCCGGGTCGACCTCCCAGCCGCTCTTCGCGATCCACCCGAGGTGGGTCTCGAGGACCTGGCCGATGTTCATGCGTCGCGGCACGCCGTGGGTGTTGAGGACGATGTCCACCGGCGTCCCGTCGGCGAGGAACGGCATGTCCTCGACCGGCAGGATCTTGCCGATGACGCCCTTGTTGCCGTGGCGGCCGGCGAGCTTGTCGCCCTCGGAGATCTTGCGCTTCTGGGCCACGTAGACGCGGACCAGCTCGTTGACCCCGGGCGGCAGCTCGTCGTCGTCGTCGCGGGAGAACACCCGGATGCCGATGACCTTGCCGGTCTCGCCGTGCGGGACCTTCAGCGAGGTGTCGCGCACCTCGCGGGCCTTCTCACCGAAGATGGCGCGCAGCAGGCGCTCCTCGGGGGTCAGCTCGGTCTCGCCCTTCGGGGTCACCTTGCCGACGAGGATGTCGCCGTCCGCGACCTCGGCGCCGATGCGGATGATGCCGCGCTCGTCGAGGTCGGCCAGGACCTCCTCGGAGACGTTCGGGATGTCCCGCGTGATCTCCTCGGCACCCAGCTTGGTGTCGCGGGCGTCGATCTCGTGCTCCTCGATGTGGATCGAGGTGAGCACGTCGTCCTGCACCAGGCGCTGGCTCAGGATGATCGCGTCCTCGTAGTTGTGGCCCTCCCACGGCATGATCGCCACGAGGAGGTTCTTCCCGAGGGCCATCTCGCCGTCCTCGGTGCAGGGACCGTCGGCGAGGACCTGGCCGGCCTCGACGCGGTCGCCCTCGGCGACGATCGGCTTCTGGTTGATGCAGGTGCCCTGGTTGGACCGCGTGAACTTGTGGAGACGGTGGGTCGTGCGCTGACCCTCGTCGTCCATGATCGTGATGTAGTCCGCGCAGAGCTCCTCGATGACGCCGGCGCGGTCGGTGGCGATGACGTCACCGGCGTCGACGGCGGCCCGCAGCTCCATGCCCGTGCCGACCAGCGGCGACTCCGAGCGCAGCAGCGGCACCGACTGGCGCTGCATGTTCGCGCCCATCAGGGCGCGGTTGGCGTCGTCGTGCTCGAGGAACGGGATCATGGCCGTCGCGACCGACACCATCTGGCGCGGCGAGACGTCCATGTAGTCCACGCGCCCGGGCGCGATGAGGTCGACGTCGCCGCCCTTGCGGCGCACCAGCACGCGGTCCTCGGTGAAGTGGCCGTCCTCGTCGAGCGGCGCGTTGGCCTGCGCGACGACGAAGCGGTCCTCCTCGTCGGCGGTGAGGTAGTCGATCTGGTCGATGACGACCCCGTCGACGACCTTGCGGTACGGCGTCTCGATGAAACCGAACGGGTTGACCCGCGCGAAGCTCGACAGCGAGCCGATCAGACCGATGTTCGGGCCTTCCGGCGTCTCGATCGGGCACATGCGGCCGTAGTGCGACGGGTGGACGTCGCGGACCTCCATGCCCGCGCGCTCACGGGACAGACCACCCGGACCCAGCGCCGAGAGCCGGCGCTTGTGGGTCAGGCCCGCGAGCGGGTTGGTCTGGTCCATGAACTGCGAGAGCTGCGAGGTGCCGAAGAACTCCTTGATCGCGGCCACGACCGGCCGGATGTTGATCAGGGTCTGCGGCGTGATCGCCTCGACGTCCTGGGTCGTCATGCGCTCGCGCACGACGCGCTCCATGCGGGAGAGGCCCACCCGGATCTGGTTCTGGATGAGCTCGCCGACGGTGCGCAGGCGGCGGTTGCCGAAGTGGTCGATGTCGTCGGTCTCGACGGGGATCTCGCCGGAGCCGTCGGGGGCCTCGACCTCGGTCTCCCCCGCGTGCAGGCGCACGAGGTAGGAGATCGTGTTGATGATGTCGTCCTCGGTCAGCGTGCCGACCGACGGCTCGACGTCCGAGCCCAGCTTCTTGTTGACCTTGTAGCGGCCGACCTTCGCGAGGTCGTAGCGCTTGTCCTTGAAGAAGAGGTTCTCCAGCAGCGTCTGCGCGCTCTCGCGCGTCGGCGGCTCGCCCGGACGCAGCTTGCGGTAGATGTCGAGCAGGGCCTCGTCCTGCCCGGCGGTCGAGTCCTTCTCCAGGGTGGCCAGCAGCGTCTCGGAGAAGTGGAACTTCTCCTGGATCTGCTCGGTGGTCCAGCCCAGCGCCTTCAGCAGCACGGTGACCGGCTGGCGGCGCTTGCGGTCGATGCGCACGCCGACGGTGTCGCGCTTGTCGACGTCGAACTCCAGCCACGCGCCGCGGCTGGGGATGATCTTGACGCTGAAGACGTCCTTGTCGGTCGTCTTGTCGACCGTGCGGTCGAAGTACACCCCGGGGGAACGCACGAGCTGCGACACGACGACGCGCTCGGTGCCGTTGATGATGAAGGTGCCCTTGTCGGTCATCACGGGGAAGTCGCCCATGAAGACCGTCTGGCTCTTGATCTCACCGGTGGTGTTGTTGGTGAACTCGGCGGTGACGAACAGGGGCGCCGAGTACGTCATGTCCTTGTCCTTGCACTCCTCGACGGAGGCCTTGACCTCGTCGAAGCGCGGGTCGGAGAAGGACAGGCTCATCGAGCCGGAGAAGTCCTCGATCGGCGAGATCTCGGCGAGGACCTCCTCCAGGCCACCGGCGGGGAGCTCCTCACCCGCCTCCACGCGACGCTCGAACCACTCCTCGCTGCCGACCAGCCACTCGAACGACTGGGTCTGCAGGGCGAGCAGGTCGGGAACCTCGAGGGGCTGGTCCAGCTTGGCGAAGGAGACCCGGGTGGGTGCCCCGGGGAACGACGCGTGGTGGTTCGAGACCTTGGTGGCGCGGGTAACTGCCAAGATGCGTCCTTCCGGAACAACGCTGTCTGAACGCTGTCAGTAGCTGTACCGTCCGGAAAGCAGCGCAGCGACCCGGGCGGCGGGGGCGCGGCCCGTGCGTCGACACACGAGGGGGCGGACAGACGTAGGGCAGCGCGATCCGACAGTCTAGCCACGCATGGTGGCACCTGTCGAACGGCCCCCCTCGTGACGCGCCGAGAGGGATTCTCCGCCTGGGGCGGGATCGACCTCCGGGGTCGGACGCGGGGTGCCGCGCTGCGAACAGAGTGACCGCCCGTGCCCCCGGAGTCAAGTGGGGCGCGCCCGGCGTCATTCCCACGACCCGACCGGGTTCGGTGCAGGTCAGGGCACACGCGAACGCGCCGGGCACGCCACGGTGTCGTCGTGGCGCGCCCGGCGCGTCGTCGGGGTGATCAGCGGTTGGCGGTCAGCGGCGTCAGCTCGGCCAGCTTCCAGCGCCCGTCGACCCGCTCCATCTGCAGACGCAGCAGACCCGGGGCATTCGTCGACTGGCCGGTCGTGGTGCGCTGAGCGGAGAACTGGGTCAGCGCCATGACCTCGGCCCGGTCGCCGTTCATGGAGACCACGCCGATGTTCACGACGGTCGCGGTCTGGCGCAGCTGCTGCTGCTGCGCCGGCTGCCGGATCGTCTGGTCGAACACCGAGAGGTAGCGGTCGGTGAACTGGCCGGTGGACATCTGCCGCGCGGCGTCGACCGAGTCGTCGAGCTTCGAGAAGTCGTAGGAGAAGATCTTCTCGATGGACTCGCGGCTCTGCCCGACCAGCTCCGCGGTGCCGCCGACGTCGACCGTCGCCTGGTTGCTCACCGGGCCGCTGGTCCACGCCTGACGGCCCTGCCAGAACGCCAGGCCCGCGAGCACGAGGCACACGACGATGACGGCGACGAGCGTGATCGGCAGAGCGCGCGAGTCGCCGAACGTCCGGAGGCGCTCGCGGACGCCGTCGAGGCGGCTCGGGGCGGCGGGCTCGGTCTTCCGGTCACCGGTGCGCACCGGGCGCGCCGTGCGCGTCGGGGACGCGGCGATGTCGTCCGCGGCGCGACGCGGCCGCTCCGTCGTAGGCGCCGAGGCGCGCGGGGCCATCCCGGAGCCGCGACGGACCTTGCCGGCGCGCGTGGTGGTGCTCGCGGTGGCGGTCGTCGCCGCCTCGACCGAGGCGTCGTCCGTCGCCTCGGTGGCGTCGTCGGCGTCGGTCGTGGCGGCCGTGGCGGTCGCCTCGGTCGCGTCGGTGGTGCCGGCGGCGTCCGTGGTGTTCGTCGTGTCGGTGGCGTCCGCGGTCGCCGCGGACGCCGTGGCGTCCCCGGCGGTGTCAGCGTTCTCCGCGGGCTCGGTGGCCCCCGTCGGGAGCGCCGTGGTGTCCGTGACGTCCGCGGCGTCGGCCGCGGGCGCCTCGGTGGTGTCGGCCGTCGCCGAGGCTCCGGTGGCGTCCTCGGCCTCCCCGGCCTCGTCCGGTGCCTCGGGAGCGGCGTCGCGCGGCGTCTCCGAGGTCTCCGTGGCGGTGGACTCAGGGGCCTCGGTGAGGGAGTCCTCGAGGTCCAGGTCGTCGTCGACGCCCGGTGCGGCCGCGCCGGCGTGGGCGTGCTGGCGCAGGCCGGCGACCTTGGGGCGACGGTTGGTCGAGCCGGGCTTCGTGCGGGAGCGGGGTGGCACGGTCACTCCCCCTTTCTGGGTCGCCGAGCTACTGCTGGCCGGTCGAGGGCGTCGCCTTGGAGGCCTTCCAGCCTTCCGGCGTGCGGATCATCTCGACGAGGAACAGCTGCTGCTTGGACTGGGGCTGCGCCGTGGCGCTGCGGGCGTTGACGTCGATCGCGACGATCGCCGAGGCGGTCGGCGGGTCGTGCTGCGGATCGAACGCGGTCAGGGCCGCGGAGACCGGGGTCGCGATGACCTCCGCCTGCGCCTGGCGCAGGTTCTCGGCGAACTGCTGCCGGACCCGCTGGTACTCACCGAGCATCGGCTCGGTGAGCGAGGTCTGCGCGGCGTTGAGGTCGGCGTCCAGCGTCGACGGCCGCACCGTGTTGATGTTGACGGCGATCTGCTGGGCGGCGTCGGTCGCCTCGTCACGCATAGCTGCGGAGGTCGCGTTCTCGCTCTGCGTGCCCGACCACCAGTAGACGCCGCTGACGACGGCGGCCGCGAGGGCCAGGACGGTCAGGATCGCCAGCACCGTGATGGTCCGACGACGACGCGTGGCGGCCGTGGCCTCGGCGTCCGGGGAACCGTCGGTGGTCTCGGTGGGCTTGTCGGCCGTGTCCGTGGAAGACGTGGCGCTCAGCTCCTCAGGTCGTCCGCCGGGTCTCGGGGTCCCGGCGGTCGTGCTGCTCGGGTCAGTCGGTGCCCATACCCGGGATGATCACCGGTGGGGCTCCTCGCTCACTGCCCGCCAGGACACCGCCCGCCGGCAGCGAGGCCAGCGCGGTCGCGTCCTGGGGAGCATTCTGCGTCGACCCGGATCCGCCCGCGTCGGCGGGGCTCCCAGGGTTCTCCGAGTCGTACGGCGCGGGCAGGTTCTGGGCGCCGCGGACGTCGACGGGTGGCGCCTCGTTGCAGCGGACGCTCGTGTCCATCGGGAGGAAGTCCTTGGCCGTCGCCGGCCGCCATCCCGCGTCGGGCTGCAGATAGCCGTTGCGGCAGTAGGGCGGGTCGGCGACGTTCAGCACGAGGCCGAAGTGGACACGTCCGTCGGGCCCGGGATCGTTCGCGTCCTTGAGCACCGACGGCGCGGCCGCCGAGAGGGCCGGGTAGGTCACGAGGACCTGTTGGATCGCGGTCTGGCGTGGTTCGAGGATGCGAGAGACCGTCAGCAGGTTCGCGATGGTGCGGCTCAGGTCGGGCCCCACGTCGCGGATGAGTCCTTCGAGCTCGCGAGCTGCCGGCGGCGCGGAGTTGACCAATCGACGCAGATTGGGGTCGTCCGCCTTGAGCTGCGCGGTGAACAGCTGCAGGTCGCGGCTGAAGGAGATGATCTGCGGCCCGAGGGACGCCTGCGTGTTCAGCACGATCCGCCCGTCACGCAGCAGCTGGGTGAACTGCGGCAGGTTGCGGATCGCGTCCGGGATGAGCGCGTTCGTGCCGTCGAGCAGCCGCTGGAGGTCCGGCCCGGCGCGGTCGAACGCCTTGTAGAGCTCGTCGACCGTGGTCCGCAGCTCGGGGAGCGGCACCGACGTGGCCAGGGAGTTCAGGTCGGCGAGCAGCTGGTCGACCGGCACCGGGGTCCGGGTCTGCTGCTGCGGGATGACCGACCCGTCGTCGAGGTAGGGCCCGGCGTCGGACGGCGGCTGCAGGTCGACGAACTGCTCCCCGACCGCCGACCTGTTGGTGATCACCGCGGTGGAGGACGCGGGGACGTCGGGGGAGTCCTTCTCGATCTCGAGGTCGACCTCGAGCCCCTGCGGGGTGACCCGCATGTCGCCCACCTTGCCGATCTCCACGCCGCGGTAGCTCACCGAGGCGTCGGGGAAGATCCCGCCGGAGTCGGCCAGCTCCACCTTCACGACGTAGGGGCCGAGGCCGATGAGCGAGTCCGCGCCGACGTAGCGCAGGCCGACGTAACCGATGCCCACGATCGAGATGACCGCGAACAGCGCCACGAGGCGCAGCGTCTTCGTGCCGATCATCCGCCGTTCCCTCCACCGAGGCCGGGAAGCTGGGGAACCAGGCCGGCGGTGTTCGTCGAGCCCGCGCCTCCGCGCGCCGCCGCTCCCGCCTGCGGGGTGGTCCCCGGCGTCTGCAGCAGCTTGAAGATCGCGTCGACCCCGGGCACCTCAGGGCTGTTCAGGATTGTCGTCAGGAGTTGCTGCAGGTTGATCTGGAGGCTCACGTCGATGTTCGCGAAGTCGCCCTTGATGACGTTGAGCGAGTTGTCCGCGAACGGGATCGTCAGCAGGATCTGGAGCGAGCCGGGCAACGCGTCGCCGGCCTCGACGAGGTTGCGCAGGATCGGCTGGAGCGCCCGGAGATCAGCCACCGTGTTCGCCTGGCTCCGCCGGATGACATCGGTGCCGACGTCCGAGAGCCGGTTCAGCGACTGCAGGGTCTGCACCAGCAGGCCGCGTTGCTGGTTGAGCACGTCGAGGCCGGGGCCGAGGTTGTCGATGACGTTGGCGATCTTCGCTCGCTGGTCCACGAGCGTGCGCGTCAGGCGCTCGAGCGAGTCGATGGCCCGGACGATGTCGGCCTTCTGCCGATCCAGCCCGCTGACCAGGGTGTCGAGGTTCGTGAGCAGCGAGCGCAGCTGCGCCTCGTTCCCCGTCGTCGCGGCGTTGAGCTCCCGCGAGATGGTCTGGATCTTCTCGACGCCGCCGCCGTTGAGCAGCAGCGAGAGTGCCCCGAGGACCTCCTCGACCTGGGCACCCACGTCGGTGCGATCGACCGGGATCACGGCACCCGCGGCCAGTCGGCCCTGCGGCGCCTCGGTGGGTGACGGCAGGAGCTCGACGAACTTCTCACCGAGGAGGCTCGTCTGGCGCAGCTTGGCCGTGGCGTTCGCCGGCAGGACGACCGCGCCGTTGACCTCGACGGTGACCTGCGCGGTCCACCCGTCGGGCGCGAGCGAGACCTCCTTGACCACGCCCACCGGCACGTCGTTCACCCGCACGCTGTTGTTGGGCACGAGGTCGACGACGTTCGAGAACTGGGCCGTGACCGTATAGGGGTCCGGGCCGAGTGCCGCTCCGCCGGGCAACGGGAGCTCCTGGAGCGACTGGAAGCCGCAGCCGGTCAGCGCGAACAGCGCCACGACCAGCAGGGTCGCCACCCGTACCCGTCGAGGCCGGGTACCGGAGTCCGTTCGCGGCGCGCTCACTGCCCACCTCCGAGGGTCTCGAAGCCGAGGATGCCGGCGCCCGGCTGGGTCGGTGTCGCGCCGGGGGCGTTCGCGGGCGCGCCCTCGGCCCCGGGCGCCCCGCCCGCCGCGCCGGGCTGTGCCCCGGGTGCCAGGGCGGTGACGGGCACCAGGGCGTCCAGGGACGGCTGGCTGTTGAGCACCTTCAGCAGGTCCTGGATCGGCGCCAGCGACAGCCCGAGCGGGGAGTTGTTGACGACCTGGCCCTGCTTGTTCGTCCCGCCCAGGATGGCGCCACACACCGTGGAAGCCCGCGCGACGTTCGTGAGGACCGGGTCGAGGGGCGCCTGGAGAGCGTTCGGCAGGCCCGGCTGATTGACCAGCAGGCTGCAGATGAGGGCCCGGGGGTCCAGACCGGCACCCAGCAGTTCCGGCGCGAGCACCGGTCGCACGTCGAGGGTCCCGGACTTGGCGTTGTACGAGTTCGTCAGGTTGCCCAGCGCCAGCGGCGCCACGTTGGCGAACTCGGTCAGCGCGGCCCGCTGGCGAACCAGGATGTCGGTGATGTTCGCGAGCTTGTTGACGTCGGTCCGCAGGATGTCGCGGTTGTCCCGGATGAAGCGGGCGACGTCGTCCAGCGCCGGCGGCAGGGTCGCCAGCACCGTCGACAGGTTCCCACGCTCCGAGGCGAGGAAGCCCGCGATGTCCTGGAGCTGGTTGTTGAGGTCGCGGACCGCCCCGTCGTTGCGGGCGAGCATGTTCGTGAACTGCCCGAGGTTGTCGACGGTCGCGAACAGGTTGTCGCGGTTGTCGGCGAGCGTGCCGACCGCGCCGCCGAGCTCGGTGATGGTGCTCTTGAGGAGCTCGCCATTCCCGCCGAGGGCGCCCGCCGACGACCGCAGCAGCTGGTTGAGCGCACCGGTCCGGTTCGCGCCGTTCGGTCCGAGGGCCTTCGCGATGGTGTCGAGGCTTTGGTAGACGCGGTCGAGCTCGACCGGGGTCGCCGTGCGCTCGACCGGGATGACCGCGCCGTCGGCCAGCTGGGGGCCGCCGGTGTAGGTCGGGCCGAGCTGGATATAGCGGTCGCTGACGAGCGTAGGAGCGACGATGACGGCCTGCGGGTCGGCCATCACGGGGGCGTCGTTGTCGACCTTGAGCACGACCCGCACGACGTTGCCCTGCGGCACGATGTCGTCGACGGAACCCACCGGGATGCCCTGGATCGTGACCTCGTTGTCGATGTAGAGGCCGACCGTGTTGTTGAAGTACGCCGTGACGGTGCGCTGGGTCCCGCGCTGCAGGGCGTACCAGAGCCCGACGGTCGCGAGCAGAGCCAGCACGACGGCCACGGCCAGTGTGCGCGAGGCGCTCTCGAAGAAGGTGACGAGACGGTTCGACATCAGTTACCTCCGCCCTGGGCGCCGGTGGTGCCAGGAGCCGCGCCCTCGCCGGGCGTCGCCGCCGCACCGGGAGCGCCGGCGAGCGCGTTCGTCAACGCGTTCACGTCGGGCACCCCGTTCGGGAAGAGGATCTGGAGCTGTTGCGGGGTGAGACTGCCGTTCGCGCCGCCCCCGGTGAGCAGGCCCTGGAGCTTGGTGAGGTTGTCCGGTGTGAGCCCCGCGATCGCGTTCGCCAGCGCGGCCGGCGTGGCCGGCAACGCCGCCTGGCCGAGCTGGGCCAGCGCGGCCTGCAGGATCTGCGTGAGCAGGGCCGGATTGAACAGCCCGGTCAGACTGTCGGGTCCGAGGCTCGAGCCCGGATCGCAGTTCTGGTCACCCGGCGGGTCGAGGTTGCAGATGTAGGCGTCGAACCACCGGCCGTTGCCGACCACGTTGGCGAAGACGCGCACGAACGGCGCCAGCAGCCGCAGGCCGTTCTCGAGGTTCGCCGAGTTCTCCTGCAGCGTCGACAAGACGCCGTCGAGCTCTTCGAGGGTCGGACGCAGCGTGGCCTCGTTGTCGGCGACCAGCCCCCGCAGCTGCGCGGCGAGCGCGATCGTGCCGTTGAGGAGGTTGTCGATCGCCGCCTTGCGGGCCCGCAGCTCGCCCAGGAGGAGATTGCCGTCGTTGATGAGGCGCTCGACCTCGGCGTCACGATCGGCCAGCACCTGGGTGGTCGTGCGGGTGTTGGCCAGCAGCCGGCTCAGCTCCTGGTCGCGCGACGAGATCGTGCGCGAGAGTCGGCTCAGGCCATCGAGCGCACCCCGCACGGGACCGGCCGCCCCGTCGAGGGTCTGCGAGAGCACACCGAGGCTCTGGGCCAGCTGGTCGGTGTTGAGGTCCTCGACGGTCGTCGAGAGCTGGGAGAACGCCTGGATGACGTCGAACGGTGCGCGGGTGCGCTGCCGCGGGATCGTCTGGTCCGGGTCGAGCGGCTGGTCGCCGGCCGGGTCGAGGGCGATGTACTTCTGCCCGAGCACCGTCTTGATCTCGATCGACGCCGACGTCCGGTCCCCGATCCAGGCGTCCGGGGCCTTGAACGAGATGACGACATCCGGGCCGTCGAGCTCGAGATCGGTGACCGTCCCGACGCGGATGCCCGCGACCCGGACGTCGTCGTCGGGCAGCACGCCGGCCGACTCGCTGAACCGCGCGGTGTACGTCGGGCCCTGACCGATCAGCGGCAGGTCCTTGATGTTCAAGGACGCGGCCATGAGCAGCAGCAGGATCGCCAGGCTGGCTGCGCCGATGGGCAGGGGGTTCCGCTTGCGGAACGGCTTCATCCGTTGCATCGCTGCGCCGTATCAGGGAGTTGGATGGCGGACCCGAGGTCGATCGGTGGCAGGGGAAGGGGATCGAAGCTGACGGTTCCGCCCACTGCGCAGAGGTAGAAGTTGAACCACGAGCCGTAGCTGCCGGCGCGACCGAAGTTGTTCGCCTTCTGCGGGGTGAGGCGTAGGAAGTTCTCCACGAGGCCCCGGTTGTCGTTGAGGTTGGACGACAGCTGCCCCAGCCGCACGATGTCGTCGCGCAGCGGCGGACGGGCGTCGGAGAGGAGGCCGGCCGTCGCGTTCGTCAGGTCCGCGATGGGCTGCAGGGTCTCCCCGATCCGGACGCGATCGGCGGCCAGGCCGCTGACCAGCTGTTGCAAGGAGACGATGAGTCCGGAGAGCCGGTCGTCCCGCGCGTTGACCGTGTCGAGGACGGAGTTCAGGTTGTTGATCAGCGAGCCGATCACGGCGTCGCGATCGGCGATCGTCGACGTCAGCGACGCGGTCCGGGCCAGCAGCGAGTTGACCGTGCCGCCCTCGCCCTGGAGCACCTGGATGATCTCGAACGACAGCTGGTTGATGTCGGTCGGGTTCAGCGCCTGGAACAGCGGCTTGAAGCCGTTGAACACGACCGTCAGATTGAGTGGCGGTCGGGTCTGGCTCTCGGGGACCGTGGCGCCGGGTCGCAGCATCGCGTTCATCGGCCCGTTGCCACGGGCGACCTCGAGATACCGCTGACCAACCAGGTTCTGGTACTTGATCGAGAAGATCGACCCCGTCGGGAGCTTGCGGGCCTCATCGACCTTGAACGACACCTCGGCGACGTTGCGGTCGACGAGCTGCACGTCGGTCACCTGGCCGACCCGGACGCCGGCGATGCGGACGTCGCTGCCGGAGATGAGGCCGGACGCGTCCGTGAAGCGCGCCTTGTACTCCTGGGTACTGCCGAAGTACGAGTTCTGGATGGCCGTGGCCAGCAGCGCCACGGACAGCACGGTCACGAGCGTGAAGATCGCCAGCTTGATCAGCGGCGACGCGATACCCCTCACCGGACCACCGCCGGGGCCCCACGCAGTGTGCCCGCGGTGAGGTACGGAGCGAAGGAGGGCACCTGCGCCGGTGCGATCCCCATCTGCATGGCCGTCACCTCGGTCACCAGGCGGCGCTCCTCGGGCGAGTTGGGACTGTTCGGCAGGCCGATGTTGGCGCCGTCGACGCGGCCCGGAGCCGCCTGGCCCTCGGTCTGCCCGCCGCCGTTGTCACGGTTCCCGGTCCGCGCCGTCGACGCGGACTGGTCACCGGTGTTCGACTCGTCGTCGATCTGGCCGCCCTGCCCGCCGGCGTAGGCGTCCTGGGTGCCGCGCGAGACGTCGATCGGGTTCGTTCCGTCCCGGATCTGCCCGCCGGGCGGCACCTGAGGCGCCTGGCCCTCGATCTGGTAGCACCGCGGTCCGCGGTCATCGAGGTACTGAGGTTCCTCACCCGGGACGTACTTGCCGTTGTCGATCGTGAGCTCGGCTTCGATCTGGACGCCGGTGGTCGGGCTGAGCACGTTGTTGATCTGCGGCGTCACGTCGGTGAGCTGCCGCAGGAGGCAGGGGAACTCGGAGCTGTAGCGCGCGAGGGTCTCGAGAGTCGGCCGCGAGGAGGCGGCCAGCGCGATGATGTTGTCCCGGTTCGCGGCGAGGAACGCCGTCGTCGTGTCCGACGCCGAGGTCACCGAGCGGAACGTCGACTCGAACGCCGCACGTTGCTCGACGAGGGTCCGGCTGGTGGTGACGAGATTGTCGAGCGCGGTGATCAGGTCCGGGCTCGCCTGGTTGTAGATGTCCGCCGTCGGGGCGAGCGCCCGCAGGTTCGCCTGCAGGTCGGGCAGCGTGGGGATGACGCCCTCGACGTACTGGTTGAGCAGCACCAGGGTGTTGCCCAGGTTCTTGCCGCGTCCGGACAGCGCCTGGGAGACCGCACCGAGGGTGTCCGAGAGCTTCTCGGGCTGCACCGCCGTGAGCACCGGCAGCAGGTTGTTGAGCACCTGCTCGGTCTCGGTGGCGTTCTGCGAGCGGTCCTGCGAGATCGTGTCGCCCTCCTCGAGGGGGCGCGAGCTCCCGTTCGGCGGGATCGAGAGCGAGACGTAGCGCTCACCGAACAGCGTCTTCGGGATGAGCATCGCCGTGGTGTTGCTGGGGATGGTCGGCAGGAAGTCGGGGTCCATCGCCATCTCGATCACGGCGCCCGACCCGTCGCTGTCGACGGACTTGATCTCGCCGACGATGACGCCGCGGACCTTGACGTCGCCCTGCTTGGAGAGCTGGTTGCCGACCGTGTCCGTCCGCAGGTAGACGGTCTCGACCGGCTTGAACACCTTGTTGAAGTTGGCGATGCACAGCGCGACGATCAGGGCCATGATCAGGAGCAGCACCAGGCCGCTGAGGCGCCGCCGGGTGGGGCTCAGCGGCGGGCGCTTGTCCTTGACCTGCGGGCCCTCGTCCTCCCGCTCCATGGTCTGGGTCGGGGCGCTCATCCGGCGATCCTGATCGAGGTCGTGGTGCCCCAGATGGCCAGCGTCAGCAGGTTGTCGAGGATGTTGAAGATGACGATCGAGTTCCGGACGGCGTTGCCGACCGCGACGCCCACCCCGGCCGGCCCGCCGCTGGCGTTGTAGCCGTAGTAGCAGTGCACGAGGATGATCGCGAAGGCGAAGACGAGCACTTTCGCGAACGAATAGACCACGTCCTGCGGTGGCAGGAAGAGGTTGAAGTAGTGGTCGTACGTTCCCGGCGACTGCGTGTAGAAGTTCGTGACGAGCAGCCGGGACGCGAGGTACGAGCTCACGAGGCCGATGACGTAGAGCGGGATGACCGCGATGAACCCGGCGACCACGCGGGTGGTGACCAGGAACGGCAGCGAGGGCACCGCCATGACCTCGAGCGCGTCGATCTCCTCCGACACCCGCTGGGCGCCGAGCTGGGCGGTGAAGCCGGCGCCGACCGTCGCGGACAGCGCCAGCGCCGACACCAGCGGCGCGACCTCGCGGGTGTTGAAGTACGCGGTCACGAAGCCCGCGAACGCCGAGGTGCCGATCTGGTTCAGCGCCGAGTAGCCCTGGAGGCCGACGACGCTGCCGGTGAAGAAGGTCAGCGTGCCGACGATGACCACCGTGCCGCCGATGAGCGCGAGCGCTCCCGACCCGAAGGCCACCTCGGTGAGCAGACGGAGGACCTCGCGCTGGTAGCGCGTGACCGACTTCGGGATCCACCCGATGGTGCGCGCGAAGAACGACGCCTGGTCGCCGAGGGTGTCGAGGACACCCAGGGGTGCCTCGGCGACGCGCCGAGCGCGAGAAGTGATCGTCATCGAATCCTGGCCTGGGGAGCGGCGGTCAGAACGTCAGAGCTGGGTCGTGGAGATCAGAACTTGGACGGGGGCACGAGGTTCAGGTACACGGCCGTCACGATCACGTTGATCGCGAACAGCAGGATGAAGGTGATGACGACGGCCTGGTTGACCGCGTCGCCCACACCCTTCGGTCCGCCGGCGGGGTTGAGCCCCCGGTAGGCGGCGACGACACCCGCGGCGAGGCCGAAGAGCGCTGCCTTGATGAAGCCGACGATGAGGTCGCCGGTCTTCGACAGCGCCGAGAAGCCCTGCACGTAGGCGCCCGGGGTGACGCCCTGCAGCACGACGTTGAAGTAGTAGCCGCCGGCCACACCCACCAGGCAGACCAGCCCGAAGAGCAGCGACGACACGAGGATGGCGGCGAGGACCCGGGGCACGACCAGGCGCTGGATCGGGTTGACCCCGAGCACCTCCATCGCGTCGATCTCCTCGCGGATGGTGCGGGCGCCGAGGTCGGCGCAGATCGCGGAGCCGCCGGCCCCGGCGACCAGGAGCGCGCAGATGACCGGCGCCGCCTGCTGGATGACCGCCAGGGTGCTCGCCGCGCCCGAGAACGACTGCGCCCCGAACTGGCGGATCAGCGACCCGAGCTGGAGCGAGATGACCGATCCGAAGGAGATCGACACCAGCGCCGAGGGGAGGATGCAAACCCGCGAGATGAACCAGCACTGCTCGATGAACTCGCGCGTCTGGAACGGCCGCTGGAAGATGCCGACGACGACGTCGAGGCCGAGCGCGAACAGCTTCCCGGTGGCGGACAGCGCCCCGGCACCCGGGAAGTTGCCCGTCGCGATGCGGTTGCTCACGAGTCTCCCCGGCGGAACATGCGCCGCAGGCCGCCGACGAGGCCGTCGTCCTGCTGTTGCGGGGCGGGCTCGCCGCCGGACGGGGCGCCGGCGCCCTGGTCGCCGTGCGGGCCGTCCTGGCCGCCCTCGCGCCCGTCGCGGCGCTCCATCGGCACGATCCCGCCGGCCTGGCCGCCCTGGGCGCCCTGGTCGGACTGCGCGCTGAGGTCCGTCTGGGCGCCCTGGTCGTTCGCGGGCTGGTCGCGCCAGTGGTGCCGGCCGGTCTGGGCGTCGTCGCCCGGCGGCTGGGACTCCTGCGACTGTTGGGCCTGCTGGGGCACCGCGATCTGCTCGGTCCGCGCGTCGTCGGAGGCGTCCTGCTGGTCGTCCTGCTGGTCGCCCTGGCCCGACTGCTGCTGGTCCTCGGGCGGGTTACCGGCCTCGTCGGACTGCTCGTCGTCGCTCTTGGTGTGCTCCCCGGCCTGCGGGAGCACCACGGTGCCGCCGGCGTCCTCGTCGGCCGGGACTCCGACGAGGGGCTCGTCGGACTCCGGCGGAGCCGCCGGGGCCTTGCGGGCCTCGGCATCGGCGTCCGGGTCACCCGAGCCGGCCTGCTCGCCCTCGCCCTCGCCCTCGCCCGCCGGGGACTCCTCGACCATCGAGTTGTCCTCGGCTTCCTGCATCGCCTGGTACCCGAACGGATCGGCGTCCTCCGGCGGGTTGTTGTAGGTGATCTCGATGAGCTCGGTGCGGTCCTGGTCGCGCGAGATCCCGTACCGCTCCATGTCCCCCTCGGTCAGCGACTCGAGGATGGCGGTCTGCGCCTTCGGCGGCAGGGTGTGCAGGACCTGCATGACGCGGTCCTTGCGGCGCTGCACCGCCTTGCGCTCGGGCAGGCCTTCCGACGGGTCGAGCTGGGGGTCGATGAAGGACTCCTCGGCGTCGGCCGAGCCGCCCTTCTTCTTCAGCTCCTCCATCTCGGCCTCCATCTGAGCCGAGTCCTTCTCCTCGGACATCCCGATCGGGCCGATGCGCCGGCCCTGCAGGAACTGCTGGACCACAGGCTCCTCGGAGGTCAGCAGCACCTCGCGCGGGCCGAACATCACGAGGTTGCGACGGAACAGCATCCCGATGTTGTCCGGCAGCGACCGGGCGGTGCCCAGGTGGTGGGTGACGATGAGGATCGTCGCGTCGAGCTGGGTGTTGAGGTCGACGATGAGCTGGTTGAGGTACGCGGTGCGCACCGGGTCCAGCCCGGAGTCGGGCTCGTCGACCAGGATGATCTCGGGGTCGAGCACCAGCGCGCGGGCCAGCCCGGCGCGCTTCTTCATGCCGCCCGAGATCTCGCCGGGAAGCTTGTCCTCCGCACCGGAGAGCCCGACCATGTCGAGCTTCTCCATGACGATGTCCGAGATCTCCTTCTCGCCCTTGCGGGTGTGCTCACGCAGCGGGAAAGCGATGTTGTCGAAGAGATTCATCGAGCCGAACAGCGCGCCGTCCTGGAACAGCACGCCGAACAGTTTGCGGATGTCGTACAGCTTCGACTCCGAGCACCGCACGAGGTCGGTGTCGTGGATGAAGATCGAGCCCTTCTCGGGCTTGAGCAGACCGATGATCGACTTCAGGAGCACCGACTTGCCCGTGCCCGACGGGCCCAGCAGCACGCTCACCTCCCCGGCGGGAAGGGTCAGCGTGACGTCGGACCAGATGTTGGAGCTGCCGAACGACTTCGACAGATTCTTGATCCCGACCTCGACGCCGGCCATGCAGTCCTCCCGGAGAGTCGTGGTGTCGACGCATGCACGCCCTGCTGTTACCGACGCCATGGAGCCGGCACCCCACGAGAGGGGCGTCACGTCTGCAACGACGGAGTGAGGTCGGAGGTTACTCGGCCGGAAACTTGGGCAACGGCCGGGTCGCAGTGGGCCGGTCACTACCGGTGACTGGGCCAGGCGGGTGGCGACGGGCGGCGCGTTTCACGCGATCGGCGGGCACCGGGCTGCCGCTCGTCTCGCAGACGACCGCCGCACCACGCCGGCTCGCCGGACGGGGCGACACCCGGGCGGGCGCACCTCGAACGTGTCACAGGTCCCGCAGACGACGACGGGGCGGGGACCCTCAGGTCCCCGCCCCGTCGTGCGGTGTCGCGCTGGAGAGCGCGCCCGATCAGGTCAGGCTGATCGAGGCGCCGGCCTCCTCGAGCTTCGCCTTGGCCGCGTCGGCGGCCTCCTTGTTGACGCCCTCGAGGATCGGCTTCGGGGCGCTCTCGACGAGCTCCTTGGCCTCCTTGAGGCCCAGGCCCGAGACGACCTCGCGGACGACCTTGATGACCTGGATCTTCTTGTCGCCCGCGGCGTCGAGGACGACGTTGAACTCGTCCTTCTCCTCCTCGGCCGGGGCGGCGGCACCGCCGCCGGCGGCGGCCGGGGCGGCGGCCGCGACCGGGGCGGCCGCGGTGACCTCGAAGACCTCCTCGAACTTCTTCACGAACTCCGAGAGCTCGATGAGGGTCATGTCCTTGAAGGCGTCGAGCAGCTCGTCGGTGGACAGCTTCGCCATGGTGGGCGCTCCTTCTTCGATGATGGTGGTGTGGGGGGAGCCGGACTCAGGCGTCGGCTTCGGCGTCCGCGGACTCGACCGCGGCGACCGCGTCCTCGGTGCTCGCGCTGCCCTCGGCCGCGCGCTTGTCCTGCAGGGCCGCCGCGAGGCGGGCGACCTGCGAGGCCGGGGCGTTGAACAGCTGGGCGGCCTTCGTGAGGTTGCCCTTCATCGCACCGGCGAGCTTGCCGAGCAGCACCTCGCGGGACTCGAGGTCGGCGAGCTTCTCGACCTCGGTGGCGGAGAGCGCGCGGCCCTCCATGTAGCCGCCCTTGACGACCAGGGACCGGTTCTCGCGCTGGAACTCGCGGAGCGCCTTGGCGGCGTCCACGGGCTCACCGGCGACGAACGCGATGGCCGTCGGGCCGACCAGCAGGTCGTCGAGACCCTCGACCCCGGCCTCGGCGGCAGCCCGCTTGACCAGGGTGTTCTTGGCGACGGTGTAGGTGACGTCCGAGCCCAGCGAACGACGCAGCTTCGAGATCTGCTTCATCGACAGGCCGCGGTACTCGGTGACGACCATGGCCGACGCGTCGCGGAACTCCGCGGCGATCTCGGCGACCGCGGCCACCTTGTCGGCAGCCGGAGCTCTGGTCTCAGCAGCCATGCGCGCCTCCTTTCTGTCCTCGGGCGACCGCGGGAGGCCCGGAACGACGAAACGCCCCGTGCGCAGGGCGCACGGGGCGTCGGGACGAGCACGGGCAGGAGGCCCGGACGGCGTCGCGACCCTCGTCCTCCTGCGCGGGCCGCCCCGTCGTGGGGCACTTCGTCCGACCGGGCGGGCCCGGGCGGAGACCAGCGGTCTCGGGTGGATCGGGGTTCGATCTGCGGTTCAGTCTACGCGGCGGCGGTGGCGCCCTGTGCAGCAGGGCGCCACCACCGGCCTCACGCCTCGGCGGCGAGGAGGTTGCGCGTGCGGTTCGGGTCGACGGGGATGCCGGGACCCATCGTCGTGGTGACGGTGATCTTCTTGATGTACCGGCCCTTCGCGGCGGCCGGCTTGGCGCGCAGGATCTCGTCCAGCGCGGCGCCGTAGTTCTCGACGAGCTTCTCGGTGTCGAAGCTGGCCTTCCCGATGATCAGGTGGAGGTTGGCCTGCTTGTCGACGCGGAAGTTCACCTTGCCGCCCTTGATGTCGCCGACGGCGCGGGCGACGTCCGGGGTGACGGTGCCGGTCTTCGGGTTCGGCATGAGCCCGCGCGGCCCGAGGATGCGGGCGACCCGGCCGACCTTGGCCATCTGGTCGGGCGCCGCGACGGCGGCGTCGAACTCGAGCCAGCCGCCCTGGATCCGCTCGATGAGGTCGTCGGAGCCCACGACGTCGGCGCCGGCCGACTCGGCGGCCGCGGCCGTGTCGCCGGTGGCGAACACGATGACGCGGGCGGTCTTGCCGGTGCCGTGCGGCAGGTTCACGGTGCCGCGGACCATCTGGTCGGCCTTGCGCGGGTCGACGCCCAGGCGCATGGCGACCTCGACGGTCGCGTCCATGGACGTCGTCGACGTCTCCTTGGCCAGGGTGGCCGCGTCGAGCGGGCTGTAGAGCTTGTCGAAGTCCACCTTCTCGGCAGCCTTCAGGTAGGCCTTGCTGCGCTTCATGATCTGTTCCTTCGTGGATCAGGTGTGGTCAGGGCTGCGCGGCCCTCCCACGGGTCGCCGGCCGGCGGTCACCGGCCGACGGGGGTCACTCGGCGACCGTCAGACCCATCGACCGGGCGGTGCCGGCGATGATCTTCGACGCCTGGTCGAGGTCGTTGGCGTTGAGGTCCGCCATCTTGGTCTGCGCGATCTCGCGGACCTGCTCCTGCGTGACCGAGCCGACCTTCTTGCTGTGCGGCGTCGCGGAGCCGGACTTCACGCCGGCCGCCGCGAGCAGCAGCTTGGCCGCCGGCGGGGTCTTGAGCTCGAAGGTGAAGGACCGGTCCTCGTAGACCGAGATCTCCACCGGCACGACCTGACCACGCTGCGCCTCGGTGGCCGCGTTGTAGGCCTTGCAGAACTCCATGATGTTGACGCCGTGCTGACCCAGGGCCGGGCCGACCGGCGGTGCCGGCGTCGCCGCGCCGGCGCTGATCTGCAGCTTGACGATGGCGGAGAGCCGCCGCTTCTTCGGGGGCATGACTTCCTCGTTGTCGGGATGGTGGCGACACGGAGCTCAGCGGAGCTGGCGCCGACGTCAGGGGCGGGCCGGCTCAGATCTTGGAGACCTGGTTGAAGCCCAGCTCGACCGGGGTCTCCCGGCCGAAGATCGAGACGAGCACCTTGAGCTTCTGGGCGTCGACGTTGACCTCGGAGATGCTGGCCGGGAGCGTCGCGAACGGGCCGTCCATGACGGTGACGGACTCTCCGACCTCGAAGTCGACCTCGACCGCGGGCTTGCTGCCGAACGACTCGGTGCCGGCCTTCTCCGCGCCCTTCGCCTTCTTCGGCGTCTCCTGGCGCGGGAGGAGGAACTTGACGACCTCGTCGAGGGTCAGCGGCGACGGGCGCGACGTCGCGCCGACGAAGCCGGTGACGCCCGGGGTGTTGCGCACCGCGCTCCACGAGGCGTCGTTGAGGTCCATCCGCACGAGGATGTAGCCGGGCAGCACCTTGCGCTGGACCTGCTTGCGCTGCCCGTTCTTGATCTCGGTGACCTCCTCGGTGGGCACCTCGACCTGGAAGATGAAGTCCTCGACGTCCAGGGTCTGGACACGGGTCTCGAGGTTGGCCTTCACCTTGTTCTCGTAGCCCGCGTAGGAGTGCACGACGTACCAGTCGCCCGGGGCGAGCCGCAGCGAGTCCTTGAGGGCCTGGGCCGGGTCGACCTCCTCCTCGTCCTCGGCCTCCGCGGCCTCGGCGACCTCGGCGACGGGCTCCTCCTCGACCTGCAGGTCGTCCTCGGTGTCCTCCCGGGCGGCGACGTCGCCGGTGCCCGCGGACTCCTCGGGGAGGTCGCTGTCGTCCTCGTCGCCGCCGAGCGCGGCCCGGGCGGCGGCCAGGTCGGCCTCGGGGTCGTGCGCCTCGTCGACGTCCTCGCCCTCGCCGGCCTCGCGGGCCTCCTGCGCGGCCCGGGCGACCTCGCCGTCGTCGAGCGTGGCGGGGTTCTCCTCGGTGCTGAGGTCCCCGTACGTGCCACTGCCCTCGCGCACCATGACGCCACGCGTGCGCGACTCGCCGACGAGCTCGGGCTCGCCGCCGTCGGGGGTCGTGCCGTCGTCGGGCTCTGCGCCGGATCCTGCGGAGGTCACTTCTGTCTCACTTCCTTTGCACGGCGGGCACCGCGGCGCGGTGCCCGGCCGGCCGCTCGGCGGAACGGTCAGCCGAAGAGGGCGAACACGGCTTTGGCGAACACCCAGTCGAGACCCGCCACGAGGGCCACCATGAACGACACGAACACGAGGACGACGGCCGTGTAGACCACGATCTGCCGCCGGGTCGGCCAGTGCACCTTGCGGAGCTCGGCCACCACCTCGCGCAGGAACCGGCGGAGGCGGGCGAACACCGACCCCTCCGACGTCGCCTGGGGGCGGTCGCGCGTCGGGGTGGCCGTCCCCTTGCCGCCGGTGCGCCGCGCGGTGTCGCCGGACCCGTCGGCCGACCCGTCGCCCGCGCTGTCCGCCCC
This sequence comes from Actinomycetospora sp. C-140, assembly GCF_054796175.1. Lineage (NCBI taxonomy): Bacteria > Bacillati > Actinomycetota > Actinomycetes > Pseudonocardiales > Pseudonocardiaceae > Actinomycetospora > Actinomycetospora sp. C-140. Next base: position 29,272 of record NZ_JBTWNF010000022.1, on the reverse strand, counting down.
CGCGCGCCGACGACGTCCCGCGGCGGTGACCGGACGCGCGTCGTCGTCGTCGCTCGCGCGCCGACGCCGGCTGCTGTCCTCGCTCACTACGCCGTCCTCACCGTCCTCGTCGCCCCGCGGGGCCTTCCTCGCCATCGATGCAGGGGCGACAGGACTTGAACCTGCAACCTGCGGTTTTGGAGACCGCTGCTCTGCCAATTGAGCTACGCCCCTGTGGCGTCCCCGGAGGCACGCCCCGGACGGATCGGCGGCGCTTCCCCACGGCGACGAGCGCGCGGGAGCGACGGACGAAGCGTCCTGGAGAACCATGCTACGTCAAGCACCGCAGGCCGACGGCGCCGGGGCGCGTCGGCGCCGGGAGACCTCCCCGGGCAGGCCGGGCGCGGCAGGGGGTCTGCCAGAATCCCTTCTCATGACGTCGTCGTCCACCTCGGTCTCCCTCCAGCCCGCCGCCACCGACCGCCGCATCTCGGCCCGGGTCGGCGGCATCGCGGAGTCGGCGACGCTGGCCGTGGACGCGAAGGCGAAGGCCCTCAAGGCCGCCGGCCGACCGGTCATCGGGTTCGGCGCCGGCGAGCCGGACTTCCCCACACCCCAGCCGGTGGTCGACGCGGCGATCGCGGCCTGCTCGGACCCCAAGAACCACCGCTACTCCCCCGCCGCCGGCCTGCCCGAGCTGCGCGACGCGATCGCGGCGAAGACCGCCCGCGACTCGGGGTGGCAGGTCGAGGCCCGCCAGGTGCTCGTCACCAACGGCGGCAAGCAGGCCGTGTTCGAGGCGTTCGCGACGCTGATCGACCCGGGCGACGAGGTCCTGCTGCCCGCGCCGTACTGGACGACCTACCCCGAGGCCGTGCGCATGGCCGGTGGCGACCCCGTCCAGATCGACACCGACGAGTCGACCGACTTCCTGCCGACCGTCGAGGCCCTGGAGGCCGCGCGCACCCCGCGCACGAAGGCGCTGCTGTGGTGCTCGCCGTCGAACCCCACCGGCGCGGTGGCGCCCCGCGAGCTCGTCGAGGCCGTCGGGCGCTGGGCCGCGGAGCACGGCGTCTGGGTGATCGCCGACGAGATCTACGAGCACCTCGTCTACGACGGCGCCGAGCACGTGTCCATGCCCGTCGCCGTGCCCGAGATCGCCGACCGCTGCGTCGTGCTCAACGGCGTCGCCAAGACCTTCGCGATGACCGGCTGGCGCGTCGGCTGGATGATCGGACCGGCGGACGTCGTCGCGGCCGGCATCAACATGCAGTCGCACCTGACCTCGAACGTCTGCAACGTCGCCCAGCGCGCGGCGCTCGCGGCCGTCACGGGCCCGCTCGACGCCGTCGCGGAGATGCGCACGGCGTTCGACCGCCGCCGCCGCCTCATCGTCGAGCTGCTCTCCGGGATCCCGGGCGTCACCTGCCCCACGCCCCGCGGCGCCTTCTACGCCTACCCCTCGGTGGCCGGCCTGCTCGGCAAGGAGCTGCGCGGCGAGCGCCCGCAGACCAGCGTCGACCTCGCCGCCCTGGTGCTCGAGCACGCCGAGGTGGCGGTCGTGCCGGGCGAGGCCTTCGGCACCCCGGGCTACTTCCGTCTCTCCTACGCCCTCGGCGACGACGACCTGCGCGCGGGCGTCACGCGGATGGGCGAGCTGCTGGCCGAAGCCCGCTGAGCCGCGCGATCATCCCGCCCGACGGTCCCGCCGGGGCCCCCGTGTCCTTGGAGGAGTGCCGGTGGGCCCTCGCCCGGTCGTCCTGCGCGTGCTCGTCGCCGTCGCCGTCGGGGTCCTCGGGCTCGTCGTCGCGCCCGTGGCGATGGGCGCCCCGGCGTCCGCCGGGCAGACCTACGTCGCGCTCGGTGACTCCTACACGGCCTCGCCGCTGACCGGCGCCCCCGCCGGTCCGCCACCGGGCTGCCTGCGGTCGAACAACAACTACCCGCACCTCGTCGCCGAGCGCACCGGCGCCCAGCTCACCGACGTCAGCTGCAGCGGCGCGCAGACCAAGGACTTCGCGGCGCCGCAGACGGTGCAGGGCGGCGCGAACCCGCCGCAGTACGACGCCCTCGGCACCGGCACCCAGCTCGTGACGGTGGGCATCGGCGGCAACGACATCGGGTTCTCCGAGATCGTCCAGAACTGCGTGAGCCCGACGCCGTTCGGCACCCCCTGCAAGGACCGCTACACGGTGGGCAGCCACGACGAGATCGAGGCGCGCATCAACACGCTCGGCGACCGTCTCGACGACGTCCTCGACGAGGTCCACGACCGCGCCCCCGACGCCCGCGTGCTGCTCGTCGGCTACCCGTCGGTGCTGCCCGCCGAGGGCCCCGGCTGCTACCCGCTCGTGCCCTACACCGCCGGCGACGTCGCGTACCTGCGCGGCGTGCTCGGCCATCTGAACGACACCATCGCGGACGCCTCGTCGGACGGGAACGCGACCTATGTCGACACCGCGACGCCGACCGTCGGGCACGACGTCTGCGCGGTGCCGGGCCAGCGCTGGATCGAGGGGCTCGTGCCCACGGCCCCCGCGGCCCCGGTGCACCCGAACGCCCTGGGCGCGCAGGCCCTGGCCCGCGCGGTCCTCGGCACCCTCGGCGTCCCCGCCGCGGCCTGACGCCCGCTGGGGGTCGCCGGTGTTTCGCAGCGAACGCGCTGTTCGCTGCTTCTAGGCGCGCAAAGTCCCCGTTCGCGAACGGCGGATCGCGGTGCCGTCCGCTGCGAACGCGGAGTTCCGGCGCATAGAAGCAGCGAAATACCCGTTCGCTGCACCGGGCAGGCGGGCGAGCGAGCGCCGCGCCGGGGGGAGCTAGGAGCGCGGGCGGACGACGGCGACGGCCTTGCCGAGGACACCCTTGCCCTCGTGGGTGGCCGTGATGCTCACCGTGCGGGCACCGTCGTCGGCGATCTCGGTGACCTTGGCGCCGAGCTCGACGGTCGCGCCGGTGTCGTCGTCAGGGACGACCACGGGGCGCGTGAAGCGCGTCGAGAAGGAGACGACGGCGGCGGGGTCGCCCGCGAGGTCGGCGACGTAGCGCGCGGCCAGCGACATCGTCAGCATCCCGTGCGCGATGACGCCGGGCAGGCCGACGTCGACGGCGACGCGCTCGTTCCAGTGGATCGGGTTGAGGTCGCCCGAGGCGCCGGCGTAGGCGACGAGGTCGGCGCGGGTGATCGTCGCCGTGCGCGACTCCAGCTGGTCGCCGGCCGCGGCGTCGGACAGGGCGCTCACGCGTCGGGCTCCGCGCGGCCGACGAGGACGGCCCGCGTGGTCAGGACGTCGCCGCCGTCGGCGTCGGTGACGTCGCAGCGGAAGGTGATGACGTCGTTGCCCGCCAGGTCGCGGATGTCGTCGACGGCCACCACCGAGGTGACGACGTCGCCGGCGTACAGCGGGCGGGTCAGCTCGATGGACTGCTCGCGGTGCACGACGCGGGTGAAGTCGAGGCCCAGCGCCGGGTCGTCGACGACGCGCCGGGTCGCGGGCCAGGTGAAGACCACCGGGAACGTCGTCGGGGCGACGACGTCGGTGTGGCCCGCGGCCCGCGCGGCCTCACGGTCGTGGTGCACGGGGTCGTCGGCGCCGATCGCCGTGGCGAACTCCCGGATCTTCTCCAGCGAGACCTCGTAGGTCTCCGCGGGCCAGGTCCGGCCCACGAACGAGGCGTCGAGCGGCACGCGTCAGCGGGTCTCGCGGTGACCGCGGTGGGTGCCGCAGTGCGGGCAGAACTTCTTGATCGTCAGGCGATCGGGGTCGTTCCGCCGGTTCTTCCGCGTGATGTAGTTGCGGTTCTTGCACTCCTCGCAGGCCAGCGTGATCTTCGGGCGGATGTCGGTGGTGGCCACGGAGGTTCCTCTCACTGTCGATGCTGCAGCCGCGGGACGGGCCCGCGGGGCCGGGCTGGTAGCGGTGGCCGGACTTGAACCGGCGACACAACGATTATGAGCCGTTTGCTCTACCGACTGAGCTACACCGCCGCGATGAGCTCTCCGTCGCACGACGAAGCCGGCGAACCCAGGTCCGCCGGCTGCTCACCGAGAGCCCCTTTACGGAATCGAACCGTAGACCTTCTCCTTACCATGGAGACGCTCTGCCGACTGAGCTAAAGGGGCCTGCCCCGGGGGGCGCGCTCCAGACTACCGCCTCAGCTCACGCGATCAGCGTGCGGGGTCCCGGCACGGTGCCGTGCTCGTCGGGCCGCACGTCGAGGGAGTCGAGCCAGGTGTCGAAGCACCGCGCGGGCAGCGGGCGGGAGACGAGATAGCCCTGGGCGACGTCGCAGCCCATCTCCGCGAGCGCCACCCGGACCGCCGCCTGCTCGACGCCCTCGGCGACGACCGTGAGCCCCAGCGTGTGGCCCATCTCGACGATCGCCCGGACCACGGCGACGTCGCCGTACTCGGTGCCCATGCCCAGCACGAAGCTCTTGTCGATCTTGACCTGGTCGACGGGCAGCCGGCGCAGGTGGGCCAGCGACGACTGCCCGGTGCCGAAGTCGTCGACCGCGAGGTGGCAGCCCAGCGCGTTGAGCCTGCGCAGCACCGGCAGCGCCACGTCGCGCTCGGAGGACACCCCGGACTCGGTGAGCTCGAGGGTGAGCAGCTCCGGCGGCACGCGGTGGCGCGCGAGCAGGCCCGCGACCTCGTCGGCGAAGCCGGCACCGGTGACGGCGTCGGTGGTGCCGAGGTTGCCCACCGAGACGTTGACCGCCACCGACAGCCGCATCCCGCGGTCGAGCCAGCGCCGGGCCGCGGCCAGCGACTCGTCGAGCACGAACGACGTCAGCTCCGCGATCTGGCCGGTGGCCTCCAGCACCGGGACGAACTCGTCGGGCAGCAGCAGGCCGAGCTCGGGGTGGTCCCACCGCGCGAGCGCCTCGACCCCGACGACGGTGCGCTCCCCCAGCGAGACCACGGGCTGGAAGTCGACCCGGACGTCGCGGCGGGCCACGGCCGCCGAGAAGCCGCGGATGAGGCGCAGCCGCCGGGCCGCCCGCTCGCCCATGCTCGGCTCGTAGCAGCGCACCGGCTCCGCGCCGTCCCGCGTCGCGGCGAGCGCGACGTCGGCGCGACGCAGCAGCGCGGCGATGCGGTCGGGCCCGGCCGGGACGTCCGCGAGCCAGGGTCCGTCGGCGGCGACGCCGATGGCCACCGGCGGCTCGAACCGGACGCCCTCGACGAGGTAGGGCGCGAGGAGGCGCTCGCGCAACGCCTCCGCCGCGACGTGGGCGTCGTGTCCGTCGACGTGCGGCAGGAGCACGGCGAACGTGTCGCCCTCGAGCCGGGCCACCACCGCGCCCTGCTCGTCGAGGGACGGGAGACGGACGCTGACCAGGCGCTCGGAGGCGAGGCGGACGAAGACCTCGCCGCGCGCGTGCCCGAGGGTGTCGTTGACCTGGCCGAGCAGGACGAGGTCCACCACCGCGACCGCGCCGGCGGCGCCGCCCCCGCGGGAGGCGAACGCGGCGTGCAGGAAGCCCTCGCGGTTGAGCAGGCCCGTCAACGGGTCGTGGTGGGCGTCGCGGCGCAGGCGTTCGGCCAGGTCGGCGGCCTCGGCGTCGTGCCGGCGACGGCGGACCCGCTGGACGAGCAGGACCGCGACCGCGGTCGCGAGCACCAGGACGAGCAGCACCGACAGGACGATGACGCCGGTGGTGGACGGCCCCGGGGTGGAGGGAGTGGAGGTGGCTGGGTGAGCAGCGGCCGACGCGACACGAGCGGTCGTCACGGCATCCCACCCTTCCCTGCTCGCCCCGACGATGGTCGGCCGACAGCCGCCGTGCGTCCACTGCTGTCGTTCCGAGCACATATCGTCGCTCCGTTCACCCTGTGCAACAAATCGTGCTCAGGCGACCGGCGATTAATTCACTCCTCCGGCCCATCATGCACCTTGCGCTCTCCCCAACGATGACCGACCGGTGCAGATGCGACGGGTGACCCACCCCGTCCGTGTTCCGACCGGGCTAGCCGGATCTCCGCACCGGTCGCCCGGCCGGGAACCGCGGGTTCTGGTGGGATGACGGGAACGGACTCGGGACAGGGGTGCAGAGGTGGCCGACGCGGGCAGTGCCGTCGACGGGGTCCGGGCGGGGATCGTCGCGACCGGCAGCGAGCTGCTGACCGGGCGCATCACCGATCGCAACGGCCCCTGGGTCGCCGAGCGCCTGGGCGAGCTGGGCGTCGAGGTGTCGCACCTGGTGCTGGTCGGCGACCGCGGCGAGGACATGGCCGCGGCGCTGCGGTTCCTCGCCGGCGACGGCATCGACCTCGTCGTCACCACCGGCGGGCTCGGACCCACGGCCGACGACCTGACCGCCGAGGTCGTCGCCGCGGAGACCGACCGCCCGCTCGAGCTCGACGAGCCCATGGAGAAGGTCGTCGGCGACATCATCGCGAAGTTCGCCGACCGGCTGCGCTGGGACGCCGACGCCCTGGCCGCCGCCAACCGCAAGCAGGCGATGGTGCCGCGCGGCGCGACGCCCATCCACCCCGCCGGCACCGCACCCGGGCTCGCCGTGCCGCCGCACCCCGAGCGCGGCGGCCCGACGGTGCTGGTGCTGCCCGGCCCGCCGCGCGAGGTCCGGGCGATGTGGGAGGACGCGCTGGCCACGGAGCCGGTCCGCGCGGTCCTCGCCCGCACCGCGCCGTACGCCGAGACCCACCTGCGCCTGTTCGGGGTGCCCGAGTCGGAGATCGCCGCGACGCTGCGCGACGTCGGCGCCGAGGTCGATCTCGCGCCGCTCGAGATCACCACCTGCCTGCGGGACTTCACCCTCGAGGTCGACCTCCGCCACGCCCCGGCGTCGGCCGCCGCGGCGACCGCGCGCGACGCCGTGGTGGCCGAGATCGACCGCAGGCACGGGAAGGCCGTGTTCTCGCGCACCGGGCAGACGATCGACGAGCTGCTGTTCGACCTGCTCGACGGCCAGGTCGTGGCGACGGCGGAGTCGTGCACCGGCGGGCTGCTCGCCGGCCGGCTGACCGCGCCGGCCGGCGCCTCGGCGCACGTCGCCGGCGGCGTCGTCTCGTACTCCAACGACGCCAAGGCCGACGTGCTCGGCGTGCCGCCCGGACTCATCGAGACCCACGGCGCCGTCTCCCCGGAGGTCGCCGAGGCCATGGCCGACGGGGCGCTCGCGCGCTTCGGCGCGACGATCGCGGTGGCGATCACCGGCGTCGCCGGACCGGGCGGGGGCACCGAGGCCAAGCCCGTCGGTTACGTGTGCTTCTGCGTGCGCACCAGCGACGGGCGCACCCTCGCCCGCGACCCGGTGCTCCCGGGTGAGCGCGGCGACGTCCGCGAGCGCTCGGTCGTGCTCGCGATGCACCTGGTGCGGCGCGTGCTCACCGGGGAGGGCGAGCCCGCGCCGGTCTGACGCGAGTGATCGAAGTACCGATACGGACGCTGAGTGTCTGTGACGGCACTTCGCTGACAAACCTCAGGCGACCCGGGCGATGAACGCGGAGATGTCGTCGAGGATGGCGTCGTTGGTCGTCTCGTTGAGGACCTCGTGCCGCGCGCCGGGCTCGATGCGGGTGGTGACGTCGCTGCCGCCGAGCTTCTCCATCACCGGCCGGGTGGAGTCGAGCGGGACGAGCTGGTCGTCCTCGCCGTGCACCCAGAGCACCGGCAGGTCGCCGAAGCCCGGGCCGTCGGCGATCGCCTGCACCGAGGCGACGAACGCCTCGAGGGTCGGGCGCCGGAACGGGCCGTGCCAGACGAGCGGGTCGGCCGCGTAGGCCTCGCCGACCGCGGGGTCGCGGGAGAGCACCGCGGGGTCGATCGGGACCTCGGGGATCGGGTCGTACTCGAGGAGCCCGAAGATCCCGGGGCTGCCGCCGCTGACGGGGCCGGTGAGCACGAGCCCCGTGAGGACGTCGGGGAACCGCTGGGCGTAGCGCGTCGCGAGCAGCCCGCCCATCGAGTGCCCGAGCAGCACGACCGGCAGGCCGGGGTGCTCGTCCAGCGCGAGCCGCCGGACCCGGTCGACGTCGGTGACCATGTCCTCGACGTCGTCCACGACCACCCGCTCGCCCGCGGAGCGCCCGTGGCCCAGGTGGTCCGGCGCGTAGACGACGCCCCCGTCGCGGGCGAGGCGGTCGAGGACGTGCGCGTAGCGCCCGGAGTGCTCGCCGTAGCCGTGGGCGAGGACCACGATGTGCCGGGGCGGACCGTCGGGGTCGCGCCGGCGCACGTAGACGCGCCCGCGGGTGCCGTCGATCTCCAGGTCCGTCTCGGTGCCGATCATGACGTCCTCTCCTCGGTGCGGGTCGTGCCCGGGGCCAGGGCCAGCACCTCGGCGAAGCCGTCGGCGAGGTCCTGCTCGAAGCCCGGCAGGTCGGTGAAGGACGCGGCGTCGAGGTTCGCGGCGACACAGCACGTCTCGCCGTGGGTCACCATCGCGATCATCGCCGCGCAGCCGGGCAGCGGCGCGAACGGGTAGGAGCGCACGATCTGCGCGCCGGCGAGGAACGCGTCGTCCCGCAGCCCCGGGATGTTGCTGGCCTGCAGGTCGTTGCTCCGTGTCGCGCCGCCCCCGAACCCGGCGACGACCGCCCCGGGCAGCCGGGCGAGCCAGGCGCTGACGATCTCGACGCTCTCCAGCGCCGGCTCACCGAGCGCGATCTTCATCCGCCGCCGGACGTCGACCACGCGGGCGGCCGGGTCGACGATCCCGACCGGCGCCGACAGCCGGGCCGGGGCGAAGTGGTTGCCGCCGGGCTCGTGCTCCTCGCGGCGGATCGACACCGGCAGCGTCACCGGCATGAGCCGGTCCGGCGGCAGCGGGTCCCCCCGGCGCTGCGAGTACCGGCGGAACGCCCCGAGCAGACCGGCGACGTACGCGTCGTTCACCGACCCGCCGACCGACTTCCCGGCGGCACGCAGGTCGGCGAACGGGACGTCGATCGTGCGGAAGCGCCAGGACGGGCTGCGGAGCTCCAGCGCGGGCAGGGGCGGCGCCGGCGGCGGCGAGAGCACCCGGCGCGCCGAGACGACGTACGCGACGGCGTCGCGGACGGCACGATCGGGCCGGACCAGCGACGCCGCGGCGCCGACCACGCCGCGCACGGCGCCGCCGACGAGCCCGAGGTCGCTGCGGACCTGGCGCACCACCTCGTGGCCCAGCGTCGCGGGCGGCCCCGACGGCGGCGGGGGCTGGGGCTTGTCCGTCATCGGCTCGCGGGAGCGCGAGTGCAGCCCGGCCAGCAGCTGCGCGAGTCCCATCCCGTCGGAGAGGACGTGCGACAACTTGAACACCAGCGCGGCGCCGCCGTCGGGCAGCCCGCCGACGAGCGTCGCCTCCCACAGCGGGCGGGACGGGTCGAGCGGCGTCATCGCGATCTGCTCGGCGAGGGTGAGCAGGCCCGCCCGGTCCTCGCCGTCGGGCAGCCGGAGGTGCCGCACGTGGTAGTGCAGGTCGAAGTCGGGGTCGAGCGCCCAGTGCGGCGTCCCGGCCCCGAGGAACGGCGTCACGATCCGCTCGCGGAACCGCGGGACCACCCGGGACGCCCAGTCGGTGGCCGCGAGGAAGCGGTCCCAGTCGGGCTCGAGGTCGAGGATCTCGACGATGACGACGGTCGAGCGCATCCGCGGGTCGGCCTCGACCCGCCACATCAGCGCCTCGAACCCCGTCAGCTCCTCCGAGCGGGACCAGAGCAGGCGGCCGTCGTCGCTGCGCGGCGGCGTGGGGTCGAGACTCACGGGGCGCCCTCCAGGGTCTCGACGAACCGGGCGCGGACGTCCGCGACGTGGTCGTTCATCGTGGCGACGGTCCACCGGGACGTGTCCACGGGCGGCAGCACGTCGACGTGCACGGTGCCGCCGCGCAGCGTCTGGTGCCCGCGCCACATGACCTCGCCGGCGTCGTGGATCACGATCGGCACCATCGGGACGCCGGCCTGCATCGCGATGTGGAAGGCGCCCTTCTTGAAGCGCCCCAGCCGTGGCGTGGGCGAGCGGGTGCCCTCGGGGGCGATGGCCAGCGACCAGCCCTCGTCGCGCAGCTTGCGCACCGCGGGCTCGAGGGCCTCCTTCGCCTGCGCGGTGTTGCCGCGGTCGACGAACGCCACCCCGGCCAGGCTGAACATCGCGCCCCAGAGCGGGATCGACGCCGCCTCCGCCTTGGCCACGCCGGTGAACCCGCCACGCAGGAGCTTCATCAGCAGCGCGACGTCGATCTTCGACTGGTGGTTGAAGACGAACACGCAGGGCCGCGCGGACCAGAGGTGCTCCGCGCCGGTGACCTCGACGTCGATCCCGGCCAGGGCGAGGCCCAGGTCGCCGGTCACCGAGCAGGCCAGGTCGACCATGTGGCGCCGCGACCCGCGGGCGAGGCCCACGGCGGCCGCGGTGCCCGCGGCCCCGAGGAAGGCGCCGTAGAAGCCGGCGGTGCGCAGCACGTCGCCCGGCGTCGCCAGCGTGCCGCCGCGGGGCTCGACGGGCAGCACCGGGACGTCGAGGTCGTCGGGTGCCGGGCCCACGAGCATCGGGTGCTCCCCGCCGGTCAGCAGCGCCTCCGCCCCGCCGCCGGCGTAGACGAACGCCGGCGGACGCCCGGCGAGCGCCGCGGCGACCGCCTGCGCCTTCTCCTTCCCCGCGTCGTCGAGCAGCACCGGGCCCTCGACCTCGCCGGAGAGCACCCGGTCGCGCACGACGACCTCGGTGGCGACCAGCTCGTCCGCCCCGAGGTCCTCGGCCAGCGGGGCGAGCACGGGCCGCGGGGCGTGGCCGCAGAGCACGACGTGGTGGCCGGCGCGGCGGTGCTCGGCGACCAGCGCCCACATCTCAGGGCGCACGGCCGCGCCGAGGTCGTCGCGCAGCACGGCGCGCGCCCGGCGCGCGACGGCGTCCTCCCCGTGGCCCGCCCAGCTCGCCACGAGCCGCCGGACCGCGTCCTCGTCGTCCCCGCCGCTCGCGATCAGCGCCACGTCGCCGGGCAGCGCGCGCCAGGCGGTGCGCCCGGCGCGCAGGGCCTCCCCCGCGTGCGCCGCGACCGCCGAGGCCGCGAGCAGGGCCGTCTCGTCGACCACGACGACGCTGTCCCCGGGCGCGGCCCGGATCGCCGCCCGCCGGGCCGCGAGCTCACTGCTGTCCGCCGGCACCGAGGGCCTCCTCCCGCAGATCGTGCTCCCGGTCCCCGGCGCGGCGCAGGCGGTCGCGGACGGCGGCGACCTCGTCGCGCCACGCGGCCCGCGACCCCGGGCCGGCGTCCGCACCGAGGAGCCCGCGATTGTCCGCCGCCCGCAGCGCCGAGGAGAACAGTTCGCGCGACACGACGTCGGCGCCGTGCAGCAGCTGCTGGCGCCACCACTGCTGCCCGAGCCCGGTGCAGGCGTCGAGGAAGGCGTCGCGGTCGTCGACGGCGCCCTCCTGGTCGGCGAGGACGGTCGCCGCCACCCACTGGGCCTCGACGAACGGGAGCAGGGTCCGCGGCGCGACGAGCAGCTCGGCCCGGCCGAGCAGAGCCGCGGCCCCGTGCGGCGAGGCGGGCGCGTCGGTCCAGTCCGGCGCCAGCCGCCGCAGCTCGCCCAGCAGCTCGTCGCGGTACTCGCGCTTGCGGGGGAAGAAGAACTCGAACTTGAGCAGGTCGCGCAGCTGCAGCGCGGCCTCCCAGCACACCTCGAGGATCTCCTCCTGGGGCAGCTCGCTCCCGCGCGCGTCGGCGGACTCGACGGCGGCGAGGAGCCCCATCTCGAGCACGGCGCGGGTCAGCAGGTGGTGCAGGACGCCGTTGCGGTAGAACGCGGCGACGTGGTGGCGGTCGGAGCCGATCGACCAGACGGTCTGCGGCCCGCCGTCGAACCGTTCGACGACGCCCACCGACACGAGCCGCCCGAGCGTCTCGTCGAGGCTCTCGTCGGAGGACAGGTCCCCGATCGCGGGGTGTCGCTCCAGGAGCCGGCGGACCGGCTCCACGACGGCCCGGACCTGCTCGAACGTCAGCGCGCGCCCGCCCGCGCCGAGCAGCGCGAACGTGACGACCGAGGTCGGCGTCACGGGCGTGGCCCGGTTGATGCCGACGCAGATCCGGAAGGCGACCTTCTCGAGCTGCGAGCGGCCCTCCCCGGCCTCGGCCAGGGCGTCGCGCAGGGCCAGCGGTTCGCCGAAGCGGATGCGGGCGGCGCCGATGCGGCGCTGCTGGTCGCGCATGTAGCCCGCGAGCCAGCCCAGGCCCTCGGCCTTCTTCCCGGCGCCGCCCTGCTCCGCGGCCAGCGCACCCACCTCGTGGAGCTGGTCGTAGTGGATCGACACGGGCACCAGCAGCGGGTCGGCGCCGGGCGAGCCCTCGGGGAGCTGGTCGGCGGCGTCGACGAGGTAGCGCAGCAGCCCGTACTTCGGCGGGCGCAGCTTCCCGGTGCGGGTGCGGCCGCCCTCGATGTACCACTCGAGGTTGAAGCGCTTGTCGAGCAGGTGCCCGAAGTACTCGCGCACCGCGAACTTGTAGACCGCGTCGTCACCGAAGCTGCGGCGGATGAACACGATGCCCGCACGGCGCCCCAGCGTGCCCAGCGGCCAGAACGCGAGGTTGTTGCCCCCGAGCACGTGGTTGCGCGGGAAGTCGTGGGCGTGCAGCACCTCGGCGAGCACCAGCGGGTCGGCGTAGCTGCGGTGCGAGGGCAGGAACACCAGCGGCCGGGTGCGCCCCTGCTCGCGCAGGCTCTCCAGGCTCGTGGTGTCGACGTCCACGTCCCAGGCCTTGCGGTGCAGCGGGCTCATCACCGTGCGGAACGCCTCGATCGCCGGCGGGCTCTGCACGGCCGCCATCTCGGTCAGGCAGCCCGACGTGCGCTCGAGGACCTCGTCGACCGACAGGCCGAGGTCCTCCGCCAGGGCCTCGGCCCGCCGGCGCACCGCGGCCGAGGCGACGATCTGCTCGGCCATCAGCCGCGGGACCTTGTAGCGGTCGCCGGTGACCCTGCGCTCGGCGCGGTCGCACGCGAGCGTGGCGCGACGGCGCACGAACGCGACGAAGCCCTCGCCGTCCGGCTCGCCGAGCTCGCGGTCGCCCTCGCTGCGCAGCTGGGCGACCGTCGCCGCGTCACCGGCGACGACCCGCGCCTTCTCCTCGGACCACCCGCGCACGCGGGCGTAGGTGTGCCGCAGCCCGCGGCGCCGCGGGGTCAGGGAGAGCAGGTCGCCCCACGCCGGGGCCGCCGACGACTCACGTTCCTCGGGCGGCCACACGACCCGCACCGGCACCACGGTCGTCTCCGCCCCGGACCCGTCGAGGGCCCCGGCGAGCTCGCGCCCGCCGTCGGGCACGACCTGGACCAGGTCGTCGCCGTAGGTCTCCTCGGCCCAGCGGCGGACGAGCTCGCGCTCGGTCCGCGACCGGGCCCCGGAGAGCACCAGTGTCTGCACCACGTCGTGCTCCCTGCGTCCGGTCCCGGGCCGCGGGCGGGCGGCCGGGACGAGCGTCAACCCCCGAGCGAGCAGGGCATCGTCTTCACCGCGTGCACGAAGTTGCTGCGCAGCGTCTCGGGCTCGCCGACGGTCAGGTCCGGGACCCGGGTCAGGAGCTGCGAGAAGATCTGCCGCAACTGCGTGCGCGCGAGCATGTTGCCCATGCAGAAGTGTGGTCCGCCACCCCCGAACCCCACGTGCGGGTTGGGGTCGCGGGCGAGGTCGAAGCGCAGCGGGTCCGCGAAGACGTCCGCGTCCCGATTGCCCGACTCGTAGAACATGACGACCTTGTCGCCGGCCGCGATGTGCTGCCCGCGCAGCTCGGTGTCCTGGGTCGCGGTCCGGCGGAACGTGAGCACCGGGCTGCCGTGGCGCACGAACTCCTCCACCGCGCCGCCGACGCGGCCCTCGAGGTCCTCGGCGAGCCAGGCCCGCTGCTCGGGGTTCTCGGTGAGCCCGCGCATCGCGTGGGCGATGGTGTTGCGGGTCGTGTCGTTGCCCGCGACCGACAGGAGCACGAAGAACGCGCCGATCTCGTCGTCGGTGAGCCGCTGGCCGTCGACCTCGGCCTGCACGAGGTTGGTCATGAGGTCGTCCCGCGGGTCCCGCCGCCGGGCCTCCGCGAGCTCGAGCGCCGGGCCCAGCAGGCCCGCGAGGGCCTGGCCCGCCGCCTGCAGCGGGTCCTCGAGCCCCAGGTTCTCGAGGACGTCGGGATCGTTCGTGGCCACGAGCAGGTCCGCCGCCTCGGCGAGCGACTCCTGGTACTCCACGGGCGCGCCCATGAGGTCGTAGATGGTGCCCATCGGCAGCTGCTTGGCCACCAGCGCGACGAAGTCGCCGTCACCGTGGTCGAGGAGGTCGTCGACGATCCGCTCGGCGCGCTCGGCGATGCGGCTCTCGATCGTCCGCACCTGCTTCGGCGTGAACGCGGCGCTGACGATCTTGCGGAGCTGGGTGTGCCGCGGCGCGTCCATCGCGAGGAACGACTGGGACGCCTCGAGCAGCTCGGGCGGCGCGTCCTGGAACTGCACGCCCTGCCCCGAACAGAAGATCTTCGGGTTCTTGCTGACGTGGCCGATGTCGGCGTGGCGCACGACCGCCCAGAACCCGGGGTCGTCCGCACCCGGCATGAGCATGCCCTCGGGCGGGCGGTGCCAGGAGATCGGGCGCTGATCGCGCAGCTCCCGGAACGTCGCGTCGCGCTCGGCCATCGGCCGGCCCCAGAAGTCGAGGCTCGAGAGGTCGAGCGGGTCGGGATCGGGCGTGCCGCTCATGAGCTCGCTTCCCGCTGCTTCTCCGCGGCCTTCTGCGCCCGGGCCGCCCGGCGCTGCTCGGCCAGCTCCAGGGCGTCGTCCCAGCTCTTCCGCCCGCCGATGAGGCGCCGGTACTTCATGACCTCGGCGGGCATGTCGACCGCGAGCGCGCCGACGATCCGGTCGCCCGCGCGGTAGATCGCCGTGAACGGCCCGCCCTCGGCGTCGTCGCCGGCCACGACCTCGATGTGCTCGCCCTCCGCGACACCCACGAACTGGACGCGGCCGTCGTACCAGTCCGACCAGAAGTAGGGGACGGTCTCGTACGCGGTCGCCGTGGCCGGGTCGACGGCGTTGCGGGCCGCGCGACCGCCCTGGTCGGCCGCCGACGTCCAGTGCTCCAGGCGCATCGGGCCGTCGACGACGCCGGAGAACAGCCCGTTCGGCCAGCGCGCCACGTCGCCCGCGACGTAGACACCGTCGGCGGCGGCCAGGGTCTCGTCGGCCACGACGCCGTCGTCGAGCGTCAGCCCGGAACCCTCGAGCCAGTCAGTTGCCGGCCGCGCCCCGATGCCGACGACGAGCACGTCGGTCGCGACCTCGGTGCCGTCCCCGAGACGCACGCCGGTCACCCGACCGTTCTCCTCGAGCACGTCGGAGACCGCCACGCCCGTGCGGACGTCGGTGCCGTGCGCGCGGTGCAGGTGGGTCAGCGCGCGACCCATGCGCTCGCCGACCGCGCGAGCGAGCGGGGTCTCGAGCGCCTCGAGGATCGTCACCTCGAGGCCGAGCTTGCGCCCCACGGCGGCCACCTCGGAGCCGATGAACCCCGCGCCGACGACCGTGAGCCGCCGCGCGCCGCCGCGCAGCGCCTTCCGGAGCGCCTGGGCGTCGTCGAGGGTGCGCACGGTGTGCACGCCGGCGATCCCCTCGGTGCCGGGCAGCGTCCGCGCGTGCGCGCCGGTGGCGATGACGAGCCCGTCGTAGGGCACCGCGCGGTCGCCGACGGTGACGGTGCGCCCGGTGGTGTCGAGCGCCGAGGCCGGCGTGCCGAGCAGCAGCTCGACCTCGAGGTCGCCGGCGAACGTCTCCTCCTCGCGGTAGCGCGGGTCGGGGCACTCGTCGGCCGAGAGGTACTCCTTGGACAGCGGCGGGCGGTCGTATGGCAGGTGCTCCTCGGCCCCGATCAGCGTCACGTCGCCGTCGAACCCGTCACGCCGGACCGCCTCGACCGCCCGCAGCCCCGCCAGCGAGGCGCCGACGACCACCAGCCGCGGCACGCCCCTACTCGCCCTCGAGCGAGAGCGCCTCGGTCGGGCAGCTGGCGACGGCCTCGCGGACCTCGCCCTCCTGCCCCTCGGGCACCTCCTCGCTGTGCACGATCAGCGACCCGTCGTCGTCCACCTCGAACACGTCGGGGGCGAGGGACTCGCACATGCCCATCCCGGTGCACCGGTCCCAGTCGACGACGATCCTCATGCGTGACCTCCCACCTCGGCAGCGCCCGAGGGACGGGCGCGCGGCAGGGACCATAACGTGGGTCATGGTGGGGGCGCGAGACCTGCGTCACCACTCGATCACTCCGCGCGACGAGCACGCCACCGTGAGACGGTGCGCGCAGGACGACGAAGGGAGAACGGCGACGTGAGCACGCTCGACGTCGACGCACCGGCGCCGACGGCGCTGTCGGTCACACACGACGACGGTGTCGCGACGGTGCGCCTGGCACGGCCCGCGGCCGCCAACGCGCTCGACCGCACGCTCTGGCAGGAGCTCCGCGCGACGTTCCGCGCCCTCGACGCCGACCCGGCCGTGCGCGTCGTCGTGCTCACCGGCGAGGGCAAGCACTTCTGCGCCGGGATCGACCTGTCGATGCTCGCCGAGATCCAGGGCATGGCCCCGGCCGGCGCCGACCCCGGCCGGGCCCGCGAGGGTCTGCGCCGCCTCATCCTCGACCTCCAGGACGTCCTCACGACCGTCGAGCGCTGCCGCGTCCCCGTGCTCGCCGCGATCCAGGGCGCGTGCGTCGGCGCCGGGCTCGACCTCGCCGTCGCGTGCGACCTGCGCTACGCCACCCCGCGGACGAGGTTCTCGCTCAAGGAGGTCGACATGGGCCTCGCCGCCGACGTCGGCGTCCTCCAGCGCCTGCCCCGCATCGTCGGCGAGGGCCGGGCCCGCGAGATGGCCTACACCTGCCGCGACGTCGGCGGCGCCGAGGCCGCGACCACGGGCCTGGCCAACGAGTGCGTCGAGGACGACGACCTGCTCCCCCACGTCACCGAGGTCGCCCGGGGGCTCGCCGCGAAGTCGCCGCTGGCACTGCGCGGCACCAAGCACGCGATCACCTACGCCCGCGACCACACCGTCGCCGACGGCCTCGACCAGATCGCGACGTGGAACGCCTCGTCGCTGATCTCCGACGACCTCACCGAGGCCGTCACCGCGTTCACCGAGCGCCGCGCGCCCCGGTACCGCGACTAGGCAGGCCGATCCCAGGGAGACGACGATGTACCCCGGCACCTTCGCCGCCACCGCCCCCGACCGTCCCGCCGTGATCATGGCCGAGACCGGCGAGGGGCTGACGTACCGCGAGCTCGAGGACGGCTCCGTGCGCCTGGCGCGCACGCTGCACGAGCACGGGCTGCGCCGCGGCGACGTCGTCGCCCTGCTCTCGGACAACCACCCGAGGGTCTTCGAGGTCTACTGGGCCGCGCAGCGCGCGGGGCTGCTCGTGACCGCCGTGAACCACCACCTCTCCGCGGACGAGGCCTCGTACATCGTCGACGACTGCGGCGCGCGGGCCCTCGTCGTCTCGGCCGCGAAGGACGAGCTGGCCGCGGCGATCGTCGAGAGGACCCCGCAGGTGACGCTGCGGCTCGCGTTCGGCGGCAGCGTGCCGGGGCACCGCGACTACGACGAGGTCGTCGGCGCGCAGAGCGCCGAACCCATGGCCGACCAGCCCCGCGGCGGCGACATGCTCTACAGCTCCGGCACCACCGGCCGTCCCAAGGGCATCAAGCCGAACCTCGTCGACCGGCAGATCGACGAGCCCGGCGACCTCTACCTCGCGGTGTTCGTGCCGATGTACGGCTTCGGCGAGGACACGGTCTACCTCTCCCCGGCGCCCGTGTACCACGCGGCGCCGCTGCGCTTCGGCGCCACGATCCAGTCGAGCGGCGGCACCGTCGTGATGATGCACCGGTTCGATCCGGAGCAGGCGCTGGCCGCGATCGAGCGCTACCGCGTGACCCACAGCCAGTGGGTGCCGACGATGTTCGTCCGCATGCTGAAGCTCCCGGAGGAGACCCGGAGGCGCTACGACGTCTCCAGCCTGCGGGTGGCGATCCACGCCGCGGCGCCGTGCCCGGTGGACGTCAAGCGGGCGATGATCGACTGGTGGGGCCCGGTGCTCTACGAGTACTACAGCTCCAGCGAGGCGAACGGGATCACGTTCATCGACTCGCGGCAGTGGCTCGAGCGTCCCGGCTCGGTGGGTCTGGCCGGCCTCGGCACGATCCACGTCTGTGACGACGAAGGACGTGAGCTCGCGGCGAACGAGGTCGGCACCGTCTACTTCGAGCGCGACCGGGTGCCGTTCGAGTACCACAACGACCCCGAGAAGACCCGCGGCTCGCAGCACCCCGAGCACGAGACGTGGACGACGACCGGTGACCTCGGCTACGTCGACGACGACGGCTTCCTCTACCTCACCGACCGCAAGAGCTTCATGATCATCTCGGGTGGTGTGAACATCTACCCGCAGGAGATCGAGGACGTCCTCACGCTGCACGACGCGGTCTACGACGTGGCGGTGATCGGCGTGCCCGACGAGGAGATGGGCGAGTCGGTCTTCGCCGTCGTCGAGCCGGCGCCCGGCCACGAGCCGTCGGACGCGCTGGCCGAGGAGCTGCTCGAGCACGTGCGCGGACGGATCGCCCGGTACAAGACGCCGCGCCGGCTGGTGTTCACCGACGACCTGCCGCGCACGCCCACCGGCAAGCTCGTCAAGCACCGCCTCCGGGAGCGGTACGCGGCCGGGGAGTTCGCCGTCGTCTAGGAGGCCCTAGAACAGCGAGCGGAAGAACGTCGCGATCGACGACAGCGCGTTGCCGATGATGGCCAGGATCGAGCGGACGACGTCCGCGGCGCCCTCGGGCTGGGCGATGATGAAGTAGAGCACGACGGCGACCACGACGATGATCAGGAATCGTCTCAATCCCTTGGACATGCGCTCGTGCCGCTCCCGTCGTCCCGGCCCCGCGCGCCGCGTCCGAGGGTGGACGCCGCGTGCACCGACCGTAACGCGACCCTCCCGCACACGGGTGCCACTTGGACGGAGTGTCGCGACCTCTCCGTCGAGATCGGGTTCGCAAGATCGACGGAACGATCCGCGCCGGGCACGATCCCCCGGATGGACTCGTTCACGCGCGGCGACCTGACCTTCGACGTCACCGAGTGGGGCTCGGCGGACGGCACGCCCGTCGTCCTGCTGCACGGGTTCCCGCAGACGGCGGCGAGCTGGGAGCCCGTCGCCCGCCGGCTCGCCGCGGCCGGGCACCGCGTCGTCGCACCCGACCAGCGCGGCTACTCGCCCGGCGCGCGTCCCGCCGGCCGGCGCGCCTACCGCGTCGAGGAGCTGGTCGGCGACGTCGACGCGCTCGTCGGGGAGATCGGCGGCGGCCCGGTGCACGTCGTGGGCCACGACTGGGGCGCGGTGGTGGCCTGGGCGTTCGCGGCGCTGCGCCCCGAGCGGGTCCGCACGCTCACCGCCGTGTCGGTGCCGCACCCGGCGGCGTTCACCCGGGCGATCGTGTCCAGCCGGCAGGCGGCGCTGTCCTGGTACATGTACGCCTTCCAGCTCCCGGGCGTCGCCGAGCGCGTCCTGCGGCGGCCCGGCGGGCTCGCGGCCGCGGTCCGCCGCGCCGGCCAGAGCTCGGAGCACGCCCGGCGCGACGAGGCGGCGCTCGCCGCGAAGGGCGGCCTGTCCGCGGCCCTGACCGGCGCGGTCAACTGGTACCGGGCGATGCCGTTCTGGGAGCACCGCGGGCTGCGCCTCACGGTCGGCACGCCGACCCTCATGGTCTGGAGCGACGGGGACGTGGCCATCTCACGGGCCGCCGTGGACGGCACACCGCGCTGGGTCACCGGCCCGTACCGGCTGGAGGTGCTCCCCGGCGTCAGCCACTGGATCCCGGACGAGACGCCCGACCGGCTCGCGGACCTCGTGCTGGAGCACGTCGGCGACCGGTGAGGTTGGGGGTTCCGGGAGCGCGGGGGGATGCGCTCCCGGAACCATGGTCGGCCGAGGGGGGCGCGGCCGACGACCTCATGTTACGTCGCCATTGCCCGCCCGGTAGGTACCTCTGGTGCGATCCTGAACACCCGTTCAGCTCACACCGAGGAGTCGCGGAGAGCGCCTATCCCGCGAGCGGGATCGGCTCCGTGCCCCCGGTGGACGTCGGGGCGATGGCCGGGGGGACCACGGGGTCATCGCCACGGAGGAAAGGGCGGTCGCCGTCGCGGTGGCGCAGCAGCGAGTTCCGGTGCGCCACGATCGCGGTCGCGAGGGCCCGGGCGTGGGACTCGGCGCCCGGTGCGGTCTCGCCCGAGACGTGCTCCACCGCGGCGCCGAGGGTCTCGGCCAACCGCGCGAGCTCGTCGAGGACGTCCGCGGACCAGCTGAACCGGTCGACGCCGTCGGGTCGGAGCGCTCGGCCCTGG
The DNA here is from genome assembly GCF_054796175.1 of Actinomycetospora sp. C-140. Lineage (NCBI taxonomy): Bacteria > Bacillati > Actinomycetota > Actinomycetes > Pseudonocardiales > Pseudonocardiaceae > Actinomycetospora > Actinomycetospora sp. C-140. The sequence continues at coordinate 8,907 of NZ_JBTWNF010000022.1, read as the reverse complement.
TGGTCGAGACGCCGGAGCGCCTCCGATGCCTGGCGGGCGAGCGCGACGCCTGTGTTCTCAACCGTCACGACGTCGCTGTACCCGCCCGCCGGACGGACGACGCCACGGATCGAACGAGCTGCTCCGGACGGCGGCGTCGGTCCTGGCGTGGTGGGGCCTGGCCCCGCCCCCGGTCGGCTCCCCAGCGCCAGGGGCGGGACCGGCCTCTCGGAAAGGCTGCACCGGAGCCCCCGAAGCTCCAGCGTGCGGCCGGTTGACACCAGCGTGCCCCGGCTCCGAGGTGCGGAAACACCCCGCGAGCTCTTGGATCGGTTCAGCACGGGAGATCCGCGCGCCCGGCACCTCGGGCGGACGTGCTGTGGCCGGCCCGGGACGTCCCGGTGGCGCCCCGCGCCTCCTGCTGCATCCACCGCGCGACGTCGACGAGCTTGAGGTTGGTCTCCTGCGACGACGACTTGAGCATCCGGAAGGCCTCGTCGTCGTCGACGTGGAACCGCTCCATGAGGAGCCCTTTGGCCTGCCCGATGACGTCCCGGTTCTCGACCGCGTCGGTCAGGAGCGCCGCGTGGTGGCTGCCGTGGAGCAGCAGGGCGCCCTGCGCGGCCAGCAGGCCCGCGAGCAGCTGCGCGGCGTCGTCGAACACCTCGGGCCGGGAGGCGTAGAGGTTGACGCTCGCCACCGCGCCGCCGTCCATGGACACCTGGGTGGACAGCATCGCGCGGACGCCCGCGGCCACCGCCGCCGGCGCGAACCGGGGCCAGCGCGCGGCGTCGTCGCCGTCGAGGTCCGCGGCGACGACGACACCGTCCGGCGGGGCGTCCTCGAGGGCGGTGATGCACGGGCCCTCGTGCAGCTCGCCCTGCAGCCGATCGAGCTCGGCGACGTGCGGCGCCGTGGGATGACACGCGATCACCGTGTCCCGGCGGCGGACGCTGATCCCACCGTCCTCCGCGCCGGGCACGGCACGCACGGCGGCCAGCACGAGCTCGGCCAGCGTCCGGTCCGGGTCGCGCACACTGCGGGTGTCGGCCAGCTCATGGGCGGCGGTGCGCAGCGCCACCACCAGCTGCGCGTCGAGCGACAGCACTACACCTCCTCGCCGGACGGCGGCAGGCTGCAGGCAGTGGCGCACCGAGCGGCGGCGCCCCGCAGGCAGCACAGCCCGCGAACCGGGCCGCCTGGTCGACCGCTGTCGCTGACCGTACCTCCTCTTCGCTGACCGGACGAATTCTACGCACCGGTAACTCAACGGGGTGTCGCGACGCCGCCGTCCGGGCCAGTCGACGCCGCTCACTCTTGACCGGGAGGGGCATGCTGGGGGACCGGGAGTGAACAAAGGCGTCGCTCGGTGGTCCGGACGGGGAGGACCACCGCCTGGGGAGGTGACCGCCGTGCCCGACACCGCGTCCCGACGGATCGTGCGGTCCGACGTGCAGTCCGCCGACCCGGAGTTCGCCCACGAGGTGCTGCGCGAGTGCTACACCGACTTCACCGTCACGTGCTCGGGCGACGCCGCGGACTTCCGGTTCGCCCTCACACGGCTCGCCGGCGCCGAGGTCGCCGTCGGCCGTCTGCGCTACGGCATGACCGTGACGATGGCCGTGCCCGCCCCGGAGGACGTCGTCGTCGCCGCGACCTGCCTCGACGGGACGGTGGCGGTCGACGACGGGCGCGAGGTCGTCGGCGCCAGGCCCGGGACCCCCGCGCTCCTGCCCGTCCGGCACGGCTACGACGTCCACGCGAGCGACGTCACCGTCGAGACCGTCTCGTTCGCCGCGTCGGCACTCGACCGGACGGCGGCGTCGATCCTCGGGATCGAGGCGCCCCTCGTCCGCTTCACCTCCATGACCCCGGTCTCGCCGGCGGCCGTGCGCTACTGGAACGGCGTGGTCGCCCACGTCCGCGAGGTGCTGGGCGACGACGCCCTGACCGCGAGCCCCCTGGTGCTGGGCGAGGCGACCCGTGCCCTCGCGACGGCGGCCCTGCTCGCGTACCCGAACACCGGGCTGGCCGGGCTGGCCGGGCTGGCCGGGCTGGACGGGCTGGACGACGTGCGTGGCGGCGGCCGCGCCGAGCCGGCGGTCCTGCGGCGGGCACTGGACCACATCGACGTGCACGCCGGCGAGGACATCGGGGTCGACGACATCGCCGCGGCGGCCCGGATCGGGGTCCGCGGGCTCCAGCACCTGTTCCGCCGCCACCGCGACACCACACCGCTCCAGCACCTGCGACACGTGCGGATGGAGCGGGCGCACGCCGAGCTGCGGTCCGCCGACCCGACGCGGGGCGCCACCGTCGGCGCGACCGCGGCGCGCTGGGGCTTCGCCAATCCCGGACGCTTCGCGGTGGAGTACCGGCGGGTCTACGGCCGCTCGCCCGGCGAGATCCTGCGCTCCTAGTCCCCGGCGGGACGCTCCGTCGGCCGGGGTGGCCGGTGGGTCGCGGCGTCGTACACCTCGGCGGGCTCACCGCCGCTCAGCACCGACCCGGCCCAGGTGCCGAGGACGAGCCCGGTGGCCTCGGGCTCGACGAAGGCGCCGCGCTCGGGCGCGTAGAGGGTGATGGCGCCGACCACGGGCCAGCCGATCTCCGGGCCCACGTGCTGCCGCGTCCGGGGGACCGAGATCGAGAGCATCGAGCGCACCCCGAAGGCGCAGGCGGCCGCGCTGAAGCGGGGCCAGCACGCGGCGTCCTCGGACGCCAGGTCCTCGGCGCGGATCGCCCCGACGTGGTCCAGCGCGACCGCCTCGACGGTGGGCCCCTCCCGCAGGGCGTACTGCACGGCGTCGAGGCGTTCGGCGTCCCCGCTGGCGGCGACAGTGGCGAAGTACCGCTGTCCGGAGGAACCCACCTGCACCGAGGTCAGGCTGACCGCCGTGGCGCCGCGGAACGCCGCGCGGGCGGCCGCGAGCACCGCGCCGAAGACGTCGTCCGCCGTCTGCGGAGGCGGCGACGCCGGGAGGCCGTAGGTGCGGGGCAGCGCCCGGGCGAGCCGGTTGAGCCGCTGCTCGGAGTGGTCGAACACCGCGCGGGCCCGCTCCTCCTGGAGCGCGACGGTGGACGCCACGCGGGCGATGAGGGCCCGGGAGCGCTCCACCTGGCCGCGGACACGCGTGCGCATCGCCGCGAGCTCCGCCTCGGTCCCCGCGCTCACCCCGTCACCGTAGGAGCGCACCACCCGACGGCACCAGCCTGCGCGTCCGGGCGCGCGTCAGCCGATCTGCCGGCCGTCGGCGTTCTCCCAGTAGGGCTTGCGCAGCTCCATCGTGAGTACCTGGCGGTGATCTTCGCGCGAGCTCTCTCGCCTGCCGAAACAGGTGCCTCCAAGGGTGCTGAAGCTAGAGGCGTTCCGTCGTGGTTCCGGGGATCGCGACCGAGGACCCACAACGGACCGCGGACCCGGACCGGCCAACGCCGGCCCGGTCTCCTCGGCCTCAGACTCAGTTGAAGGGCGTGGAGGCGTAGCAGGAAGCGTAGGCGCCGCGGCCGGTCTCGGTGGCGACGACCGCGCCGGTCTGGTCCTTGATGGTGCAGGTGATCCAGCTGTTGCCTCGGCTGCTCAGGGTGGAGGCGTTGAGGGACTGGAAGTTCCCGTTGGGCTCGGGGGTCACCGTCTTCGTCCAGGGCAGCTCGGAGCCGGAGCTGGTGGTGCCGTTGTTGTTGACCATCGTGCTGTCGCCGTTGGACTCGGTGTAGCTGATCTGAGTGGCGCGGTAGTTGCCGGTGACCTCGTAGGTGTAACTGGTGGCGGCGGGCCGTTCCGGAGCGGCCGGCGAGCCGCTGTAGGGCACGAGCGGCGCGCCCGACGAGCTGGTTCCGGTGAGGCGGTCCATGTCCTCGGTGAACTGCGCCGTGGCCTGGAAGACGATGACGATCCCGATGATGCCGACCACGAGACCCAGGGCGCCGCAGGCCGTACCGGAGATCGTGACGCCCTTGTTGGTCGCAGCACCTCGACGGACTCGACCCCACCCGAGCAGGCCGAAGATCACTGCGAGGCCGCCCAGGATGACGGCGATGAACCCGGTGAGCGGGATCAGCATGAAGACGAGGCTGACGATGCCGAGGCAGAGCGCGGTGATCCCGAAGCCGTTGCTCGGGGCCTGCACAACCGGCGAGGGCTGCGAGTGCGCGGGCTGCGGCGCCATCGGGCGGGCGAGCTGGTGGCGCTGCTGCGGCTGCACTGGAGCCATGGGAGGGGCCTGACGAAACTGGTCGGGAATCCGGATCGGCGCGGTCTTGTCCGCGTCGTGCTCGGGGTTCTCCGAGACCCGGGTTCCGTCCTGAACGTCCGTCACTGTCCTGCTCCTCTGCTCCCCCGACCCGCGTGCTGCGGACGTCTCTCGATTCGCGGAACGTGGTCGTCTCGTTACCGAGTCTTTGACTTTCACCCTCCTGAGCTACGCGCGTTCCGTCCCTATCGCGGGCCGGCCTCCGAGGTCCCTCCCTCGGCAGCGCGGGCTCTGCCCTGCCGGGCCTGTTCGTGCGGGTGCAAGCGCCCGGTCATCGATGACCGCCGACGGGGCTGCTGGGGTGGCGCTTGCGGCCGTGCGGGCGGTCTGGCAGCCCTCGGGCACGTCGTCGTGGGCGAGGCCCTCCCCCGCACACCCGCCGCGCAGTCGTGTGAACCTGGCCGCGATCGCCCCGGAGTTCGTCTCCGACCTCGACCACCGCCCGGCCGAGAACGATCTCCAATGGCTGCCCAGCACCCGGCTGCTGCCACCGCCGCGGCGCGCCGAGCTGATCGGCGCCGAGGACCGGGCGGTCGTCTCCTGGCTGTGCCGGGCTTCGCGACCCGTCGAGGACCTGACCGACTCCGTGACTGCTGGCGCGCTGTTGCAGTCGTCGTCGACGGCCGCGCGGCCATCTCGACGATATGTTCCGTAACTGTTCCGCGCGACGCGCCGACGGACCGGTTCGAGCCACAACGCCCCACAAGAACCTGATATTGGATCCCCGGCGTTTGCGCAGCTCAGCGCGGGTATCAGCCGATGGAACGCCCCTCCGCGTTCTCCCAGTAGGGCTTGCGGAGGTCCTTCTTGAGGATCTTCCCCGAGGGGTTGCGGGGCAGCGCGTCGACGACGTCGACCGACCGGGGCCGCTTGAACCCGGCGATGCGCTCCTTGGCCCACTCGAGCAGCGCGTCGGTGTCGATCTCGGCGCCCTCCCGGGCGACGACGACCGCCTTGACGGTCTCGCCCCACCGCTCGTCCGGGACCCCGATGACGGCGACGTCGGCGAGGTCGGGGTGCTCCGAGAGGACGTTCTCGACCTCGATGGGGTACACGTTCTCCGCCCCGGTGACGATCATGTCCTTGATGCGGTCGGTGAGGAAGAGGAAGCCCTCCTCGTCGAGGTAGCCCGCGTCGCCGGTGTGGAACCAGCCGCCCTCCAGGGCCTTCGCTGTCTCCTCGGGGCGCGCCCAGTACCCGGGGGTGACCTGGGAGGACCGGATCCAGATCTCACCGACCGTGCCCTGCGGGACGTCCTCGCCGGAGGCCGGGTCGACGGCCTTGAGCTCGACCCACGGGTAGGCCTTGCCGGCCGAGCGCATGAGGTGGGCGCGCGGGCCGTCGGGGTCGTGGTCGTCGGGGTCGAGCTGGCTGATCGCGCCGGTCGTCTCCGTCGAGCCGTAGACCTGGAACAGCGGCGCCCGGAACGTGGTCAGCACGCGGTTCAGCACGGCGCTCGTGATCGGCGAGGCGCCGTAGGCGATGGCGCGCAGCTTCGACCAGTCCTTGTCCGCCGCGCCGGGCACCTGGGTGAGGAACTGCAGCACGGCGGGCACGAGGAACGCGTTGGTGACGCCCTCGTCGGCCATCGTGGCGAGCAGCTGGTCCGGGACGATGTCGGCGATCAGCACGCACCGCGCCCCGAACGACAGGCAGACCAGCGCGAAGCCCGAGCCGCCGATGTGGAACAGCGGCATCGCGACGAGCCCCACCGACTCGGTGTCGAAGCCCCAGTGGTCGCCGACCGAGAGCAGGGCCGCGAACTGGGTGTGGGTCAGCACGACGCCCTTGGGCAGGCCCGTGGTGCCCGACGTGTAGAGCTGCAGGACGCAGTCGTCGTCCTGCGCGTCGTCGGGCGGGTCGAGCACCTCGTCGGACGCGGCGAGCCAGTCCTCGTAGTCCTCGCCGACGACGAGCACGCGCCGCACGGCGTCGATCTTCCCGACGTCGTCGCGCATCGCGGCGAAGTCCGGACCGAGCACGACCAGCGGCGCGGCGGAGTCCTCGATGATCGCGATCAGCTCGTCCTGGGTGAGCCGGTTGTTCAGCGGCGCCGTCCCGGCCCGCACGCGCGGGGCGCCGAAGAGCAGGTCGAAGAACTCGGGGCGGTTCTTGCCCAGCCAGACCACCCGCGCCCCGGCACCGACGCCGTCGGCGGCCATCGCCCGGGCGGCCAGCCCGCCGCGCCGGTCGAGCTCGGCGTAGGTGGTGTTCTGCCCCTCGAACGTCATGGCCACCAGGTCCGGTGTGCTCACGTACTGGCGGACGACGTCGGTCAGGCGGAACGGCACGGGGGACCTCCACGAGGGAACCGGAAGAAACGGACGATCGGTGACGCCCGCCACAGGGCAGGCGCGACCGTAACCGGTGGTACGGAATCACGGAAGAGTCAGGCTTGACTGTTACCGGTCGGTCCGGCCACGCTGGCCGGACCAGCAGGGCCGCGGGCGCACGACGGCGTCCCGACGTTTCACGAGGAGGGGCCAGCCGGTGGAGCGCACGATCTTCTCCGACGAGCACAACGACTTCCGCGAGATGGTGCGGGACTTCCTCGAGAAGGAGGCGGCGCCCCACCACGCGGAGTGGGAGAAGCAGGGACACGTCAGCCGCGAGGTCTGGCAGGCGGCCGGGAAGACCGGCCTGCTCGCCATGGACGTCCCGGAGGAGTTCGGCGGCGGGGGCACCCCCGACCTGCGCTTCCAGTGGATCGTCACCGAGGAGGTCGCGCGGGCCGGCACGAGCGGCCTGGGCTTCTCGCTGCACAACGACGTCATCGCGCCCTACCTCATCGAGCTCGCGAACGAGGAGCAGAAGCAGCGCTGGCTGCCGCGCTTCTGCTCCGGCGAGATGATCACGGCCATCGCGATGACCGAGCCGGGCACCGGTTCGGACCTCCAGGGCATCCAGACCCGCGCCGTCCGCGAGGGCGACGAGTGGGTGATCAACGGCCAGAAGACGTTCATCACCAACGGCATCATGTCCGACCTCGTCATCGTGGTCTGCAAGACCGATCCCGACGCCGGCGCCCACGGCTTCAGCCTCATCGTCGTCGAGCGGGACACGCCCGGCTTCGAGCGCGGCCGCAACCTCGAGAAGATCGGGATGTCCGCCCAGGACACCGCCGAGCTGTCGTTCACCGACGTGCGCGTGCCCGCCGCCAACCTCCTCGGCGAGGAGGGCAAGGGCTTCATCTACCTCATGCAGAACCTCCCCCGCGAGCGGCTCTCGATCGCCGTCGGCGCGATCGCGGGTGCGGAGAAGGTGCTCGAGGAGACGGTGAAGTACGTCAAGGAGCGGACCGCGTTCGGCAAGCCGCTCGCGAAGCTCCAGACGGTGCGCTTCTCGGCCGCCGAGATGGCGACCAAGCTCGCGGTCACCCGCACGTTCGTCGACCGCTGCATCACCGAGCTGAACGAGGGCAAGCTCGGGCCCGCGGACGCCTCCATGGCCAAGTACTGGTCGAGCGAGACGGCCAAGGAGGTCATCGACTCCTGCCTGCAGCTGCACGGCGGCTACGGCTACATGAAGGAGTACCCGGTCGCGAAGGCCTACCTCGACACCCGCGTCCAGACGATCTACGGCGGCACGACCGAGATCATGAAGGAGATCATCGGGCGGGTGGTGCTCGGATGAGCGCGATCAAGGTCGGGATGGGCCTGGCCTACGCGCAGGGCGGCTTCCACGAGACCGTCGAGCGGCTCGTCGAGCTCGAGGAGATCGGGCTGGACGCGGTCAGCGTCGCCGAGCTCTACAGCTTCGACGCGGTGAGCCAGCTGGGATACCTCGCGGCGCGCACGTCGCGACTGCACATCGAGTCGGGGATCGTCCAGATCTACACGCGGACCCCGTCGCTGACCGCCATGACCGCGGCCGGGCTGGACTACGTCTCCGACGGCCGGTTCGTGCTCGGGATGGGCGCGTCGGGCCCGCAGGTCATCGAGGGCTTCCACGGCGTCCGGTACGACGCCCCGGTCGGGCGCACCCGCGAGATCATCGAGATCTGCCGGCAGGTCTGGCGCCGCGAGAAGGTGCAGTACGACGGCAAGCACTACACGATCCCGCTGCCCCCCGAGCAGGGCACCGGGCTCGGCAAGCCGCTGAAGATCATCAACCACCCGGTGCGCGCGCAGATCCCGGTCATGCTCGCCGCGATCGGGCCGAAGAACGTCGAGCTGGCCGCCGAGCTGGCCGAGGTCTGGGAGCCGATCTGGTTCCACCCGGGGCGCGCGCACGAGGTCTGGGGCGCCTCGCTCGAGGCCGGCAAGGCCCGCCGCGATCCGGCGCTGGGCGAGCTGCAGACCTCCGTCAACGTGCCCTTCGCCGTCGGGCCCGGGGCGGGCAAGCTGCGCGAGCACGTCCGGCCGCAGCTCGCGCTCTACGTCGGCGGCATGGGCGCCAAGGGCAAGAACTTCTACAACGACCTCGCCGCCCGCTACGGGTTCGAGACCGAGGCGGCCGAGATCCAGGACCTCTACCTGTCCGGCCGCAAGGAGGAGGCGGCCGAGAAGGTGCCCGAGGAGCTCGTCCACGCGGTGTCGCTGATCGGCAGCGAGGACGAGGTCGCCGCGCAGGTCCGCGAGTTCGCCGCCGCCGGGGTCACCCAGCTCAACATCCAGCCGCTCGACCCCGACCACGACACCGTGAAGTCGTCGCTGGAGACGCTGAAGGGCCTGCT